>NZ_CP027774.1:600000-900000 GCF_003019815.1 Variovorax sp. PMC12
AAGTTCGAGCTTGCCGTGATCTTGATGTACTTGAGCATGTTCGCGAAAGTGCGGCGCCCCTCGATCACGCCTTGCTCCAGCACCATCAGGCTCTTCTCCAGCAGGATGATGTCGGCCGATTCCTTCGCCACGTCCACCGCGCCGTCCACCGAAATGCCGATGTCCGCGGCACGCAGCGCCGGTGCGTCGTTGATGCCGTCGCCCATGAAACCGACCACGTGCCCGTTGGCGTGCAGCGCGTGCACGATGCGCTCCTTGTGCGCCGGCGTGAGCTTGGCGAACACCTGGTGCCGTTCGACCAGCACGCGCAGGTCGGCGTCGCTCATGTCCTCGATCTCGCGGCCGAGCACCATGCGGCCGGCCTCGATGCCCACGTCGCCGCAGACCTTGCGCGTCACCAGCTCGTTGTCGCCCGTCAGCACCTTCACCGCCACGCCATGCTCGGCCAGCGCGCGCAGCGCGGGCGCGGTCGATTCCTTCGGCGGGTCGAGGAACGCCACATAGCCCAGCAGCGTGAGGCCCGACTCGTCGGCCACGCCGTATGCCGGCTTCTGCGCCTCGAGCTTCAGCGCGCGGCTTGCCACCGCCACCACGCGCAGGCCCTGCGCGTTGAGTTCCGACGCCACGCGATGGATGCGCGCGAGCACCTCTTCATCGAGCGCCAGCACCTCGGCGCCGCGTTCCACCGACGTGCACACCGACAGGATCTCTTCCAGCGCACCCTTGCAGACCAGCAGGTGCTCGCTGCCGCCGTTGGCCACCACCACCGACATGCGGCGGCGCGAGAAGTCGAAGGGCACCTCGTCGATCTTGCGGTAGCCGGTCTGAAGGCGCGTCTCGAGCTGCATCTCTGCATGGCTCAGCACGGCCTTGTCGAGCAGGTTCTTCAGGCCCGTCTGGTGAAAGCTGTTGAGATAGGCGAGCTGCAGCACGTGGTCCGAGCCTTCGCCCCAGGCATTGGTGTGGCGCTCGAGCACGATGCGGTCCTGCGTCAGCGTGCCGGTCTTGTCGGTGCACAGCACGTCCATTGCGCCGAAGTTGTGGATGGCCTCGAGCCTTTTGACGATCACCTTCTGGCGCGACATCACGACCGCGCCCTTGGCCAGCGTGGCGGTCACGATCATCGGCAGCATCTCGGGCGTGAGGCCGACCGCGATCGACAGCGCGAACAGCGCCGCCTCCCACCAGTCGCCCTTGGCCACGCCGTTTATCACCAGCACCAGCGGCGCCATCACCAGCATGAAGCGGATCAGCACCCAGCTCACGCGGTTGATGCCGGCCTGGAACGCACTGGTGCCGCGGTCGGTGGCGGTCACGCGTTGCGCGAGTGCGCCGAAGAAGGTGCGGTCGCCCGTGTGCACGATCAACGCGGTGGCGGTACCGCTGATCACGTTGGTGCCCATGAAGAGCAGGTTCTCGCGTTCGAGCACGCCGGCGTCGTGCGCGCCGCAGTCGGCGACGAACTTCTCGACCGGCATGGCCTCGCCCGTGAGCGCGGACTGGCTGATGAACAGGTCCTTGGCGGTGAGCAGGCGGCAGTCGGCCGGGATCATGTCGCCGGCCGACAGCGCAATCACGTCGCCCGGCACCAGGTCGCGCATCGGCACCTCGACGCGCAGCGTGCCGGCGTGCGTGGCATCGAAGCCTTCGTCGCCGGCCGATCCTGCCTTCTGGCCCGGCGCGGGCCGCAGCACCGTCGCGGTGTTGCTCACCATCGCCTTGAGGCGCTCGGCCGCCTTGTTGGAGCGCGATTCCTGCAGGAAGCGCAGCACCGTCGACAGCACCACCATGCTGCCGATGACGAGCGCGGCCTTCATGTCGTCGGTGGCGTAGGAGATCAGCGCCAGCACCGTCAACAGCAGGTTGAACGGATTGCGGTAGCACTGCCACAGGTGCTGCCACCAGGGCAGCGGCTGCTCGTGGCGGACCTCGTTGCTGCCCAGGCGCTTGCGCAGCACCTGCGCATGGCCTTCACTGAGGCCGCGCGGCGAACTGTGGAGCCTGACCAGCATTTCGCCGGCGTCGGTGCGCGAGGCGGCGCTCAGAGCCTTGGCGATGTCGGCCGGCATGCTGGCCGAGCCGGCGGCGGCGGGTTTCGAGCCCAGCAGCGTCTGCCAGCGCTCGAAGTGATGCAGCATGTGGCGGCTGCGCAGGAAGCTCTCGAAAAAGGACTTCAGGACGTTTTTCATTTTTTCTCTCCTTCACGGCGGCAGCGCGGGCCGTGAAGGAAAGAAAAGCGCACGCCTCGGTCAATCAGGCGTGACTATTCCTTCGCAGCAAGGCGCGCTGCACTCTCTCTGGCTGGCAATCGATCGGAACAATGGACGGGGCGCGCAGGGGCGCAAATGAGGGGCTGGGTCCATGGGGGCCTCCTTCGTCTGCGTGCGTGAATGGGGCGGGGTGCGCGCGGGCTTCAGCGGTGCGCCGGGCGAGCGGATGGATCGAGCAGCACCAGGCAGCTGCGGATGCGGCGGGTGGTCCAGAGCGCGGCGGCCTGGTCCAGCGTGTCGTCGATGCGAGGCGCGGTGGCACTCGCAGGCGTGCCGCCGCTGTGCTGCGTCCGCGGCTGCGCCTGCTGCTGTTGCAGCGGCTGCTGACGAAGTTCGAGATGACGCATGACAAGGCTCCTTCGCGTTGAAGGGCCTCGCGCACGGACGCACGCAAGCTGACTGAAAAAGCCAGTGACGAGAGGGGCGGGTATCGGGAGGAGAGAACCGCTTGCCGCGAGGGCAAGGGGGTCACGCTGCGTGCACGGCGGCCACAGCGCGGTAAGCCTGCGCTAGAGAGCCTGGAGTGTCACGCCTGCCGAGGCACGCGTCTTGTCACTGATCCAACTGGCACTGTCCACGCACGGGGCTCCGAAATGAAGATTTCACGATTGTTGCACCGCATCATGGATGCGTCAACCTTCGGGATTGGCTTCACGCAATGCGCAAGGGGCTTCTCTCGATCGGGTGGCGATCCGCACAGGGCCCTCCGGGCACCTCTATGCCGTCGCCGCTCGCCTTCTCCATGCCAGACCGCCCGCCACCGCCAAGACGAGCCCCAGGCCCAGCAGGAACATGCCGAGGGCATTGCCTCCGATCTCGCTGTTGTTGCTCGCGCTGATGGCACGGGCCGCGGCATTGGCATCGGTCGCCGTCATGGCCGTAGCGAATGCCGACTCCTTGCATCGCCCGAGCATCTCCGCGCCCTGATCTTTCATGCGCTCCTGGCATTTCGCCACCGTCGCGGCATCAGCCGCTGGCGCCGTGCCCCCGAAAGTAAGCATCGCACCTGCAATCAGAAGGATCACGCCGACCACAAGCAGTACCAAAGGGTTTTTCCTCACCTGACCTCCAAAGAGTTGTTTCGCGCTCTGTACGTCGTTGGCTGGAGCGCGCGGCCTCAGCATATCCAGCGCGCGCCGTTCGACGCGGCCCGGAATGAAGGCCGGCAACCTGTGCGCTTGTAGTCTTCTGGCGTCCGCTGCGCGCACCTGGACGCTATCGATCTCTGCGCAGCTTGGCGGATGCCTCGCGGCAGGGTGCTAAGGACTTTGAGGTCGCAGATAACCCGCGTAGCACTCGGGACTCTTCTCGCTGCCCTGTGCGCAGTCGGAGTGTCGATACAGCGCATCGATCTCCATCACGGGAACCGGCTTGTCCAGAAGCACCTGTTGCCCGCTCACACGGCCTTCGAGGCTCACCAGCGTGAACTGGGCCACCAGTTCCCGGTCATAACGTCCCGGGCCGCAGGCGACGAAATTCTGCGCATCGCGCGGCCACTGCAGCACGCCTTGTGCATCGAAAGTGGCATGCAGCAGGGTGAAGCACTGGCGAGCGCCTTCACGCGACTCGATGGCGCTGATTCCGCCGCTCCAGCGTACCCGGGCACCCTGCGCCTCAGGGGCCAGCGCCTGGGCCGGCGAGAGGTCTGCGACCGGGGCCCTGGACGCCAGCGCAGCTCCACCGCCTTCGCGATCCGTGGCGGCCATGGCATGCCGTGCGGTTGCTGCGCCGCGATCTGCTGGGGTCGCACAGGCCGCCAGAAGGGCGGCGGTGCAGAACAGGGCGGCGATGTGCAGGGGGCGATGCAGGGGCATCGTTCCATCCTACTGCGGCGACGCAGATCGCGAGGGCGGTCGCGGGTCCCGTCGGGCGCTGGAGGTGCTCTTTCCCCGTGGGACGAAAATGCGGTTCCACCGACCTTCTTGCCCCAATTGAAAAATCCTTCGATTCTGTTCGTCTGTACCGGCAACATCTGCCGCTCCCCCACGGCCCACGTACTCCTCATGCACAAGGCCCGCGCGGCCGGCTTCGATGTCGATGTCGACAGCGCCGCCATCTCCGACGAGGAGCGCGGCAACCCGCCCGACCCGCGCTCGGTGGCCGAGGCCAGGCGCCGCGGCATCGAGATGCATGCGCACCGCGCGCGTCAGGTGCGCAAGGCCGACTTCGAGCGCTTCGACCTGATCATTGGCATGACGGCCCAGCATTGCGCCGCGCTGCGCAGGCTCGCGCCTGCGGGCACGGAGGGCAAGATCCATCTGTTCACGGAGTTCGCTGACGGCGTCGATGGCGACGTGCCCGACCCCTGGTACGGCGGGCAGAAAGACTTCGTCGAAGTCTTCGACCTGATCGACCATGGCGTCGATGGCCTGCTCGCAAAGCTGCGGGCCGAAGTGCCAGCTCGCTCACCTGCCGTCGGCTAGGAAACGTCTCCGAGACCCAGCAACGCGCTCATGCAAACAACCTCGCTAGTCCATAAGCGTCGTATTCCTCCTCGGCATATTCCATCTCTTGGTGGCCTCCAGTATTGATGGTGAAGATGATCTTGGAATGTGGCGCCTTATGGACCCATGCGCCAGTCATGGGATCCCTGGTCTCCTTGCGGCCTGCTGCATTGATCGTGAAAGTGAAAGTGCGGGCGTGGACCCTGCATCGCAATCCGCGCTTTTGGAAAAGCGCTCGTTGAAAGCGCTGTGCATAGGAACCCGCCCCGACAGCTGCGGCGGTGTTTGCATGCACCGCAGTGTCGGCAACATTCGGCCCGCGGGCGAGGCTACAGCCCGTCATGTCGATTGTTATATCTTTGTTCAAACCCATGTCGATAAGAAAATCGGCGAAGCATTCAGGGCCCATGGTTCCATAGGACTTCAATCCCCCGTGCCCTCGAGTGATGAGCTTTCCAGCTTCGTCCGCCATCAGTATTGGTATGTACAGCTTGAGCCAATACAAATCGTCTCTTTTACCGATCATGGGCTTATAGAGGTCATAGCGATGGCTTAGCATGAGCTCGAGAAATCCCCCGGTAATGTTGACACGGCATTCATAGTTGACATGCGTTACCGCACGATGCTTGACCATCAGGCGAACTTGGTTGTCCCAAATCGCTGTGTCATGTTGTTCAATGAGAACCAGGTAAAGACGCGTTGACATGAATTACCTCTCAAAGGACAAAGGTCCTGCTTCTGATCGCTGGATTGCTCTGTATGTTTTGGAGCTTACGTATGGCTGAGCGCTGGTAAATAACCGAAAACAAGTAAACCCAACGCGCAAGTACAAGTTTTCGCTTTGCCTGAGGAGCTGATCAGTCAGGCTTTGTCCTTGATCATTGGCGTCGTGCTGCCGGTTGCAAGCCGGATGCGCGTGCGCTTGAGCAGGTGGCTTGCGGGCGCATTGCCATCACTGCCTCAAAGGCTGCTGGCGTGACGGTAAACGCTTCCAGCGGCGTGCCCGTCGTAGGGTCCGGCAGGTCACGGATCGCGCCGCACTGGAAGGCGGGCAGGTCGCCCGTGATCGCCACCACGTCGGCATCAGGCCCACTGTGGCCTGAGTACCCTCTTTGTGGTGTGGCGCATCCGCACACCAATGCCGCCGTCGCGGTCGGTAGAGAACGGTTTTGATCGACATGTGTCCTCGCTCCATTGGGGAGCCCCAAAGTTTCACTGGTTTTCGCCAGCTTCCCTCTGCGGCTCTATCAGGCGAGGCCTATTCGCAGAGCACCCGGATCGAGGGCGGAATCTGCACCGCCCGGATCCCGCCGCCTTCACGCTTCGCCGCGAAGATCCTTACCTCCTCGCACTCGAGGATCAGGTCGTCGCCGCGCGTGACGCGATAGGTCTGCACGAAGCTCTTCTCGCGCCATTCCTTGATGCGCACCGCGATCTGCAGCGTGTCGCCGTAGCTTGCGGCCTTGACGAAGCGCGTGTGCGTGTCGACCAGCGGCGTGCCGATCACGCCCAGCGTCTGCGTGGTTTCTTCCCAGCGCGGCACGCCGCACTCGGCGAAGAAGTGCCGCGAGGCCGCGTCGATCCAGCGGAAGAAGTTGGGAAACCAGACGATGCCGGCGGGGTCGCAGTCGCCGAACTCGACGCGCGCGGTGTAGACGACTTCCTTGAGGTTGTTGCTGTTGCTCATCAGCCCATTCTCGTCGGGAGCCACAAGGCAATGATCGGGAACGCGATCAGGATCACCAGGCGCACGATGTCGGTCACGATGAACGGCAGCACGCCCTTGAAGATGGTGGTGAAGCTCACGTCCTTCACCACGCTCTTGATGACGAACACGTTCATGCCCACCGGTGGATGGATCAGCCCCAGCTCCACCGTCATCACGATGATCACGCCGAACCAGATGGGGTCGAAGCCCAGGTGCACGATCACCGGGTAGATGATGGGCACGGTCAGGATGATCATCGCCATCGCGTCCATCAGGCAGCCGAGCACCAGGTACATCAGCATGATGAGTGCGAGCACGCCGTAGCGGCCGATGCCCAGGCCGGTGAGGAACTCGGTGAGCTTCTGCGGGCTTTGCGTGATGGTGAGGAAGTAGCCGAACAGCAGCGCGCCGATCAGCACAGTGAACACCGCCGCAGCCGTGCGCGTGGCCGACAGCAGCGCCTCGCGGATCTTCGGGCCGTCGAGCTTGCGCCGAACCAGCCCGAGGATGAACGCACCGCTCGCACCCACGCCGCCCGCCTCGGTCGGCGTGAAGAAGCCGCCGTACAGGCCGCCGATCACGAACACGAACAGCACCAGCGGCGCCCACACATTCTTCAGGTCCTTCACGCGTTCCGACCACGGCTTGACCTCGCCGCCGGGCAGCCAGTCGGGCCGCAGCTTGACGATGATCGCGATGGTCAGCACGTACATCGCCATCGCCAGGATGCCGGGCACGATGCCCGCCATGAACAGCTTGCCGATGTCCTGCTGCGTGAGGATGGCGTACACGGCCAGCACGGTCGATGGCGGCAGGATCGCGCCCAGCGTGCCGCCCGCGGCAATCACGCCGGTGGAGAACGACTGCGGGTAGTTGAAGCGCCGCATCTCCGGATACGCCACCGCGGAGAAGGTGGCGGCCGTGGCCACCGACGAGCCGCAGATGGCCGCGAAGCCGCCGCATGCCACCACGGTGGCCACGCCGAGGCCGCCGCGCAGGTGGCCGATCATCGAGTTGGCGGCCTTGAAGAGCTCGCGGCTCACGCCCGACACCGACACCAGCGCGCCCATCAGCATGAACATCGGGATCACGCCGAAGGTGTAGTCGGTCACGGTGCGCATCGAGGTCTGGCCGACCAGCTTCAGCGCCGGCCCGGGGCCCACGAGGTAGCTGTAGCCGGTCACGCCCACCAGGCCCATCGCCATGCCCACCGGCACGCGCAACAACATCAATACGAACAGGGCGACGAAGCCCAGCACTGCCACTGCATCGGGGCTCATTCGTCCGCCTTCTGTTCTGCGTGAACTTCTTCGAGTTGCTCGGGGTGAAATATCAGCCGGTAGGTGCGGATCGCGATCAGCAGCACCGCGCACACGTCGCCGGCCCAGGCCACGGCATAGAACGGCCAGGTCGGAATGTTCAGGTCATAGGTCTGCACGTTGTCGACGTAGGTGCCGCGCACCTTGTCGAACAGCATGGCGGTCTGCACCGCCACCACGAACAGCAGCACCAGCGTGGCGAACACGTCGATCGCGCGCTTCATGCGCGGGCCCGCCGCCGTCCACACGAGGTCGACCGTGATGTGGCCGCCGCGGTAGCTGGTGGCCGCGATGCCCCAGAAGATCAGGATCCCCAGCAGCATGCGGCCGAAGTCGTAGGCGTCGGGGATCGAGGTGTCGAAGAACTTGCGCAGCACCACGGCCACGAAGATGTTGAGCGCGACGATCCCTACAAAAACGGCGGCGAGCCATTCAATCGTATTGATCGCGCGGTCCATGTAGCTGGCGGACCGGGTAGCCATCGCTCAGAGCGCCGACTTGTACTTGGCAAGGCTGGCCTTCAACGCATCCATCACCGCCTTCGGGTCTTCGCCGACCTTCTTCACGCTCTCGGCCCACTGCGCTTCCGAGGGCGCCGCGGCCTTGCGCCATGCGTCGAGCTGCTCCGGCGTGAGCTTGTAGATCTCGTGGCCCGAAAGCGCCGCCATCTTGGCGTGGCCGGCGAACTCGAAGTCGGCCCAAGGCCCGGCCACCTTCTGCGCCCATTCGCTGGTGCAGTGGTCGTCGATCACCTTCTTCTGCGCGGTGGACATGGCGTCGTACTTGCCTTTGTTCATGACCCACACGAAGGGGGTGACGTACAGCGGCGCATCCATGTGGTACTTCACGACCTTGTCGATGCCGAACAGGCCGATGGAGCCCCACGGGAAGGTGATGGCGTCGGCCACGCCGCGCTCCAGCATGTCGCGCGACTCGGGCGCCGAGGCCTGCACGTTGGTGCCGCCCAGCGAGGTGATGAGCTGGCCCACGGTGCTGGTGGCCGGGCGCACCTTCAGGCCCTTGACGTCGCCGGGCACGGTGATCTTCTTGCGCGAATGGAAGGTGCCGGGGTCATGCACGAAGGCGAAGCAGTACTTCACGTCCTTCATTTCCTTGGCCGCGTAGTTGCGGTACCAGGCGTCGATGGCGGCCGAGCCTTCCTTGCCGTTGGCGAACAGGAAGGGCAGCGACGCGCCGGCCATCACCGGAAACCGGCCGGGCTGGTAGCCGGGGTTCACGTAGGAGAAGTCGGCGATGCCGTCGCGCGCCATGTCGTAGTGGTCGAAGGCCTTGCCGAGCTGCTCCGACGGAAACAGGATCGCGGTGATGGTGCCGCCGGACTCCTTCTTGATGTCGTCGGCCCACGCCTGCAGCGCGGGGTTGAGCGGATGCTGCGCGGGCACCCAGCTCGACAGCTTGAGCTGCACGGGTTTGTCCTGTGCCTGCGCGGCGGGCGTGCAGAGCGCAAGGGCGGCGGCGATGGCGACGGCGGCCGGGGCCAGTGCCGTGCGGTGGGGGCGGTGGGCGATTGTCATGGTCTCCTTCGTTATGTGTTCGTCTGGGTTGAGCAATCTAGGCAGTCGCGCGCGCGGGGTAAATGGAGGGTTTCCCGTGCGTGTTTTCCTTGGGTCGCGTTGGCACGCCTTCCTGTTCGTCGGGCGAACGCGGCGAAGGCCTGTCCACGTGATGCGGGCCGAGCTCGCGCACCTGCGTGGCGCCCAGCAGGGTCATCGTGCGTTCGGTCTCCTGGATGAGCATCTGCAGCACCGACAGCGCACCGCGCCCGCCGTCGCACGCCAGTCCGTAGACCGGGGCGCGCCCGACCAGCACTCCGCGCGCGCCGAGCGCGAGCGCCTTCACGATGTCGCTTCCGCGCCGGATGCCCCCGTCCATGAGCACGGGGATCCGCCCGTTCACGGCGTCGACCATCGCGGGCAGGGCGGCGATGCTGGCTGGCGCGGCGTCGAGCTGGCGTCCGCCGTGGTTGGAGACCACGATGCCGTCGGCGCCGTGGCGCACGGCACGCCGTGCGTCTTCCGCGCCCAGCAGGCCCTTGACGAGCAACGGGCCGTCCCAGAGCTTGCGCAGCCAGCCCAGGCTTTCCCAGGTGAGCGCGCGGTCCATGGTGCGCGAGAGCAGCGCGGCCTGCGTCTGCGCGGAGACGGGTGCGCCGTCTTCATCGGGCAGCAGGTTCTCGAAGCGCGGCATGCCGTGGCGCGCAAGCCGCAGCAGCCAGGCCGGGTGCCGCGCCATGTCGAACAGTGTGCCGGGCGTGAGCCGCATCGGCACGCGAAAGCCGTGTCGCAGGTCGCGTTCGCGCAGGCCGCTCACCGGCACGTCCACCGTGAGCACCAGCGCCTCGAAGCCCGCGGCGCGCGCGCGGCGCACGATGCGTTCGGCAATGGCGCGCTCGCCCATCACGTAGAGCTGCATCCACAGCGTGGCGTCGGGCGCGGCGGTGCGCACGTCCTCGATGCGGGTGTTCGATGCGGTCGAGAGGATGAAGGGCACGCGCGCAGCCTGCGCGGCTCCGGCCAGCAAGGCGTCGGCGCGCGGCCGTACCAGCCCGGCCAGCCCGATGGGCGCGACCGCGAACGGCGCGCGCCAGCGGCGCCCGAACAGTTCGATGCCGGTGTCCACCGTGGTGGTGTCGCGCAGGCATTCCGGAATGAGCGGCAGCGCTTCGATTGCGTCGCGGTTGCGCTGCAGGCAGCGTTCGTCTTCCGCGCCGCCGTCGACATAGTCGAACACCAGGCGCGGCAGCACACGGCGCGCACGGCGCCGGTGGTCGTCCACGTTGAGCAGCAAGGTCATCGGTCGGCTCGCCTCAAGCCTTCGCGGGCGGTGGCCGCTTCATCCAGCGGATGGGCTGCGCCTGCACTGGCCGGGGTGCCGCGCCGTGCGCCGCCAGCGCGGCGTCGAGCGCCTTGCCGCCTTCGTCCGCCAGCGCCGCCTCGCGGGCCGCGGCGATCGCGGCGGCCCGCGCCGTTGCCGGCAGGGCCGTGCGGCCGGCCAGCGCGTCGATGACGTGCAGCAGGTTGTGCTTGCCGCGCTCGTTGGTGCTGCCGTAACCCTTGATGAGCCGCCCGCACAGCGCCAGTTCGTGCCCCAGCGCCCAGGCCTCGCAGGTGCCGGCTTCCACCGCCGCGAGCCAGCGCTCGATCAGCGCCTGTTCCTCGGCGAAGCGGCTGCCCCGGCGGCGCAGCCAGCGCAGCGACGCCAGCAGCCGCAGCGAGGCCATGCCGAACACCGAGTGGCTGCCCACCTTCAGCGGCAGCGCCCACGGCTCCCGGCCGCGCGCCTGGCGGGCCCGGTCCCAGGCCGTGACGCGGCGCGAGAGCGAAGGCGGCAGCAGCGCCGCGAATTCCGCCGCGCCGGGCTTGAAGTGGTCGTAGACCTTCACGATGTCGTCGTCGCCGGCGCGCACCTCCTGCCGCACGCGCTGCGCGCGGCTTGCGCGGCCCTTGAGCGCGGCGACCCGCACGATGTCGTCGAAGGCCATCCACAGCGCGAGCCAGCGCGCCATCTCCCGCGTGATGGCAAAGCCCTGTGCGCCGGCCGGGTCGGCGGTGCGCTCGGCATCGAGCACGCGGCCCAGCCGGTCGGCGTAGAGCGCGGCATACGCCGCGTCCTGGTAGTCGAGCACGCGAGCATGGCCGAGCGCGAGCATGTCGTGCACCGCGGGTGGAAAGCGCCGGGCGAGTTCGGCCGGCAGGGCGCTGGCCGGAGGCGGCGCGTCGCTCGTGTCGCTGGCCAGCACGCTGCTCACGAAGGCGGCCTGCGCGCGCGGAGCGTTCACCGCATCGAAGGCGGCGGCAAAGCCGCGCAGGCTGGCGGCGGCCATCTTGTTCAGCTTCTCCGGGGCGCTGGTGTCCCCGCCGCGCACCACATGCTCGTAGGCCTCGCGCGGGAACGGGAACAGCCCGCTGCCCGCGATGGCGCCGAGCATCACCGCGCTGACCACCGTGCCGCTGTCGCGCGCGATGGCGTTCATGTCGAACACATGATGCTCGCGGCTGAAGGCCTTGACCACGTCGAGCAGCCGCTGCGCGTCGGCGCGCCCGTCACCCGGCTCCATGCGCTCGGCCGTGGTGAAGATGCGCGCCGACGAGCTGATGACCAGCGTGCGCAGCGGCGCGCTCATGCCGTTGCCGATCTGGCGCGCGGTTTCCAGCAGCTCCGACGACACGATGGCGTCGAGCGCGCCCGGCACCGGGCTCAGGCTGAACACGGGGCGCTTGCCGGCGAGCCGGGCGAGCGGCACGGGGAACACTTCGATGTAGTAGGTGGTGGCCCCGGTGCGCTGCGCCACGCCGGGGATCGACGTGCTCTGCGCGGCGTAGCCGGCATGGCGCGCGGTGTCGACCAGCCATTCGGTGAGCACGCCGCCGCCTTCGCCGCCGAGGGCGCAGACGAGCAGGGTGAGGGGGCGGTTCTGTTCCATGTGCTTGTCCCTCACGCCGGCTGCAGCGCGCGCACGACCGCACCGCGCAGGCCGTGCAGCAGCCGTTCATGCCACTTGGGGTTCTGCACCACCTCGGCCCGGTAGAAGCTCGGGCACAGCGTGGCCGCATGCGCGTTGGCGCCGCACAGGCCGCAGCCCACGCAGCCGTCGATCACGGTGGCCACCGGGTCCACCTTCAGCGGATCGGGGTTGTCCTTGAGCGTGAGCGTGGGGCAGCCCGACAGGCGGATGCAGGCGTGGTCGCCGTTGCACACGTCCTCGTCGACGCCGTACTTCACCCGCACCACGCGCTCGCCCTTGCGCAGCAGGCCCGCGATCCAGGGCTTGATGCGCCGCTGGCGCTCGAGCTGGCATTCGCCTTCGGCAATCACCACCTTCAGGCCGTTGAAGTCGCTGGTGAGCGCCTCGGTCAGCGTCCTGCGCATGCGCTCCACGTCGTAGGTGGTCACGGTGCGCATCCACTGCACGCCCAGGCCCTTCAGCGTGGCCTCGATGGTCTGGTTCTTGTCGACCAGGCTCTGCTGCTTGTCGACGGCGCGCTCCTTGATCTCGTCGTCGGGCGTCGAGATGATGTCCTGCGTGCCGGTGGCCGAGGTATAGCCGTTCTTGAAGATCAGCAGCACCGCGTCGTCGCCGTTGAACAGCGCGCTCTGCACGCCGGTGAGCAGCCCGTTGTGCCAGAAGCCGCCGTCGCCCATGATCGACAGGGTGCGCCGGTTCATCATCGGCGCCACGCCCGCGCGGCTCGCCAGGCTCATGCCGTAGCCCAGGATCGAGTGGCCCATCGAGAACGGCTCGAAGGTGCCGAAGGCGTGGCAGCCGATGTCGGCCGCGATGTGCACCGGCCCGGTTTCCTGCTGCGCGAGCTTGAGGGCCGAGAACACCGGCCGCTCCGGGCAGCCGATGCAGAAGCTCGGCGGCCGGTTGGGCAGCGGCGCGCTCAGGCGGCGCGCCACGGCCTCGCGGCGCTCGCGGTTGCCGGCCAGCCAGGCCTGCGCGGAGGACGAGGCTTCGCTCGCCCCGGTGTACTTCGCGGCAAAGGCGCCGATGCCGCCCGACAGCACCTCCACGCCGTACTCGCCCGCCGGCGGCAGCATGTCCTTGCCGTGCAGCGGCGTCTGGATGTCGCGCCGGCGCAGCAGCGTGGCGATGTCCTGCTCGATGTATTCGGGCTGGCCTTCCTCCACCACCAGCACCGCGCGCTTGCCCACGCAGAAGTCGGCCACCTGCTCGGGCACCAGCGGATAGGTCACGTTCAGCACGAGGATCGGGATGTCGGTCTCGCCGAAGGCATCGGCCAGCCCCTGCTGCTGCAGGCTGCGGATCAGCGCGTTGTACAGGCCGCCCTGCACCACGATGCCGAGGTCGGCGTGGCGTTGCCCGGGCATCAGCTCGTTCAGGCCATGCTCGACGATGTAGCGCCGCGCCGCCGGAATGCGCTCCTCGCCCTTGAGCTTCTCGTGGCGGAAGGTGACGGGCGGATGCGCGAGCTTCATGTAGTTGAAGCCGGCCGGCTCGGTCATCAGCGCGCGGGTGGAGACGGCAGGCGCCACGTTGTCCTTGCACTCGAAGCTGCCGCGCACGTGGCAGGTGCGGATGCGCAGCTCCATCAGGCATGGCATGTTGGAGCTCTCCGACAGGCGAAAGCCTTCCTCCACCATGCGCACCATCACGCCGAGGTCGGGGCGCGGGTCGAGCAGGCACATGCTCGACTTCAGCGCATAGGCGTGCGTGCGCTCCTGGATCACGCTGGCGCCCTCGCCGTAGTCCGCGCCCACCACGATCAGCACGCCGCCCGTGACGCCCGGCGACGACAGGTTCGACAGCGCATCGGCCGCCACGTTGGTGCCGACGATGGATTTCCAGGTGACCGCGCCGCGCAGCGGGTAGTGGATGGAGGCGCCGAGCATCGCGGCGGCCGAGGCCTCGTTGGAGCAGGCCTCCACGTGCACGCCCAGCTCGTCCATGTAGGCCTTGCCCTGGACCATCACGTCCAGCAGGTGCGACACCGGCGCGCCCTGGTAGCCGCCGACATAGGCCACGCCCGACTGCAGCAGGCCCTTGGTGATCGCGAGGATGCCCTCGCCGTGAAAGGTGTCGCCGGCGCCGAGACGCAGCATCTCGACTTCCTTGCTGAATGAAACTTCCATCGTGTCTCTTTTTTATGGTGTGCCGCAGTGTGGTCGGGGTGCCGCCATACTTCAATAAAATAAGCCAGCTATCCAATATGAATCCAGTGCATATCGACGCGGTCGACCTGAACCTGCTGCGGCTCTTCGATGCGGTGTACAGATCCCGCAGCGTGAGCCGCGCGGCCGAGGCCCTGGGCCTGACGCAGCCGGCGGCCAGCCACGGCCTGACCCGGCTGCGGCTGCTGCTGGGCGACGCGCTGTTCACCCGCACTCCGGGCGGCGTGGCGCCGACGCCGCGTGCCGAGCGGCTCGCGGTGTCAGTGCAGTCCGCGCTGGCCACGCTGCAGCAGGCGCTGGCCGAGCCGGAGCGCTTCGATCCGGCGGCTTCGCGCAAGCTGTTTCGCATCCACATGAGCGACATCGGTGAGGGGCGCTTCCTGCCGGCGCTGATGGCGCGGCTGCGCGAGCTGTCGCCGGGCGTGCGCGTCGAGACCATGCCGCTGGCGGCGGGCGAGATCGCCACCGCGCTCGACAGCGGCAAGGTCGATTTCGCCTTCGGCTTCCTGCCGCGCGTGAAGGACACCCAGCGCGCCCAGCTGCTGCGCGACCGCTACATCGTGCTGCTGCGCCGCGACCATCCTTTCCTGAAGCGCCGGCGCAGCGGGCAGGCGCTGCTCGAGGCCCTGCAGGAGCTCGACTACGTGACGGTGCGCACGCATGCCGACACCCTGCGCATCCTGCAGTTGCTGAACCTGGAGGACCGGGTTCGCCTGACCACCGAGCACTTCATGGTGCTGCCGGCCATCGTGCGCGCCACCGACCTGGCGGTGGTGATGCCGCGCAACATTGCGCGCGGCTTTGCGGAAGAAGGCGGCTACGCCATCGTCGAGCCCTCGTTTCCGCTGCGCGACTTCACGGTGTCGCTGCACTGGAGCAAGCGCTTCGAGGCCGATCCCGGCAACCGCTGGCTGCGCCAGGTCATCGTGGCGCTGTTCTCCGAGCGGTCATGAGCCGCCTTCGCCTCTTTTTGCTCCTTGCCGCCGGACATTCATCCGGTGGTCAGGCTCGCCGTGCCACCATGGGCCTGACATGAAGAAACGCATTCCCTCATTCCTGCGCCACGTCGGCCCCGGCGTCGTCACCGGCGCGGCCGACGACGACCCGTCCGGCATCGCGACCTACACCCAGGCTGGGGCGCAGTTCGGCACCGGGCTGCTGTGGACCGTGTTCCTGTCGCTGCCCTTCATGGTGGCGATCCAGCTCGTGTCGGCGCGCATCGGCCGGGTCACCGGCAAGGGCGTGGCGGCCAACCTGCGCGAGCACATGCCGCGCGGCTTCCTGATCGTGCTGGTGTCGCTGCTGGTGGTGGCCAACACCATCAACATCGCGGCCGACATCGCCGCCATGGGCGAGGCGTTGCAGCTGGTGGTGGGCGGCGGCGCGCACTTCCATTCGCTGGTCTTCGGGGTGGTGACGGTGCTGCTGCAGGTGTTCGTGCCCTACCGCAAGCTGGCCCACATCCTCAAGTGGCTGACGCTCACGCTGTTCGCGTACGTGGCGGCGGTGTTCGTGGTGCAGGTGCACTGGGCGCAGGTGTTGCACGACCTGGTGGTGCCCAAGCTGCAGTGGCGCGGCGATTACTGGATGATGATCGTGGCGCTGCTGGGCACCACCATTTCCCCGTACCTGTTCTTCTGGCAGGCATCGCAGGAGGTCGAGGAACTGCGGCTCAAGGGCGGCCGCAAGGGCACCGACCAGGAAGTGCGGCGCGACCTCAAGCGCGTGCGGCTGGACACCTGGCTGGGCATGACCTTCTCGAACCTCATCGCCTTCTTCGTGATGGTCGTGGGCGCGGCGGTGCTGTATGCGGCCGGCGTGCATGACGTGACCTCCGCCGCGCAGGCCGCCGAGGCGCTGCGCCCGCTGGCCGGCGACTTCGCCTTCTGGCTGTTCGCCGGCGGCATCATCGCCACCGGGCTGCTGGCCGTTCCCGTGCTGGCTTCTTCGGCGGCCTACGCGGTGGCCGAGGCCTTCGGCTGGGAAGAGGGCCTGGAGCGGCACTGGCGCGAAGCCAAGGAGTTCTACGGGATCATCGCGGTGGCCACGCTGGTCGGCACGGCGCTCGATTTCACGCCCATCGACCCCATGAAGGCGCTCTACTGGAGCGCGGTGATCAACGGCGTGGTCGCGGTGCCGATCATGGCGGCGATGATGATCCTCGTGACGCGCGAGAATGTGATGGGTGTGTTCACCTCCGGGCGCCGCATCCGCTGGCTGGGGTGGGGCGGCACCGCCTTGATGGGATTCGCGGCCTTGATGATGGGTTGGGACCTGGTGCGCTGAGACCGAGATCGAGACCGAGTTTGTGCAATTGATTCTTTCCGGGGCCGGCCCCGTGCTGGTCTTCATGGCCTGCGTCGCGCTCGCCACTTACGCGCAGAACCTCACGGGTTTTGCATTCAGCCTGATCCTGCTGGGCCTGGTGTCGGTGTTCCACGTCGCCAGCGTGAGCGACACGGCCAACGCCGCGACGGTGCTGAGCCTCCTGAACGCATGGACCTATTTCCGTGCCCGGCCTGGCGTGGTGCCGTGGCGGCTCATGAAGCCGGCGCTCAACGGCAGCACGGTGGGCGTGATCGTGGGTCTCATGCTGCTGACCTGGCTCAGCGGCGGCGCGGTCAACTGGCTGCGCGGGCTGCTGGGGGTGTCGATCCTGGGCTGCGCCGTGCTGCTGGTGATGCAGGGCCGGCCGCTGCCGGCGGTGTCGGGCCCGCGCAGCTTTGCCGTGATCGGCGGGCTGTCGGGCGTGCTGGGCGGACTGTTCTCCAGCTCCGGGCCGCCCATCGTGTTCCACATGTACCGCCAGCCGCTGGACCGCGAGCTGGTGCGCCGCGCGCTGCTGCTGATGTTCGGGTTCAACTCGCTCGTGCGGCTGGTGATCGTGGTGCCGACGGGGCATTTCTCCTGGTATTCCGCGCTCTTGGCCGGCTGCGCGATGCCGGTGGTCTACGGCGCGACGCGCCTGCACCATCGCCTGCCCAACAAGCTCAAGCCGCGCACGCTCAAGTGGCTGGTCGGCGGCCTGCTCGCGGCGGCGGGCTCGACGCTGATCGCCACCGCCTGGGCGGCCATTGCGCGGGGCTGAGCGCAGCCCGGGCCGTGCTTGGCCCGGGAATTGCAGCTCCCGCGCCAGGGTTTCCCCGTACGTGGCATACCGGCCCCCACATACGCGTTATGGGGCTGCCCGTATGCAAGACCCCCGACAAGCCGCTAACGTCCATGACTGACCCCTGACGGGTCCCCCACGAGCCCCAAAAGCATGAGCACCGACAGCAGCAAGATTCAACCGATCCGCTTCTTCCATCGCGGAAAGATCGTCGACGTCACCGGCGTCCACCCGACCCGTTCCGTGCTCGACTGGCTGCGCGAGGACGCCCGCTGCACCGGCACCAAGGAAGGCTGCAACGAAGGTGACTGCGGTGCCTGCACCGTCGTCATCGGAGAACTGGCCACCGATCCCCAGGCGCCGGGCGCGGTGGACGGCCTGAGCCTGCAGACCGTCAACGCATGCATCCAGTTCCTGCCCACCCTGCACGGCAAGGCCCTGTTCACGGTCGAGGACCTCAAGGCCCAGTGCCAGGCCGCGCCCCACAGGACCGAGAAGGCCAAGGACGGCAAGCACGCGGTGCACACGCTGCACCCGGTGCAGCAGGCCATGGTCGACTGCCACGGCTCCCAGTGCGGCTTCTGCACGCCCGGCTTCGTGATGTCGCTGTGGGCCACCTACGAACACCACCAGGCCGGGGGCACGCAGCCCACCCGCCAGCAGCTGGCCGACGACCTGTCGGGCAACCTGTGCCGCTGCACCGGCTACCGCCCGATCCTGGACGCCGGCCAGCGCATGTTCGACCTGCCTTCGGTGCGCCTGGACACCAGGCCCGTGGTGGCTGCGCTCACCGCCTTGCGCGACGACGGCGCGGCGCTGAGCTACGCCGCCCCGCTCGGCGCGCGCATGGACCACTTCCACGCCCCCAGGACCCTGGCCCAGCTGGCCGCCCTGCGCGAGCGGAAGCCCCGCGCCCAGCTGCTGGCCGGCTCGACCGATGTCGGCTTGTGGGTCAACAAGCAGTTCCGCGACCTCGGCGACATCATCTACGTGGGCGACGTGGCCGAGATGAAGGCCATCGAGGACCGCCCTGACAACGGCGGCGAGCTCTACATCGGCGCCGGCGCCTCGCTGGAGGCGGCCTTCGGCGCGCTGGTCGAGCGCGTGCCCAGCCTGGCCGAGGTGTGGCTGCGCTTCGCCTCGCCGCCCATCCGCCATGCCGGCACCATGGGCGGCAACGTGGCCAACGGCTCGCCCATCGGCGATTCGCCGCCGGTGCTGATGTCGCTCGATGCGCAGATCGAGCTGCGCCGCGGCGACGTGGTGCGCCGCATGCCGCTGCCCGACTTCTATCTGGACTACATGAAGAACCAGCTGCAGCCGGGCGAGTTCGTGCAGGGGCTGGCCGTTCCGCACGCCGCCATGAAGCGCCAGGTGCGCGCCTACAAGATCAGCAAGCGCTTCGACTGCGACATCTCCGCGCTGTGCGCGGGCTTCGCCATCGAACTCGAAGCCGGCGGCGACACGGTGAAGGCCGTGCGCCTGGCCTTCGGCGGCATGGCCGCGACCGTCAAGCGCGCCACGAACGCCGAGGCCGCGCTGCTCGGCAAGCCGTGGACGCAGGCCAGCGTCGCCACCGCCAAGCTCGCGCTCGCGCAGGATTTCAAGCCGCTGTCGGACATGCGCGCCTCGGCCGACTACCGGCTGCAGGTCGCCCAGAACCTCATTCAACGCCTCTGGCTCGAAACCCGCGCCGAAGACGCCCTGTCGCTGGAAGAAACCAGCGTCTGGAGCGTGATGCCCCACGCGACCCCCGCCACCGCCGCAGGAGTCTGACCATGAACAAACCCATCGACGCCCGCCTGCTGCAACCCGCCGAGGCCTTTGCCGACTACCTGACCAACACCGCCGCGCGCATCGACGTGGGCGCCGAAGCGCTGGCGCACGAGCGCGGCATGCGCGTGGGCATCAGCCGCCCGCACGAGTCGGCGCACCTGCACGTGGCCGGCGAGGCCACCTACATCGACGACATTCCCGAGCTCGCCGGCACGCTGCACTGCGCGCTGGGCCTGTCGCCGGCGGCCAACGGCCGCGTCACCGCGCTGTCGCTGGATGCCATCCGCGCCATGCCGGGCGTGGTCGCGGTCATCACGGCCGACGACATTCCGGGCACCAACGACTGCGGCTCGATCATTCACGACGACCCGATCCTGCTGCCCGTGAACGACGGCGGCGAGATCCGCTACCTCGGCCAGCCCGTGTTCGCGGTGATCGCAGAGACCCGCGACGCCGCGCGCCGCGCCGCCGCCAAGGCCAAGGACGCGCTGACTATCGAGGCGCAGCCGCCCGTGCTCACGCCGCAGGCCGCCCACGAGCGTGGCCAGTACGTGGTGCCGCCGATGCACATCGTGCGCAGCGGCGGCGGTGCCAACGAAGGCGACGAGGCCGCCGTGCGCGCCGCCATCGCGAAGGCGCCGCGCCGCCACAAGTCCACGCTCGACGTGGGCGGGCAGGAGCAGTTCTATCTCGAGGGGCAGATCAGCTACGCCATTCCCAAGGAAGGCGGCGCGCTGCAAATCCACTGCTCGACGCAGCACCCCAGCGAAATGCAGCACCTGGTGGCGCATGCGCTGCACCTGCAGTCGAACGAAGTGCATGTCGAATGCCGGCGCATGGGCGGCGGCTTCGGCGGCAAGGAATCGCAGTCGGCGCTGTTCGCCTGCGTGGCGGCCATCGCGGCGCGCCAGCTGCAGCGCCCGGTGAAGCTGCGGCTGGACCGCGACGACGACTTCATGGTCACCGGCCGTCGCCACTGCTTCTGGTACGAATACGAGGTGGGCTACGACGACGAGGGCCGCATCCTCGGCGCCGAGATCACCATGGTCTCGCGCGCCGGCCACTCGGCCGACCTGTCGGGCCCCGTGATGACGCGTGCGCTGTGCCACTTCGACAATGCCTACTGGCTGCCCAACGTGGCCATGCACGGCTTCTCGGGCAAGACCAACACGCAGAGCAACACCGCGTTTCGCGGCTTCGGCGGCCCGCAGGGCGCCATTGCCATCGAGAACATCCTGGATTCGGTGGCCCGCGAGCTCCAGCGCGATCCGCTGGACGTGCGGCGCGTCAACTTCTACGGCAAGACGGAGAACAACGTCACCCCGTACCGCCAGACAGTGACCGACAACATCGTCCACGAACTCGTGGCCGAACTCGAAGCCAGCAGCGACTACCGCGCGCGGCGCGAGGACATCGCGGCCTTCAACAAGAAGAGCGTGGTGCTCAAGCGCGGGCTGGCGCTGGCGCCGCTGAAGTTCGGCATCTCGTTCAACGTGAAGCACTTCAACCAGGCCGGCGCGCTGGTGCATGTATACACCGACGGCTCGATCCTCGTGAACCACGGCGGGACCGAGATGGGGCAGGGCCTGAACACCAAGGTGGCGCAGGTGGTGGCGCACGAGCTGGGCGTGAGCTTCGAGCGCGTACGCGTCACCGCGACCGACACCACCAAGGTGGCCAACACCTCGGCCACGGCCGCATCGACCGGTGCCGACCTGAACGGCAAGGCCGCGCAGGACGCGGCGCGCCAGATCCGCGAGCGCCTGGCCGACTGCGCGGCCGAGCGCCACGGCGGCACGGCCGCCGAGGTGCGCTTCGCGAACGACAAGGTCGAGGTCAACGGCAAGACGCTGGCCTTCAGCACCGTGGTGGGCGAGGCCTACCTCGACCGCAAGCAGCTGTGGTCCGACGGCTTCTACGCCACCCCCGGCCTGAGCTGGGACAAGGACAAGATGCAGGGCCGCCCGTTCTACTACTACGCCTACGGCGCGGCGGTGAGCGAGGTGATCGTCGACACGCTCACCGGCGAATGGAAGCTGCTGCGCGCCGACATCCTGCACGACGCGGGCAAGTCGCTGAACCCGGCGGTGGACATCGGCCAGGTCGAGGGCGCCTTCATCCAGGGGATGGGCTGGCTCACCACCGAGGAGCTGGTATGGCATCCGCAAAGCGGCAAGCTCACCACGCACGCGCCCAGTACCTACAAGATCCCGACCGCCAACGACTGCCCGCCCGTGTTCAACGTGCGCCTGTTCGAAGGCCAGAACTTCGAGGACTCGATCCACCGCAGCAAGGCCGTGGGCGAGCCGCCCCTCCTGCTGCCGTTCTCGGTGTTCTTCGCGATCCGCGACGCGGTGTCGGCCGCGGGTGACCACAAGGTCGATCCGCCGCTGAAGGCGCCGGCGACCAGCGAGTCGATTCTTCGCGCCGTCACCGCTGTCCAGTCCGCATAGTCACTCGTAGACTTTGGCGCATGTCCAAAGTCCTCCCCATGCCACACGTCCCGATTCCATTCGCGAAACTCCGCGGAACCGGCTTTGCCGAGCCGCGGGTGTCGCCCCCGGCAGGGGGTGGGCGAAGCGACACGAAGTGCGCGAACACCGGGGGCGAGTGCCATGCGTGACCAGGCGCTTTTCGACAAGATCGATCTGCACCTCATCCGGGTGCTTCACACCGTGCTGACCGACCGCAGCGTCTCGCGCGCCGCCATTCGGCTGGGCATGTACCAGCCGGCCGTCTCGGCCGCGCTCAAGCGCCTGCGCGAGCTGTCGGGCGATCCGCTGCTGGTGCGCTCGGGCTCGGGCATGGTACCGACCGATGCGGGGCTGCGCATGATCGAGCCTGCGGCCAGCATCCTGCGCGCGGCCGAGATGCTGTTCTCCGACGCGCGCGGCTTCGATCCGCAGTCGGCCGCCACCACCTTCCGCATCGCCGCCAGCGACTACATGGACCCGCTGTTCCTGCCGATGCTGGTGGCGCAGGTCAAACGCGACGCACCGCTGTGCCAGATCGAGATCCATGCGCTCACGCCCGACTCGGACTACCACGGCCACCTGGCGCTCGGCCAGGTCGACCTGGTGATCGGCAACTGGCTCAAGCCGCCGGAAGACCTGCACATGGCGCGGCTGTTCGGCGACGAGGTGGTGTCGCTGGTCAACAAGGACCATCCGGCGGTGCGCCGCGGCTGGGACCTGGAGACCTGGCTGGCGGCGGAACACATCGCGCCCACGCCCATGCACCCGGGCGGGCGCGGCATCATCGACCAGATGCTCGACGAGCTGGGCCGGCAGCGCAACATCACGGCGCGCTGCGCGCACTTCGGGCTCATTCCCGACATGGTGGCCTCCAGCCTGCTGGTGCTGACCACCGGGCGACAGTACTGCGAGCGCTTCGCGGCGCGGCTGCCGCTGGCGATCCTCGAATGCCCGGTGGCGCTGCCGCGCCTCATGTACTACCAGCTCTGGCACGAACGCACCCATTCGTCGAGTTCGGCGCGTTGGCTGCGCGAATGCATCAAGGACGTGGCGGCGTCGCTGCGCCCGCCACCCTCCATGGCCGCGCGGCCGCCCGCCGCCCCCGAGACATCCGATCCCTGAGAGATCCCCGTTCGCGCTGGCGTCGTGAGCGGGGCAACGATGAAAACCGCCACTACAACAGCTGGAGACAAGCAAATGAGTTCGTTTGAACAGGCGCCCAAAGGCGCCGAGCCCCGCGCGCCGGGGCATGTCGAGTCCGCGCGTCCGCGCGCGGCTGTGGGCAGCGCAAGCGGCTCGGGCCTGCTTGAACGGGTGTTCAAGCTCAGCGCGCACAACACCACCGTGCGCACCGAGGTCATCGCGGGGCTCACCACCTTCCTGACGATGGCCTACATCATCTTCGTGAACCCCTCGATCCTGGGGGACGCGGGCATGCCCAAGGGTGCGGTGTTCGTGGCCACCTGCCTGATCGCGGCGCTGGGCACGCTCATCATGGGCCTGTATGCCAACTACCCGATCGCGATGGCGCCGGGCATGGGCCTGAACGCCTATTTCGCCTACGTGGTGGTGCTGGGCATGGGCTACACGTGGCAGGTCGCGCTGGGCGCGGTGTTCATCTCGGGCTGCCTGTTCCTGATCGTGACGGTCACCGGATTGCGGGAGCTTTTCATACAGGGCATACCGCAGTCCTTGCGAACGGCGATCACCGTGGGCATCGGCATGTTCCTGGCGCTCATCGCGCTCAAGAGCGCCGGCGTGGTCGCGGCGTCGCCGGCCACCTTCGTCACGCTGGGCGACCTGCACTCGGCGCCGGTGATCCTGGCCACGCTGGGCTTCCTGATCATCGTGGCGCTGGACAAGCTCAAGGTGCGCGGCGCGATCCTGATCGGCATCGTCACGGTGACGGTGCTGTCGTTCTTCTTCGGCGGCAACAAGTTCCACGGCGTGTTCGACGCGCCGCCTTCGATCGCGCCCACCTTCATGCAGCTGGACATCATGGGCGCGCTCAAGGGCGGCATCCTGAACGTGGTGCTGGTTTTCTTCCTGGTCGAGATGTTCGACGCGACCGGCACGCTGATGGGCGTGGCCAAGCGCGCCGGCCTGCTGGTGCCGGGCAAGATGGAGCGCATGAATAAGGCGCTGCTGGCCGACAGCGGCGCGATCTTCGCGGGCTCGCTGCTCGGCACCTCGAGCACCACGGCCTACGTGGAAAGCGCGGCGGGGGTGCAGGCCGGTGGGCGTACCGGCCTCACGGCCGTGGTGGTGGCGCTGCTGTTCCTCGCCTGCCTGATGATCTCGCCGCTGGCGGGCTCGGTGCCGGCGTATGCCACGGCACCGGCGCTGCTCTTCGTGGGCTGCCTGATGCTGCGCGACCTGGTCGAGCTCGACTGGGAAGACACCACCGAGGTGATCCCGGCCGCCGTCACCGCGCTGACGATGCCCTTCACCTACTCGATCGCCAACGGCCTGGCCTTCGGCTTCATCACCTATGCCGTGCTGAAGCTGTGCACCGGCCGGGCACGGGAAGTGCATGCGATGGTCTGGGTCATCGCCGCCGTGTTCCTGTTCAAGTTCGCCTATATCGGCGGGCATTGACGCCGTGAACTGAGCAAAGCGCCGTCGGGCGCCGATGGTCGCGGGAGCCGCTATTAAACTTATAGCTGCTTCCGCTTTGTTGCTGTTGAACGAGACAAACCCACGAAACCCGGCATGACAACCCCCAGACTCCAGCTCGCGCACATCACCAAGCGGTATCCCGCGGTGGTGGCCAACAGCGACATCACCCTGGCCGTGCAGCCCGGCGAAATCCACGCCGTGCTCGGCGAGAACGGCGCCGGCAAGTCGACCCTGATGAAGATCATCTACGGGTCGGTCAAGCCCGACGAAGGCACCGTCACCTTCGACGGCCAGGCCGTCAACCTGCGCAACCCCCAGCAGGCGAGGGCGCTGGGCATCAGCATGGTGTTCCAGCATTTCAGCCTGTTCGACACGCTCACCGTGGCCGAGAACGTCTGGCTGGGGCTGGACAAGTCGCTGCAGCTGGCCGAGGTGGCGCGCAGCATCACGGCCAAGGCGAGCGAGTACGGCCTGGACATCGACCCCTCGCGACCGGTGCACACGCTGTCGGTGGGCGAGATGCAGCGGGTGGAGATCATCCGCGCGCTGCTCACCAACCCCAAGCTGCTGATCCTCGACGAGCCGACATCGGTGCTCACGCCGCAGGCCGTGCTCAAGCTGTTCCAGGTGCTCAAGAAGCTGTCGTCGGAGGGCTGCAGCATTCTCTATATCAGCCACAAGCTGCACGAGATCCGCGAGCTGTGCACCGCCTGCACCGTGCTGCGCGGCGGCAAGGTGACGGGGGTGTGCAACCCGCAGAACGAGAGCAACGAGTCGCTCTCGCGGCTGATGATCGGCAGCGAGCCGCCGCCGCTGAAGCACCGGCCGGTGCACGCGGGCGCCGTGGCGCTGCGCGTCGAGCGGCTGTCGCTGGCGCGCGAGGACCAGTTCGGCGTGGACCTCGACGGCATTTCCTTCGAAGTGCGCGCGGGCGAAGTGGTCGGCATCGCGGGCGTCTCGGGCAACGGGCAAAAGGAACTGCTCTACACCTTGTCGGGCGAGGACGTGCGCGCCGAGGCCGCGATGGTCCGCGTGTTCGACAAGCCGGCGGGCAGGCTGCGACCGCGCGCGCGGCGCGCCCTGGGCCTGCATTTCGTGCCCGAGGAACGGCTGGGCCGCGGCGCGGTGCCCACGCTGGGGCTCGCGCACAACCTCCTGCTCACGCGCAGCAATGCGGTCGGGCGGGGCGGCTGGATCCGCACCGGCGCGCTCGAGCGCCATGCGCGCTCGATCATCGAGCGTTTCAACGTCAAGGCGGGCGGCCCGCATGCGGCGGCGCGCTCGCTGTCGGGCGGCAACCTGCAGAAATTCATCGTTGGCCGCGAGATCGACGCCAATCCCAGGCTCTTCATCGTCTCGCAGCCGACCTGGGGCGTGGACGTGGGCGCCGCCGCGCTGATCCGCGGCGAGATCCTCGCGCTGCGCGATGCCGGCTGCGCCGTGCTGGTGGTCAGCGAGGAACTCGACGAGCTGTTCGAGATCAGCGACCGGCTGCACGTGATCGCCAAGGGGCGGCTGTCGCCGTCCGTCGACCGCGCGGCGGCCACGCTGCCGCAGATCGGCGAATGGATGAGCGGCCTGTGGCAAGGGCACAAGGACACGGAGGCAGCCCATGCTTAAGCTCGAACCCCGCCCGGAGCTGTCGCGCTTCTGGAGCTATGCCTCGCCGATCCTGGCGCTGCTGATCACCGTGCTGATCGGCGTGGCGCTGTTCGCCGCACTCGGCAAGGACCCGGTCAAGGGCCTGCTGGTGTTCTTCTACGAGCCCATCAAGAACGGCTACGCCATCGGCGAGCTGATGGTCAAGGCCACGCCGCTGCTCATCATCGCGCTGGGGCTGGCCGTGTGCTTCCGCTCGAACGTGTGGAACATCGGCGCCGAAGGGCAGTTCGTGTTCGGCGCCATCGCGGCGGGCGGCGTCGCGCTGCTGGCCGACAAGACCACCGGACAGTGGATCGTGGTGGCCATCCTGGCCGCGGGCATCCTCGGCGGCATGGTGTGGGCGGGCATCGTCGCGTTGCTGCGCGACAAGTGCAACGCCAACGAGATCCTGGTGAGCCTGATGCTGGTCTACGTGGCCACGCTGCTGCTGGGCTACATGGTCTTCGGCCCGTGGAAAGACCCGAACGGCTACAACTTTCCGCAGACCAAGACCTTCGAGGCGGTCACGCAGATCCCGCGCCTGTTCAAGGGCTCGCGCGTGAGCATCGGGCTGGTCATCGCGCTGGTCGGGGCTGGGGCGCTGTGGGTGTTCCTGTTCCGCACGCGCGCGGGCTTTGCGCAGCAGGTCGGCGGTCTGGCGCCGGCGGCCTCGCGCTACGCGGGCTTCTCGGCCCGCCGCGCGGTGTGGATCGCGCTGCTGACCTCGGGCGGCGCGGCCGGCCTGGCCGGCGCGCTCGAAGTGGCCGGCCCGCTCGGGCAGCTCACGCCGTACGTGCCGGCGGGCTACGGCTTCGCGGCCATCATCGTGGCCTTCGTCGGGCGGCTGCATCCGGTGGGCATGATCTTCTCGGCCATCCTCATGAGCATGTTCTACATCGGCGGCGAACTGGCGCAGTCGCGCCTGGGCCTGCCGAAGTCGCTCACCGGCGTGTTCCAGGGCCTGCTGCTGTTCACGCTGCTGGCCTGCGACACGCTCATCGCCTACCGCATCCGCCGCAAGGCGGCCGCCAAGGCCGCCTCCGGCATGACCACCGCCTCGCTGCAGGCCAGCACACCCATCACCGCGCCCGTCGCGCGCCCGAACGAGGGAGCCCTCTGACATGGAAAGCTACGCACTCCTGCTCGGCTCGACGCTGAGCGCCGGTACGGTGCTCGCCATCGCGGCGCTGGGCCTGCTCATCAACGAGAAGGCCGGCATCGTCAACCTCGGTGCCGAGGGCATGATGCTGTGCGCCGCCATCGCGGGCTTCGCGACGGTCGTCACCACGCACAACCCGTGGCTCGGCTTTCTGGCCGGCATGGCGGCGGGGGCCCTGCTTGCCGCCTTCTTCGGCGTGCTGGTGATCTGGCTCAACACCAACCAGTACGCGACCGGGCTCGCGCTGAGCCTGTTCGGCGTGGGCTTCTCGGCCTTCGCCGGCATCAACTTCGTGCAGGCCAAGCTGCCGGAAAGCGCGTCCTACGCGATTCCCGTGCTGGGCGACCTTCCCCTCGTCGGCCCGGCGCTGTTTCGCCATCACCCGATGGTGTATGCCGCGATGGCGCTGACCGCCGGGCTGATCTGGTTCCTGTACCGCACGCGCGCCGGCCTGGTGCTGCGCTCGGTCGGCGAATCGCCAGAGTCGGCGCATGCGCTGGGCTACCCGGTGCGGCGCATCCGCTTCCTGGCGGTGATCGCGGGCGGTGCGCTGTGCGGGCTGGCGGGCGCGTACCTCTCGACGGTGTACACGCCGCTGTGGGTCGAGGGCATGGTGGCGGGCCGCGGCTGGATCGCGCTGGCGCTCACCACCTTCGCGACCTGGCGGCCGGTTCGCGTGCTGCTGGGCGCTTACCTGTTCGGCGGCGTCTCGATGCTGGGCTTCCACCTGCAGAGCAGCGGTGTCGACGTGCCCGCGCAGTTCCTCAGCATGCTGCAGTACATCGCGCCGATCGTGGTGCTGGCGCTGATCTCGCGCAACCCCGCGTTCATCCGCGCCAACATGCCGGCGTCCATCGGGAAACCGTTCTACCCCGGCTCATAATCGCGTTTTCGTTTTCCCGCCAACCCGTCCTTTTTGAGGATTTCCGACAATGAATGATCTGAACAAGCGCTCCCTGCTCAAGCTGGCTGCCTTCACCGCGGTCGCTTCGGCCGCCCTGATCGGCTGCGGCAAGAAAGAAGAAGCCGCAGCACCGGCCGCCGCACCCGCGGCCCCGGCTCCCGTGGCGGCCGCCCCGGCGCCGGCACCGGCAGCGCCGCTGAACATCGCGTTCGCCTATGTCGGTCCGGTGGGCGACGGCGGCTGGTCGTTCGCGCACGACAACGCCCGCAAGGCGCTCGAAAAGGAATTCGGCGACAAGATCAAGACCACCTTCGTTGAAAGCGTGCCCGAAGGCGCGGACGCCGAGCGCGTGTTCCGCGACTTCGTGAGCCAGGGCAACAAACTGATCTTCGGCACCACCTTCGGCTACATGGAGCCCATGCTCAAGGTCGCGGCCGACAGCAAGGACGTGAAGTTCGAGCACGCCACCGGCTACAAGACGTCGGAAAACATGCGCACCTACGACAGCCGCACGTACGAAGGCGCGTACATGGCCGGCGTCATCGCCGGTGCCATGACCAAGAGCAACACCCTGGGCGTGGTCGGCTCGGTGCCGATCCCCGAAGTGCTGCGCAACATCAACAGCTTCACGCTGGGCGCGCAGTCGGTGAACCCGAAGATCACGACCAAGGTCGTGTGGGTGAACGAGTGGTTCAGCCCGCCGAAGGAAACCGAAGCCGCCACCGCGCTGATCAACGGCGGCGCCGACGTGCTGTTCCAGAACACCGACTCGCCGGCCGTGCTCAAGACCGCGCAGGAAAAGGGCAAGCGCGCGTTCGGCTGGGACTCCGACATGACCGCCTACGGTCCCAAGGCCCACCTGGCCTCCGCCGTCATCAACTGGACCCCGTACTACGTGAAGGCCACCCAGGAAGCGCTGGACGGCAAGTGGACCACCGGCCAGTCGTGGTGGGGCGTGAAGGAAGGCGCCATCGACCTCGTGTCGATCGCCGAGGACGTGCCGGCCGAAGCCAAGGCCAAGGTCGATGAAGTCAAGAAGGGCCTGAAGGACGGCAGCTTCGTGATCTGGAAGGGGCCGATCCTCGGCCAGGACGGCAAGGAACTGGTCGCCAAGGACGCCGTGGCCGACGACAAATTCCTCTCTGGCATCAACTTCTACGTCAAGGGCGTGGAAGGCAAGGTGCCGGGCGGCGACAAGAAGTAACGCAGCAGCGCGCTGACGGATTCACGGGCCACCCCTAGAAAAGGGTGGCCCGTTGTCGTATGTGGACCGGCTCGGCGGGGGACGACTCGCTCGAACAGCAATGCCGCCGGCAAATAAAAAGTAAATCCGTTAAGAAGTGAGCGCTTATGTGTTACAAAATGAGACTTAACTCCTGAATTGTTATCTGCCTGCCACTGCCCGGATCTTCTTTCACGCCATTCCGTGAGGAAAATCCTTGCCTTCAGCTAGAGTAACAATCGGTGTCGCAGCACCGGTCTGCTGAAAGGTGGATCGGGCGCCAAGCGCCTTCAGGAGGACCGCCAAAGATCCACAGACGAGGCTGAAATGCAGGATGCCGTCACCAACCCCACTCAAGCAGCAGCGTCCCAACCCGCGCCGATCCCGCTGGACATTCCCGGCTATGAACTTCTGGAGGCACTGGGCGCCGGCGGCTACGGCACGGTGTACCGCGCGCGCCAGCAGAGCACGGGCGCACAGGTCGCGATCAAGGTCGTGAAGCTGCAGGCGGGCAACCGGCGCGTGGCCCGCTTCCATCGCGAGACGCGGCTGTGCGCCGCGCTGCATCACCCGCACATCGTCCAGTTGCTCGACAAGGGCGAGCAGGGCGATTGCGTCTACGGCGTCTTCGAATACGTGCCGGGCGAAACGCTCACCAGCCTCATTCGCCGCCAGGGCGCGCTGACGGCCTCCGAGACCGGCCGCCTCATGGCCGAGGTGCTGGACGCACTCGACTGCGCGCATGCGGCCGGCATCGTCCACCGCGACCTCAAGCCCGACAACGTGATGGTGACCCTCACCGGCGCCGTGCCGCACGCGAAGGTGCTCGACTTCGGCATCGGCACCGTCATTCCCCAGCGCACCGGCCTGCAGTTCCCCGCGCTCACGATGACGGAGGAGAGCCTGGGAACGCCGGCCTACAGCGCGCCCGAGCAACTGCGCGGCGAGCCGCCGAGCATCCGCACCGACCTCTACGCCTGGGGCCTGATGTTCCTCGAATGCCTGACCGGCGCACCCGCCGTGCAGGGGGCGTCGGCGGCGGAAATCCTGCACCGGCAATTGAGCCCGCAGGAAATTCCGCTGCCCCCCGAGATCGTGGAGCACCCGGTGGCAGCGCTGCTGCGCAAGGCGCTCAGGAAGAAGGCCGCGGAGCGCGCCGATTCCGCTGCCACGCTGCTGGCCGAACTCACGCGCCTGCGGCTCGAGGACCTCGTGGGCGTGCTGCGCTCGACCCGGCAGGCGCAGCATGAAACGCTCACGCGCACCGTGGCCACCACCCGCGTGTTCTCCGAGAAGCGGCAGCTCACCGTGCTGTGCTGCAGCGTCTCGGTGTGGCCCGACACCGATGCGGACGGCGCCGAGACGCACGACGCGCTGCCCTCCGACATCGAGGACATCGAACTGCTGCAGCGCGACGAGCTCGCGCTGTTCGCGGAGACCGCCACCCGCCGCGGCGGCCTGCTCGCCGGCACGCTCGGCGACCGCATGATCGTGCTGTTCGGCTATCCGCATGCCAGCGACACCGACGCACGGCAGGCCAGCATGACGGCGTTGGAGCTGATGGCGCTGAGCCGCCGCCGCGCCGCCGCCGTCGCGCAGGCGCACGGCGTGCACCTGGGCATCCGCATGGGCATGCACACCGGCATGGCCGTGGTGGCCAACGGCGAAGTGCCTTCAGGCCATGCCGTCAACGTGGCGATGCGGCTCGAAGCCGTGGCCGAGACGGGCACCCTGCTCGCGAGCGAAAGCAGCCACCGCCTGCTGGGCCGCTACGCGCACTTCGACAAGGTCGCCAACGTGAGCCTGCCGGGCCAGTCCGCGGGCATCCAGACCTACCAGCTCAATGTCGACCGGCAGGCGCCGCTGCTGCCAGACCCGTCGCCGGACGCCGCGGCGCAGGCCGTGTGCGTCGGCCGCGAGGCCGAACTGGAGCGCCTGCGCGCCGCATGGACCCGGGCGCGGCAGGACCACGGCAGCGCCGTGTGGATTCGCGGCGAGCCGGGCATCGGCAAGTCCTGCCTGGCCGACACCTTGCGCGCGCATGTGCTGGCCGAAGGGCTGCGCACCGTCGGCGCGCAGTGCCAGCCGGAGAACCGCAACAACGCGCTCACGCCATTCCTGAACCTGCTGCGCCAGCGGCTCGACGCGGCCCCCGACACCTCGCCGGACGGCCGCCGCGAATGGCTGCGCGAGATCCTGCGCGGCGCCGGCTGCGACGAGGACGCGGTGCTGCCCATCTTCTGCGCGTGGCTCTCGCTGCCGCTGGGCAACTGCGAGCCCAGCCGCATTTCTCCCCCGATGCAGAAGGCGCTGCTGCTGTCGTCGATGGCGCAGTGGCTGCTGCACATGGCCGAGTCCGCGCCGCTGCTGCTCGTGCTCGAGGACGTGCACTGGGCCGACCCCACGAGCATCGAGTTCGTCGAACAGCTCAGCGCGCAGCTGCCGCACCGCCGCGTGCTGCTGGTGCTCACGGCGCGGCCCGAATGGACGCCGCCGCAGGCGCTCGAGGCCGAGTGCATCGACGTGCGCCGGCTCGAGGACGCGCAGGCCGCGGAGCTGGCGCGGCGGGCACTGGCGCCGCGCGTGGTCACCGCCGGCGTGATCCGCAACGTGGTGGAGCGCACCGATGGCGTGCCGCTGTTCGTGCAGGAAATGGCGCGCATGCTGCTCGACGCCTACCTGGTCGAGAGTGACGGCGTCTGGGGCTTTCGCGACACGATGCAGCCGGCCGCGATTCCGGTCACGCTGCGCGACTCGCTGGTCAGCCGCTTCGACCGGCTCGGCCCGCTCAAGAACCTGCTGCAGCTCGCGGCCACCATCGGGCGCCAGTTCGAGATCGACCTGCTGTGCGCCTGCTCGGGCCGCGCGCGCGACGCGGTGGATGCCGACATGGCCGTGCTGCGCGAGGCGGAGCTGGTCATGCCCGACGACCGCGCGGGCGCGGGCGCCTACATGTTCCGCCACGCGTTGATCCGCGACACGGCCTACGAATGCATGCTGGTGGCGCAGCGCCGCCAGCAGCACCGCGACGTGGCGCAGACGCTGATGCAGCGCTATCCGCAGCGCGTGGCCGCCGAGCCCGGCGGCGTGGCGCAGCACTGGGCCGATGCCGGCGACCATGCGCAGGCCATCGTGCATGCGGTGCAGCAACTGCGCATCACCCAAGTGCGCTCGCTGAACGATGAAACCATCGCCTACGCCCGGCACATCGACAGCTGGATGGCGCAGCTCGGCGGCACCGCCCAGCGCGAGGCCCGGCTCGACGTGAACAGCTACGTCACGCAGGCGATGATGAACAAGTACGGCTGGGCCCATGAGCAGGTGGTGGAGCGCATCGCGCTGTCGCAGGACCTGCTGGACGACACCGTCGCGCGCGACAAGCAGGTGCAGCACCTGTGGGCCCTCATCACCTACCACCACGTCGCGAGCAACCGCGGCGAAGTGCACCGCCTGAGCCACCGGCTGCTCGACCATGCGACGCAGCAGCAGGACCAGGGCGTGCTCGTCGCGGCGCAGACCTACCTCGGGCTATCGCACTATTCCGAAGGTCGCTTCGACCTGGCCGAACAGGCGCTGAGCGATGCCATCGATCGCTACGACCCCGTCGCCCACGCGCACCACGCGGCCGAGTTCGGTTTCGACACGCGGGTGTGGGCCACCACCGGGCGCGCGCTGGTGCGCTGGTTCGCGGGCCACGACGAGGCCGCGCGCAACGACGCGACCACCGCCGTGCGCCTGGCGCGCGAGATGTCGCACATTCCTTCGCTGAGCATGGCGCTGCTCTACCAGAGCCTGGGCCACCAGGCCCGCGGCGACCGGGCCCGGGCGCTCGCGAGCACCGGCGAGCTGCTCGACATCACGGCGCGCTACGGCCTGCCGGCGTTCACCGGCTACGCGGAAATCATCCGCTGCTGGGCCAGCGGCGAGGCGAGCGACATCGCGCGCGCCGATGGCGCCGTGGAGGCGCTGTGGGGCATGGGCTGCCGCTATTGCCAGAGCTATTACCGCGCCTTCGCCGCGGAGACGCTGGCGGCCAACCAGCGCTGGGCCGAGGCGGCCGAGCGCATCGACGAGTGCCTGCGCCTGGTGGACGTGCTCGAAGAGCGGCTCTACAGCGCCGAACTGCACCTGAAGAAAGCCCGCTACCTGCAGGCCGCGGGTGCCGACAGCGCCACCGTGCAGGCGTGTTTCTCGCAGGCGGCGCTGGTCGCGCGCGTGAGCGGGAAACACCGAACCGAAGCCGAAGCCCTGGTGGCGTTGCAGGCACTGGCACCCGCCGTGCACGACGTTGCCGGACGCTTGAAGGAGCTGGCCGCCCTGCGGCCGGAACTGTCCGTGCGCACGCCCGTGCATGCGCACATCACTTGAACCCAAGGATTGAAGCCACCATGACCCTCCAGCGCCAGAACGCCGACCCGTTGCTCGAATTCCGCCTCGCCTACCTGCGCGGCATCGCCCGATCGTGGCAGGACGACGCCTACCGCCGCGAACTGCTCGAGCAGCGCGACATCCAGCCGCTGCTGCACCGCGATTTCGGCCTGCCGACGCTGTGGCCGCAGCTCGACATCTCGCTCTACCAGAGCGCCGACCCGCACCAGCGCGCCGAGTGGAAGCCCATGCTCACGGCCGGCTGGATCGGCCCCGACGACGCCTTCGTCATCGTGCTGCCGCAGGCGCCGGCGTCGAACGCCTCCGAGGCCCTGGCTGCCTACTACCAGCAGTTCCCCAACTTCATGGGCTCCTCCGCCCAGTTCGAAGCGTCCGAAGTGACACCGGGCCTGCTCGGCGGCGGCCTGCCCACGGGCCTGGGCATTCCCGGCGGCGGCCCCGATTCGCTGCTGGCCTTCGGCGGCGTGGTGCTGCGCGCCATCGCGCTCGCATGGCAGTCGCCCGAGTTCCACGCGGAACTCACCCGCGACGACGGCGCCGACAAGGCCAATGTGCTGAGCCAATGGCTGGGCTACAACAACCCGTTCAACTTCGAGATCCGCTTCGCGACCAACTCGGCGTTCACCTGGGACGCCGCCGCCGGCCAGTGGAACCAGACGAACCCGGACGGCTCGCCCATCAAGAACAGCATCCGGCTGAACTACCCGAGCGCGCCCGAAGAAAAGGACATGTGGGCGATCGCGCTGACCTCGTACAACAACACGGGCAGCGCCTATCCGTTCACCTGCTGAGCTTGCCGTCGCGCCGGTGCAGACGCAACCGCCGACCCAGGCGCTGCAGGGCGCCACGGCCACGCTGCTGCTGACGCTGGCCGCGCGTGCGCGCGCCGGCGGCATGGCGGACATGCCGGCGTTCGACGATCCGCAGGCGCGCCGCATTGCGGCGGCGCTGCCCCTCGACCTGTCGGGCTACGCGGCGGACGCCGCCTTCGTGCGCGGCGTGGTGGTGCGCGCGCTGCTGTTCGACCGGTACGCGGCGGAGTTTCTCGCGGCCCATCCGACGGGCCTGTGCATCTCGCTGGGCGCGGGCCTGTGCACGCGCCGCAGCCGGCTGGCCGCGGGTGCCGGCGCTGCAGCGGCCGGCGCGCGCTGGCTGAACGTCGACCTGCCTGATGCCATTTCCCTGCGCGAGCAATGCATGCCCCGCGCCGAGGAAGAAGACAACCTGGCCTGCTCGCTCCTCGATGCCGCGTGGCTCGACACTGCAGGCCTGCCGGGCGACCGGCCGGTGCTGGTGATGCTGGAGGGCGTCTGCCCCTACCTGCCGCAGGCGCCGCTGGAGGCCGTGCTGCGCCGGTTGGCCGAGCGGTTCGCGCGCGGCGGCCCGCCGTGCTTCGTCGTGCTCGACCACGTGCATCCGGCGCTCGCGCGGCTTCCGATGCAGGTGGGCGGCATGCAGCTGCCGGTGGTGTCGGGCTTCGAGGACGCAGCCGGACTCGCGCGCATTCATCCGTCGATCCGGGTGATGTCCGAGGAACATCCTTATGCGCAGTTCTCGCAGCAGCACTTGCTGTTCGAGACCGCGTTCCATGCCACCACGGGCGCGCGGCCCTACGCCGTCGTCCGCCTCGCATTGGGCTCGCAAGACGATGCGTGACGCCGCCGCGCCCGACCTGTTCGGTGACGTCTTCCAGTGGCACGAGAAATACCTGCCGCCGGCGGTGCTGCGCGACCGCCTGCTGCTGCTGAGCGAGAACGAGCTGCTGGTGCTCGGCTCTCCCGGTGTCATGGCGCTCGAGCGCGTGCTGCGCGAAGGCGTGAGCCTGGCGACGCACTGCAGGGACGCGGGTGCCGGCGCGCTGCTCGCCGAGATGCTGCATGCGCTTGGCGCCTTGCTGCGGCAGGGCCTGGTGCGCCCGGTGATGCTGCGCGGCGGCGAGGCCTACCTGCTGCCCGATTTCTCGGCGCCGCACACGCCCATGGCGGTCACGGTCCGTGTCGAGGCCATCTCGCTGACGGACGCGGTGGGCCGCGGCGCGGCGATGCGCTGGGGCCAGGCGCTGGCCGAGGCGCTCGATGGCGCGGAATATGGGGCGGGCGATGGCCCCGGCCTCACGATCGTGTACTGCGACGACTACCTGGACCCCCGGCTGGGCGCCATCGATGCCCGGCAGCGCGCAAAGGGACAGCCGTGGTTGCTGGTGAAGCCGGCGGGCGAGCAGGCCATGGTCGGCCCGCTGTTCACGCCGCGTGCCGGCGGAAGCGAAGGCGAGGCGCCGGCCTGCTGGCATTGCCTTGCGCACCGCTGGCTGCGCAACCGGCCGGCGCGCGCCTGGTGGCGGGCGCGGCATGGCGACCTGGACAGCGGGCCGCCGGTGCGCGCGGGCGCCAGCCTGGTGGCCGAACGGCTGGACGGGCTGCTCGTCAAGGCGCGGCAGATGCTGGTCGCACCGCCCGGCGAGGCGCAGGCGGTATGGACGCTCGATCCGCTCGAAAGAAACCCCGTGGCCGCGCGCCCTCAATGCCCGCAGTGCGGAAACCCGGGGCTCATGGCGCTGCTGCAGCGCGAGCGCATCGCGCCGGCGCCCGGCGGACCTGTCGCCGGCGCCGACGGCGGCTGGCGCACCGTGCCGGCTTCGGCCACGGTCGAGCGCCTGTCGCGCCATGTCGGGCCCCTGTGCGGCGTGATCGCGCGGGTTAGGTCCCTGAATGCAGAGTCCGACGACATGCTGACGGTCTACCGCAGCGAGATCTTCAAGACCCCGCAGACACTCGGCGACCCGGCCCCCGGCGCCTGGGTGCAGACCTGCCTGGGCAAGGGCATGTCGGCGGCGCAGTCACGTGCCAGCGCGATGTGCGAGGCGGTGGAGCGCTACGCCGCTTTCTACCAGGGCGACGAAGCCACGGTCATCGCGCCCGCCGCGGACCTGGACGCGCGCTGCATTCCGCCGACCGCGCTGGCGCACTTCAGCGAGTACCAGAAGTCGCAATTCGGCACCGAGAAGCCGCCGCACGCCGTGGCTGCGGCCGACGCCGGACCGGAGCCGGCCTGGTGGGTGCCCGCGTGGTCGCTGACCGCCGATGCGCGCTGCTATCTGCCGCTGGCCTTCTGCCACGCCCATGCGCCCGCCGAAAGCCAGTACCACGTCACCTGGACATCGAACGGCTGCGCTGCCGGGAACACGCTCGAGGAGGCCATCCTGCAGGGCTTCCTCGAACTGGTGGAGCGCGATGCCGCCGCCATCTGGTGGTACGACCGGGTCCGCCGGCCTGCCATCGACCTGGACGGCATGCCGGTCGCCACCCGCCTGCGCCTGTCGCGCACATGGGGGCTGCAGTGGGCGCACTGGGTGCTCGACATCACGCACGACTTCGGCATTCCGGTGGTCGCGGCGGTGGGGCGGCACCGGCAGACCGGCGAATGGGCCGTCGGCTTCGGCTGCAGTCCGGACCGCATGCTGGCCTGCGAGCGCGCGCTCACCGAAATGAGCCAGCTGATCGCGGCGGGCAAGACCTTCCCGGTGCCCGGCGCCGACGGCGCGCACGAGGCGCCGGCATTCCTCGTGCCGATGGAAGAGGGCGGCGCCATACCGCTGCATCCGTCGCCCGACGCCGGTGCGCGGCGCGACATCGCCGGGGAGATTGCGCGGTGCGTGGGCATCGCCACCGGCCTGGGCCTGGAGACGATCGTGCTCGACCACTCGCGCCCGGACATTCCGCTGCGCACGGTCAAGGTCGTGGTGCCGGGCCTGTGCCACATCTGGCCCGAGCTGGGCAACCAGCGTCTCTACGGCGTGCCCGTGGCGATGGGGTGGCGCAACGCGCCCCTGCAGGAAGCCGATCTCAACCCCCAGGCGCTGTACGTCTGAGCGGGCGAGCGAAAATACAGGGTATGGCTCTCTTCAGGAACAAGCGAGACGGCCGCTCCATCGTGCTGCGCCCCGTCCATGCGTTCGGCCGCCGTCCGTCGGCCTGCCAGACCGTGCTCAAGGCGCCCGATGTGTCGCAGGTCCATGCATTGGTCCGCTGGAACAGCCTGGCCTGGGAAATCGTCGACCAGAGCCGCAACGGCACCACCCTGGACGGGGTACGCCTGCCGAACGGCCGCTGGACCGCCCTGAGCGTGGGCGCCGAGGTGCGCATGGGCCTGGGCGACGAATCGGCCTGGATCGTGCAGGACCTGGCGCCGCCCGTCACCTGCCTGTTCCCGGGCCAGGGACACGGTTCGCCCGTGGCGCTCAACCCGCGCGAAACCCTGTTGCCCGACGCCCAGCAGCCCGAGGTGAACGTGTATTTCCACGAGGGGCGCTGGATGCTCGAGCACATCGACGGCATCGAGCACCTGAACGACGGCGCCATGGTCAGCACCTCGCGCGGCGCGTGGGAGTTCGTGCTGTGCGACGACCTGGAGTCGACATCGGAGAACGTCGTCGCCTCGTCGGCGCCGAAGACGGCGGATGTCGCGCTGCATTTCGACGTCAGCCAGGATGAGGAGCACACCAGCCTCAGCCTGCTGGCCGACGGCAAGTCGGTGTCGCTGGGCGAGCGCATCCACCACTACACCTTGGTCACGCTCGCGCGGGTGCGCCAGCAGGACGCGCAACGCGGCGTTCCACCGCAAAGCCAGGGCTGGATCGGGCTGGACGACCTCTCGCGCATGCTGGGCGTGGAGCCTTCTTACGTGAACATCCAGATCTTCCGCGCCAAGCACCAGATCCTCAATGCGCTGCCGGCCAGCCTGGGCGAGCCGCCACTGGTCGAGCGGCGGCGCGGCAACGTGCGCCTGGGCGACTACCCCTTCGAGATCCGGGGCGGCGCGCACCCCATGTAATCGGTTGTAATTTCATTTCTCTCCCGCTCTCCCTAGAGTGACTTCCAGTGCAATGCCGCCCCTGCGGCGCGCATTGGCTGATTCAGTCACTTCTTCAGAGAGTCATGGGCAAGATCTATTCCGTCACGGTCGACAACCACGCAAGCCATTCGGCTTACTTCATGGTGTTCCAGAGCGACCCGACCCAGTGGGCGCCCAACGCCTTGTCGCTCGCCTGGTTCGCCAAGTATTCGAACCCCGGGCAGAACGCGCGTACCCGCTTCGAATGGACGACCGACACCGGTTTCTCCTGGGCTGAAACCGGCGAGCTGCAGCCCGGCATCCAGTTCGCTCCGGCCGAAACCTGCGAGCCGAGCGGCGGCAGCAACAGGATCTCGCTGGACTGCGAAGACGGCATCTACCGGTTCGCCAACCCCAGCTGGGGCGCCGATCCCGCGCGCTTCTACCTGGCCGAGACCGCCAACATCCCGGCCCGGTCGCAGGCCTGCGTCGGCGTGACCATGTCCGGCAGCACGGTCTATGCGGTGCAGGCCCGCCCGAACCAGAACCTGGCCTTCTCGCCACGCCCCCGGTACTTCATTGCTTACGGCGACTACCAGCAAGGCGACGTCATCGATGTCAGCACGGTCAACAACCCGCTGGAGCTGTCGTTCCCGGCCGGCGTCCATGCGCTGACGACCACGCTGCATGCCGACGGCAGCTGGACCCGGCCGATCTCCCTTGCCCGGGCCAACGAGCAGCGCCTGCGGCTGCTGTCCATTTGAGTGAGGAGGAAAGCGAAATGCATATCGCCAGCGCCAATGTTTCGAGGCCGACACCGGATTTCGCGGAGGACGACCGTGAAAAGAACACCGCGTTCTTCAATGCGCGGCGCCACGCCGACGACCCGCCTGCCCGGCGCGCCGGCGAGGGCGCGATGAGCATGGACGTGCGGCGCGTGCTGCTCGTGCCCCCGGGCGCCCGCCTCGAGGATCCGCGGGTGACCTGCCTGCCGATGGAAGAGCGCGTCTGGGAGAGCGGCTACACGCTGGTCATCGACGAAGTCAAGCGCGGGCTGCTGCAGGACTTCTGGAAGCACTACTACGGCTCGTCCGCCGAGATGGACGTCTCGGGCGTGCAGCTGATGGAGTTCCGCAAGGACATCATGGCGGTGACGCCGGAGTGCGTGGGCCAGCCGGCGGTGCTGCGCTTTCTCGTCGAACTGGGGCGGATGTGCGTGCAGGCCTACCGCCAGGACGCCAGCCTGCGCGTGGTGACCAACCACGCGGCCTGAGATCCGATTGCTGCTGGAGGACATATTCGATGGGATGCCTGGCTCCTCAGAACATGAGGCAAATTTTCCCGAGGTGCCCCGGGCCCAGGGACCTGTACAGCCCTGATGCCACGACCGGGCAGGCCATGGCACCCGTTTGCCCCTGGTGCCGCAAGGAGGATCGCAACACGCATTTCGATCCCGCCCGGCTTCAGGTGCGCGCCGTCCAGTTGGAATCGCACAGTCCGGTATTGCAGCGCCCGGAAACCGCGGAGCCTGCCCAGGCGCGGTCGGTGATGACCCGGTGGTTCCTGGCCTCGCTTTATGTCGACGCGATCGGCAGGCCGCCTAGCCCGGATTCACTCGCGTTCTGCGTGGCCGGTTCCCTGGCCCGCCTGGATGCGGCCCCGGTGTCCGACATCGAATGCTTCGTCATCCTGAAGGACCCGTCCGCCGCCGTGCGGATGAAGGCTGTGGGGAGGGTGTTCAGGAAAAAGCTGCTGGCCACTGCGCCGCACGATCCGGCGGGGAGGGCGGGCGATCCCGCCGGCATCGACCCGGTCACGCTCTGCGATGGACCCGCGGAGATCCGCAACCTCATCGTGCAGAGGAACATGGACCGGCTGATTCATCCGCTGCTGAATGCGCAGGTGGCTTTCGGCAATCGCGAACTCCTCGCGGAGCTGTGCGATCTCCTGAGGAACGCGGTGTCACCGGACCTCAGAGCCCAGGGCCTGTCGGACCTGAAGGCGTGTTTTCATGACTGCCAGCCCTCGAGGCTGCCGGGAAGCTTCGGCGGCCTGGTGGCGATGGACCTCGAAAGAGACCTCGCCCGGCCGCTGGCGCTGTGCGTGAACGGCCTTGCCAGATACAACGGCATCGATGCCATTGGCGTGCGCGCCCAGGCTCACGAACTCCGGACGGCCAAGGTCATATCCGCCCCTGTGCACGAGATGATCATTGCCTGCTCAGAGGCGCTGGACCGAATCTGCGCGGCCTCGCAGCTGGCATGCCTGGGCCATCACGCGGACACGCTCGACGTCAGCAGCGAGGCCGCGGTACCCGGCGAGTTGATGAAGGTCGCCGCTCAGGTCAATTGCCTGCAGCACATCGCGTCCAGATACCTGGAATGGCTCGACTCCGGCACGCCGGTCATCTTCGGCAACGAGAGCCCCTTCCTGAGCAAGTCTCCCGCGACCTACTACGGGGTGTGACCGGCGCGGCCGGTTCGTTCAGGCCTGCGCCGCCTGCAGCTGCGCGCCCATCTTCTGGTGGATCAGGTTCACCGCCTTCAGCGGTCGCAGCATCACCTTGAACTCGGTGATCCGGCCGGCGTCGTTCCACTTGATCATGTCGACGCCGTTGATCTGGATGCCGTCCAGCTCCAGCGTGAACTCGAGCACCGCGTCGTTCGCGGACTGGAGCTCGCGCACGTAGCGGAAGCTCTCGTTGAAGAACACCTGGAACGCCGCGGCCAGGTATTTCTGCGTGATGGCCTTGCCCACCTGGGGCTTGTGCACCACCGGCGAATGAAAGACGGCCTCGTCGTCGAGCAGGGCGTCGAGCCCCGCCGCGTCGCGTTCCTTGACGAGGCGGTGCCAGGTGGCGAGTGTGTCGATCGGCATGTGTCTCCTGGGGCTGTTGTGGTTGACGCCCGCCATTTGACGCACGCACGCGCCGCATGGCAAGGCGGCACGCGCGCGTAGGCGACTCGCCTTCAGGCCAGCCGGTCGAGCAGGCTGTACCAGGCCACCCCGCCCGCCACGTAGAAGCGTTGCAGGCCGTGCAGCGGAATCGGCCGGATCGGCGTCACCGGGTACGGAAAGTCCGCACCCGGGTCGATGAGCCGGGCGGCCAGGTGCTTGCCCATGCTCGTGGCCAGTGCGATGCCCCGCCCGTTGTAGCCCAGCGCGATCGTCACGCCCGGCGCCGGGGTGTGCACATGCGGCATGAAGTCGCGTGTGACCGCGATGCGCCCCGCCCAGCGATACTCGTAGCGCAGCGGCCCCAGTTGGGGAAACAGCAGTTCGAGCGAACGTTCGAGGTGCGCGAAATCCGCGGGTCCGGCCGGGTCGGCGAAGTGGCCGCGGCCGCCCATGAGCAGGCGGCCCTGTGCGTCCTTGCGGAAGTAGAGCAGCAGGCGCTGCGAGGTCGATGCGGTTTCGCCGCCGGGCAGGATGGCGTCGGCCGCGGCGCCCTTGAGCGGTTCGGTGGCAACGATGAAGCTGTTGGCGGCCAGCACGGTGCGCGACAGCTTCGGCCACAGCGCGCCGGTGTAGCCATTGGTGGCCATCAGCACCTGGTCGGCGGTGATGCTGGCGCCGGTCGACGTGCTCGCATGCCAGTGCGTACCGCGGCGCTCCAGCGCCGTGACCTCAGTGCCGCCGTGCACGGAAGCACCTGCGGCCTGCGCGGCACGCACCAGCCCGCGCGTGTACGCCAGCGGCTGGATGCTGCCGGCGCGGCCGTCGAGCCAGCCGCCCGCAAAGGCTTTGGTGCCGAGCCGCGCGCTGACGGCGGCGCGGTCGAGCTGCTGGGTGTTGACGCCGCGGCTGGCCCACTGCGCGGCGCGCGCATGCAGCGCGGCCACGTCCTTCTGCGCGTACGCCACCTGCAGCCAGCCGTTGCGCACCGGCTGGCAGTCGATGCCGTGGCGTGCGATGAGGTCGAACACGAGGTCAGCCGATGACGAGACCGCATCGATCAGCCGTGCGGCGCGCTCCTGCCCATGAATGCGCACCAGCTCGTCGGGGTCGTGCTTGAGCGAAGGATTGACCTGCCCGCCGTTGCGCCCCGACGCACCCCAGCCGGGCTCGTGCGCCTCGAGCACGCAGGCCTGCACGCCGGCCTCGGCCAGGTGCAGCGCGGCCGAGAGGCCGGTGAAGCCGCCGCCGACGATCAGCACGTCGGTCTTGCGCGATTCGGCCAGCGGCGGCGTCGGCGCAGCGGGCGGCGCGGTGTCGGCCCAGAGTGAAGGAGGCAACGCGCGAGCGCTCATGCGCGCACCTCGGTGGCCCCGATGGCACCAGACGGATGCAGCACGCGGCGCAGGAAGTCTTGCGTGCGCGCCTGGCGCGGCGCGCCCAGCACCTGCGCGGACGGGCCCTCCTCGACGATGCTGCCGCTGTGCAGGAAGCACACGCGGTCGGCCACTTCGCGCGCAAAGCCCATCTCGTGCGTGACCACGATCATCGTCATGCCCTCGTCGGCCAGCGCGCGCATCACGCCGAGCACGTCGCCGACCAGCTCGGGGTCGAGCGCGGACGTGGGCTCGTCGAACAGCATGGCCTCGGGCTTCATGGCCAGTGCGCGGGCGATGGCCACGCGCTGCTGCTGGCCGCCCGAGAGCTGCGCCGGATACGCCTGCGCCTTCTCGGCCAGCCCCACCTTGGCCAGCAGCGCCAGCGCTTCGTCGCGCGCCTGCGCAGCGTTCTGGCGCAGCACGTGGACCGGGCCTTCCATCACGTTCTCCAGCACCGTGCGGTGCGGGAACAGGTTGAAGCGCTGGAACACCATGCCCATGCGGCTGCGCAGCCGGTGGATGGTGGGCGCGGTGCGGTCCACGCGCTCGCCGAAGGCGCGCACCACGCCGCCCTCGTAGGACTCGAGGCCGTTGATGCAGCGAAGCACGGTCGACTTGCCCGAGCCCGAAGGGCCAATGAGGCAGACCACCTCGCCCTTGTCCACATGCAGGCTCACGCCCCGCAGCACCCGGTGCGTGCCGAAGCGTTTTTCCAGTCCCTCGACGTGGATCATGGTTGTTTTCTCCCGGCGGCGAAGCGCTTCTCGAGCCGGCGCAGGCCGTACACCAGCGGCAGGCTCATGAGCAGGTAGAGCAGGGCGACCAGCGTGTAGACCGTCATGTTCTGGAAGGTCGACGAAGCGATGAGCTGGCCGGCGCGCGTCATCTCGGCCACCGTGATGGTCGAGACCAGCGAGGAGTCCTTGAGCATCATCACCAGCGTGTTGCCGTAGGGCGGCAGCGCGATGCGAAAGGCCTGCGGCAATATCACGCGCCGCATGATCAGCGCCGAGCGCATGCCCATGGCCTGCGCGGCCTCGCGCTGCCCGGGGTCGACCGCCTCGATGCCGGCGCGGAAGTTCTCGGCCTGGTAGGCCGAGTAGGCGATGCCCAGGCCGATCACGCCGGCCTGGAAGGCCGTGAGCTGCACGCCGAACTCCGGCAGCACGAAGTAGATGTAGAAGAGCTGCACGATGATCGGCAGCCCGCGGATCACGTTGACGATCACCGAGCCCGCCCAGGAGAGCGCGCGCACCGGCGACAACTTCATCAGCGCGAGCGCAAGGCCGAGCGCGCTGCTCAGCAGGAAGGCCAGCACCGTGACTTGCACGGTGACCACGGCGCCCTGCAGCAGGATCGGCAGGAAGTCCTGCGCGTTCTGGAGAAAGGTGGGAGCAGCCATGGGTCAGCGCGCTCTCAGATGCCCCACTTCTGGACGATCCTGGCGAGCGTGCCGTCGGCCTTCACGGCGGCAATGGCCTTGTTGAGGCGGGCCAGCGTCTCGGTGTCGCCCTTGCGCACCACCAGGCACACGTCACCCACGTTCACCGGCTTGTAGCTCTCGACCAGCCTCACACCGGGAAAGGTGTTCTGGCGGATCTGGTAGGCCATGATGGGTTGGTCGCCCAGCCCGGCCTTGATGCGGCCGAGGGAGAGGTCGCGCGTCATGTCGGCCACCGAGTCGTAGCTGCGCACCTCCTTGAAGATGCCCTTCTTGTTCAGCATGTCGAGAAAGACGGTGCCGACCTGCGCGCCCACCACCTCGCCCTTGAGCTCGTCGAGCGAGACATACGCACGGGCGTCGTCGGCCTTGACGATCAGGCCCTCGCCGTACGAGTACACCGGATCGCTGAAGTCGACCACCTCCTGGCGCGCCGGCGTCTTCAGCATGGCGGCCGAGACGATGTCGATCTTGCGGGCGGTGAGCGAGGGGATCAGCGCCGAGAACACCGTCTGCTGCACGTTGACGTTGAAGCCGCCGGCCTTGCCCACGGCGGTGACGGTGTCGACCATCATTCCCTGGATGCTGTTGGTTTTCACGTCCAGGAAGGTGAAGGGCACGCCGGTGGCGGTGGCGCCCACGTTGTAGGTCGGCGCGGCGCCCTGCGCCACGGCCAGCGAGGCGCCGCCCGCGATGCAGAGACCCAGGGCCAGGCGGTGAAGGCGGCGAACGATGCGATTCATGGATGCGCTCCTTGAAGGACAGAAGTTGGAAAAGTGGACGGAAAGGATGGGTGCCTTTCGCGATGCAACATGCGTGCCAATAATCGATTCTTTTGAATCTCTTATCAATAAATGAAAACCACTAGTCGATCCTTTAGTATCGATATTCGATATTTAGGGCGAGCGTGGATATACTCGAATCCATGGAAGCCACACCCGACGCAGCCCCCGAAGACGGCCAGAGCCTGCTTTTCAACCACTCGCTGGAGAAGGGCCTGGCCGTGCTGCGCGCCTTCAGCGCCCGGCGCCGCACCATGACGCTGGCGGACGTGGCCGCGGCCACCGACATCACCAAGAGTTCCGCCCAGCGCATGGTCTTCACGCTCGAGAAGCTGGGCTACGTGCGCAAGCACGCGAAGACACGGCGCTACCAGCTCACGCCGCGCGTGATGGAAATCGGCTTCAACTACCTCGCGGCCAATTCGCTGATCGACGTGGCCAATCCCTTCCTGTCGGAGCTGACCAAGGTGACGACGGAAACCTCCTGCCTCACCGAGCCGGACGGACTCGACATGGTCTACGTGGCGCGTTTCGTCAGCGCGCAGTTCGTGCCGGTGCACATGCCCATCGGCAGCCGCATCCCGATGTATTGCACGGCCTCGGGCCGCGCCTTCCTGAGCGCCTTGCCGGAAGACGAGGCGCGCGCGCTCATCGAGGCGTCCGACCGCACGGCCCACACCATGCACACGCTGACCGACGTCGACGGCATCCTCGACGCCCTGCGGCAGGCGCGGCTGCAGGGCTTTGCCACCAATGCCGAGGAGCTGTTCCTCGGCGACATGACGATCGCCGCGCCCGTGCTGGGCAGCCAGGGGCGGCCGGTCGCGTCGGTGCACGTGGTGGCGCCGACCAGCCGCTGGACCATCGACGAAGCCGTGCGCAAGCTGGCGCCCACGCTGCTGCTGTGCGCACGCTCGCTGACGAGTTCCGCACGCAGCATCGACTGACGCCCATACGGTTTCGGGCATCGCCCGGGCGGCGGCTGGCTTTATGCTTTGCAGGATCACAACGCAGCAGCAGTCCCCCACCATGACCGATTTCCGCCCCGCCTACGACCAGAACTTCGACCGCATCGGCACCGACCGCCTGCCAGAGCTGCTGCGCGCCATGCCCAAGGCCGAGCTGCACATGCACATCGAAGGCTCGCTCGAGCCTGAGCTCATCTTCGCGCTCGCGCAGCGCAACGGCGTGTCCATTCCCTACGCCAGCGTGGAAGAGCTGCGCCGCGCCTATGCCTTCACCAACCTGCAGAGCTTCCTGGACATCTACTACGCCGGCGCCAGCGTGCTGCTGAAGGAGCAGGACTTCTACGACATGGCCTGGGCCTACCTGGAGCGGGCCGCCGCCGACAACGTGGTGCACACCGAAATGTTCTTCGACCCGCAGACGCACACCGCGCGCGGCGTGCGGATGGAAACGGTGGTCAACGGCCTGCACCGCGCCTGCGTCGATGCCCAGGCCAAGCTGGGCGTGAGCGCGCTGCTCATCATGTGCTTCCTGCGTCACCTGAGCGAGGAAGACGCCTTCGAGACGCTGGAGCAGGCGCTGCCGTATCGCGACAAGTTCGTCGGCGTCGGCCTGGACTCGAGCGAAGTGGGCTATCCGCCCGAGAAGTTCGCGCGCGTGTTCGCACGCTGCCGCGAGCTGGGCCTGCACCTCGTCGCGCATGCCGGCGAAGAAGGCCCGCCGGCTTACGTGTGGAGCGCGCTCGACGTGCTGAAGGTGGAACGCGTCGACCACGGCGTGCAAAGCGCCAAGGACCCGGCGCTGATGCAGCGGCTCGCGCAGGACCGCATTCCGCTGACCGTGTGCCCGCTGTCGAACCTCAAGCTCTGCGTGTTCCCCGACCTTGCGCAGCACAACCTGGGCACGCTGTTGGACGCGGGGCTCGTGGCGACTGTCAATTCCGACGACCCGGCCTACTTCGGCGGCTACATGAACCAGAACTTCACGCAGACCTTCGAGGCCACGGGGCTCGGCGTGCGCCACGCCTGGCAGCTCGCGGCCAACAGCTTCGAGGGCAGCTTCATCGATGACGCGGCCAAGCGCGCCTACGTCGACCGGCTGAACGCGGTCTTCGCGGCGTTCTGATCCGGCGCCGCACCGGTCACGGTCCGCGGCACCAGGAGCGGCATCGCCACCAGCGCGCAGGCGCTCGCGGCCAGCCACACCAGCGGCCAGCCCTGCAGCGCCATCAGGTGCGGAATGGAGAAGGGCGTGACGAAGCACACCAGGAACACGCTGGTGTTGGCCATGCCCAGGGCCGTGCCCGCGCGCGCCGCGCCGGCCAGCGTGGCCAGTTCGGTGTAGGCCACGCCGTGCCAGGCCGAGACGCACACGCCGCTCGCGGCCAGCAGCACGACCAGCGCGACGCGCAGCGCGGATGAATCCGCGGCATGCGCGCCGCCGAGCAGCACCAGCAGCGCCAAGCCGGCGAACAACAGTACGCTGAGGCCGCTGCAGGCGCGCAGGTAGGCCGGGCGATTGCGGCGGCGATCTGTCCAGCGGCCGCTCCACACGCGCATCACCATCGCGCCGATCTGCACGAACACCATGGTGGCGGTGATCGCCGCGAAGCTGGCATGGCCGAAGTCGTGCAGGAACACGGTGCCGAAGGAAAGCACCGCGAACTGCGGCGCGCAGAGGATGCCGATGCCCGCCACGATGCGCCACACGCGCGCGTCGCGCAGCGGACCGCTCCGGGGCGCGGGCGGCTCGGAAGCGCCCGGCTTGCCGCGCGGCGCAACGGGCGGCTCGTGCACCCAGGCCCAGCTCATCGCGGCGCTCAGTGCGCACAGCAGGGCCAGCAGACCGTACAGCGCGGCGAAGCCGAAATGCAGCGCCACGAAGGGCAGCACCAGCGCGCCGATGCCGCCGTCCAGCGGCACGGCGGTCTGCCGGATGCTCATCGCCAGCCCGCGCTCGCCGGCGCTGAACCATGTCATCACCGCGCGGCCGCTGGCGCCGTTCACGCTGCCGCCGAGCAGCCCGACCAGCAGCAGCCCGGCGCCGAGCCAGCCCAGGCCGGGCACGTGGCCCCCGGCAGGCGCGCCCCACAGCGCCATCGCCACCAGCGCGAGGGCGGTGCTGCCCAGGCCCGTGAGCAGCACCGGGCGGTCGCCCCAGCGGTCGGTCAACAGGCCCCAGGGCAGCTCGCTCACGGCGATGCCCAGCCCCATGAGGCCGAGCACCAGCCCGAGCGTGGCGTTGTCGAGCCGGTAGCCGGTGCGCATGAGCACCGCGGTCATCGGGATGCCGCTGAAAGCGACCGAGAAGGCCGCGTTGGCGGCCACGCCGGCGGCCAGCACTTTCCAGCGGTGGCGGGGCGGGAATGCGGGGGAGGAGGAAGTCGTGGGGCTCATGTCGCGGTGCAGTGTCCGCCGTTGCCAAGGTTTTGAAAATCAGAAAATAATTGGCTAATCGTCCTAAAAAACAGGATGATTGAAATCGCAGGAAAAAAGGAAAACCCATGGCCCAGGTGATGTTCGATCTCGACGTGCTGCGCAGCTTCTCCACCGGCGTCGCGCTCGGCAGCTACGCACGCGCGGCCGAGAAGCTGGGGCGCTCGACCTCGGCCGTGAGCGCGCAGCTCAAGAAGCTGGAGGCGCAGGCGGGCACCGTGCTTTTCCGCAAGGTGGGGCGCGGGCTCGAGCTCACCGATGCCGGCGAGACGCTGCTCGCTTATGCCCACCGCATGCTCGAGCTCAATGACGAAGCCAGCGCCGCCATGCGCGGCGTCGACCTGCAGGGCGCGGTGCGGCTGGGCCTGCAGGAAGACTTCGGCGAGACGCTGCTGCCCGCCGTGCTGGGACGCTTCGCGCGGGCCCATCCCAAGGTGCGCATCGAGGCCTGCGTGGCTCGCAGCGCCGACCTGCGCGAGCGGCTCGAACTCGGCCAGCTCGACCTGGCGCTGGCGTGGGACGCGGGCGACCAGCCCCTGTCGCCCTATGCCGAGCGCGTGGCGCGGCTGCCGCTGCTGTGGATCGGCCCCAGGTCGCCCGACCGGATCGACGCCGCCTGGTGGACCGAGCGCGAGCGCCGCGGCCCGGGCGCGCGCAAGAGCCGGGAGCCGTTGCCGCTGATCATGCTCGACGCGCCGTGCCCGTTGCGCGAGATCGTCATCGCCGCGCTCGACCGCGCCGGCGTGCCGTGGCGCCGCGCGTTCGCCAGTGCCAGCCTGTCGGCGCTGTGGGCTGCCGCTTCGGCCGGGCTGGGCCTCACGGTGCGCACCCCGTTCGGGCTGCCCGCGCATGTGCGCACCATCGACCGGGCGGTGCTGTCGCTGCCGGCACTGCCGCAGATATCGCTGGTGCTCTACCGCGCGCAGGCCCGGGCCGAGGCACCGGCGAGCCGGCTCGCTTCGCTGCTGCTCGAGGCGGTGCGCCAGCATGTGCAGACCGATGCATCGTCCGCCGCACACTGAAGGAATGCCGCCGGCGGCTGGGCACGATGCCTCGCCGGGCCGCCGTGGCAATGCGTGAGAATCCGCCGCTGGAGACAAACCAGAAGTAAGACGGCATGGCCTCGCAGAATTTCTTGCACCTGTGGGATGACAGGTTCCTCTACATCACGCCCGCCATCCAGTCGGGCCTCACGGCCCGCTCTTCGGCCACGCTGCTGGCGTCGGTCAGCGGTCATCCCTTCACGCTGGAGGCGGTAGACGGCACCCGCACGCGCTGCACCGCCGCGCTGATCGCGCCGCACGTCGCGCGGCGGCTCGACGTCGACGGCTGCGGGCTGCTGTCGCTCAACCTCGACCCCGCTTCCAGCGCCTACCGCATGCTTGCCAAGCGCATGGGAGGCCACGGCATCGTGCCGATCGACGCACGCCGCTTCGGCCGCCTGCGCGACGACTTCGACCCCGCCCAGCGCGGCGAGCTCTGCAAGGAACGGCTGCAGGCGCTCAGCGTGAAGCTGGTCGAGGCCATCACTGAAGTCCCCGAGATCGGGGTGACCATCGATCGCCGCATCGACCGCGTGCTGCAGGCCATCCGGGCGCATGCCGGGAAGATCCAGCTGCGCGAGCTTTCGGCCGTGGCCTGCCTGTCGCCCGACCGCCTCACGCACCTGTTCGCCGAGCAGGTGGGCGTGTCGGTCAAGCGCTATGCGCTGTGGACCAAGGTGCGCCGCACGGTGCAGCAATTCACCGCGCAGCGGCCGCTGACCGACGTGGCGCTGGTCAGCGGCTTCACCGACGCGGCCCACATGAGCCGAACCTTCCAGCGCTACTTCGGCCTGCCGCCATCGTTCCTGGCGAGCCAGGTGAGGGTGACGGCGGACGAGCAGGCGTCGCACGCCTGGGGGCATTAGGGGGCGCAGACAAGGTGCGCTGGGCATCGCGCCGTTGAACATTCGCAAATTTCGATTTGCCGCCATTGGATCCGCGCGTATGCGCCGCTCTCGCACCGATCTGGGCTCGCGAACGGGTGCTTTGGTAGAAATCCAATGTTTGAATGGACCCGTTGCGATCAGACCGGGAGCAGCCCGGCGCTTCTGTAGCCTTCCATGAGCGCATCGAAGAGCGCGATGTCAGAGCGGCTCCGGGCCATTAGCTGAGCGCCCGCGACGGCGGCATAAATGGATTTGGCGCGCTGCTCGCTGGTTTCAGGGGGCAGCCCCATCGCCACCAGCACCTTCGTCAGCCAAGCCACGTTGACTTCAGCGAAGGCCTGAACCTCAGTCTTCACTTCTTCGGGCAGTTCGTCGTACTCCGCGGACATGAAGCTGACCAGGCACAGGCGGTTTTCGTTTTCAAGCGACTTTCGGAAGATGCCCGGGTAGTTGTGGAGCGCGACTCGGCTGTCGCCGGCCTCCGCGAGCATCGCGTCTAGCACCGCAGCGGTGTCTTGCCAGTAGCGCTTCGCAACAGCGGCGGCAAGGTCGCCCTTGGATGCGAAGTGGTAGTACAGGCTCGTGTGCTTGACGCCCACTGTCTCAGCCAACTCGCGGAAATTCAAGCCCGCGTATCCGCGCGATTGCGCAGCCAGCCTGGCGGCTTCGAGGATGGATTCGCGGGCGTTGTTCGGGTCTGGCTTGCGTCCCACGTTCATCTCCCCTTCAACAAGAAAGCATTTGAAACGGCCAAATTCTAACCTTTATGGTTCAACTACCAAGTGGTTGGTAATCAAATCTTAAGGACGTTCATCATGGCTAAAGACCTCACTTTCCTCGACGCCACCAAGCTGGCCGATCTCATCCGTACGCGCGAAATTTCCTCCGTGGAAGTCGTGACGGCTCACCTCGACCGCATCAAGGCGGTAGACCCCAAAGTGAACGCCATCGTGACGCTCGCAGACGGCGCGCTTGATGCGGCCAAGAAGGCGGACGCAGAGGTCAAGGACGGCAAGCCGCTCGGCCCGCTGCACGGCGTTCCGTTCACGGTGAAGGACTCCATCGACACTGCGGGCGTGCTCACACAGCGGGGCTCCCCCATCTTCAAGGGGCGTCAGCCCGATGTCGACGCGGAGAGCGTGGCACGCATGAAGAAGGCGGGGGGCATCCTGCTGGCCAAGACGAATCTTCCGGAGTTCTCCTACTGGATCGAAAGCGACAACCTGCTGTCGGGACGCTCGAACAACCCGTGGGACCTCTCCAAGACGCCCGGGGGTTCCAGCGGCGGTGAATCTGCGGCCATCGCTGCGGGCATGTCCCCTATCGGCCTGGGCACTGATCTGGCGATCTCCGTGCGCGGCCCGGCCGCGCAGACCGGCATCGTGTCGCTGAAGGCCACACACGGTCGAGTGCCGATGACTGGCATCTGGCCCCGCGTTCCGCGCCGCTTCTGGCACGTCGGCCCGATGGCGCGCAGCATTCGCGACCTGGCGCTTGCGTTCTCGCAGCTCGCCGGCCCCGATGGCAAGGACGCATTCGCCACCAGCACGGCGCAGTTTGATGCCGGCATCGGACGCCAGCAGTATCGACAACTGCGTGTTGGCTGGATGACCGGCCCCGGCTTCGGCCCGGTCGACCCGGAAGTGCGCGCAACCGTCTCCGCCGCCGCGGACGCGCTCAAGGGCCTGGGCATCCACGTCGAGGAAGTAGGTATCCCTGCCCTGGAGAAAGACTTTGCCCTCGATGTCTTCAACCGTTTGCACGTGATGGAGATGAAGGCCGCGTTCGCAGAGGCCACCGCCGGCCGCCGCGACGATGAGCTCTACAAGATGGCCAAGACGATGCTCGGTCTGCCCGAGACATCGATGAAGGATTTCATCGATGCCGAGCAAGGCGCGGAGCGCATCCGGGACGGCTACGCGGAGTATTTCAAGAACTTCGACGTCTTGCTTACCCATGTGCTTCCCATTCCTGCTCACAAGCACGGAGTCAGTGAGTTCCTCATCGACGGGCAGAAGGTTGATGCGACCTATCTGCAGGGCGCGACCGTACCCTTGAACGTCACGGGTCTGCCGGGCATCTCGATGCGATTCGGTACGGGCAAGGAAGGCATGCCCATCAACGTGCAATTGGTGGGCAGTTGGCTGGCAGAGTCCACCATCTTGCACGTCGCCTCGCTGCTTGAGGGTGTGAGCCGCGTTCGTGACCTGCATCCTGTGCTCTGACCGCCTGATCTTCGTGCTGGGTGAACTGCCCAGCGCAGGCGTAGTCGTGACATCGGCCAAAAGCTACGCGGCCTTCGGTGGAGTCAGACCGAAGGCCGCCCACGCGAGAACGCCATGGACAATTCATTCGAATCGCACGCGCATGCGTCCAAGGCGTACTTGACGCGACCAGTTTGCAAAGCGTCGACCCCACGGCGAACGAGGGTTGGCTCAACCACTTCGGCGGAGTTGCTCACCCCAATAAGAAACAACTGGCCGCTCAAATGCCCATGGCGAAGCCATAGATTTGCTATCGCATCACCGAAAACTGCCTGTAGCTCATGGTGCGCGGTGCGCTTCGCGGCAAGGACGCACCAGATTCGCGATGCAGGGACTGCATAGCAAGTGCCGGCCAACCCGTCGTAGCGCTGCAGACATGGGCGTTTCGATCGTATCGGCCACCCGCGAAATCGTCGGCCTTCCTCCCTTGGAAATCAAACGATAGTCACGCGTCAGCGCGGTGGTCCGACAGCGGCCCGCACGACGCGGCCGATTGTCAGCCCCTGTACCAGGATCGAGAAAACGACCACGGAGTAGGTGAGCGCGAGGATGATCTCGCGTTCGGCGCCCAGCGGCAACGACAGCGCCAGCGCGACGGAAATGCCTCCGCGCAGGCCGCCCCAGGCGAGAACGCGGGAGGAACCCGGCGGAAGCTTGAACAGGCTGCTCGCCACTACGACGGGCAACCCGACCGTGAGCCAGCGCGAGGCCAGCGTCACCACGATTGCCGCGGCCCCCGCGACCAGTACCGGTGCGGTGAAGGCGACCAACAGAACCTCGAGTCCGATGAGAACGAACAATACGGCGTTGAGAATTTCGTCGAGCAACTCCCAGAACATGTCGATGTAGCGACGCGTGTGGTCGGACATGGCCAGCGCGCGGCCACCGTTGCCGATCATGAGGCCGCAGACCACCATGGCCAACGGGCCGGACACGTGGAGGTGGCTCGCCAAGGCGTAGCCGCCCATCACCGCGGCCAGGGTCAGCAGTACCTCGACTTGGTACTGATCGATGCTGCGCAGCAGATGAAAGGTCACAAATCCCAGGACGAGACCGAACGCAATGCCGCCGCCGGCTTCGCGCAGCAGCAGTTCGCCCGCGACAGCCATCGTCGGCGCACTGCCGCTGGACAAAACGCCCAGAAGCAGCGCAAACACCACCACGCCGACGCCGTCGTTGAAAAGCGATTCGCCCGCGATCACCAGTTCGAGGTTCTTCGGGGCACCTGCGGAGTTGAGAATGCCCATGACCGCGATCGGATCGGTCGGCGAGATCAGTGCCCCGAAAAGCAGGCAATAGAGAAACGGCAACTGCACACCCACCTGCGGCAGCACGACCCACATACCGGCGCCGACAGCCAGGGTCGATGCCAGTGTTCCGACCAGTGCCAGAGCCGCGACTTGCCATCGATACTTCCGCAGCGCTCGCAGATCGACATGCAACGCACCAGCGAACAGCAGGAACGACAACATGCCCTGCATCAGCACGTCAGAGAAATCGATCGAGCGCAGAAACGACTCTTCGTACTGGCGCAGGCCGTGGTCCAGTCCGAGTGCATCGAGAGCAAGCAGGACGAGAGAGATGCCCAGGGCGATCGCCATCACGCCGATGGTTGTGGGCAACCGGACGAACCGGTGGTTCAGGTAGGCAAGCAGCGCGGTGACAACGAGGCAGATGGCGGCGATGTCGAGCATGCGATTCAGCCGTTGGTCTGGTGTGTCAGCGCGCCGATCGCGCCGAGCACACCGTGCGCAAGGGTGAGTCGCAACGTGGCGTGGCGTTGGCCGACATCAAAGAGGTCGTCTTCGTTGCCGATGTCTCGTCGTGCATCGGACCAGACCAGATCCGCGTGGCGCGCCAGCACCTCCCTGCGCGCGGGATCGGTCTCGCAGCTGATGACGGCTGTGAGCACGTCCAGCAACCGGATCATCACGGCCGTACTGCCGGCGGCATTTTGGCGAATCATGTGGAACATGACATCCGCAAGACTGCGATAGCTCACGCTCGGCACCACGAGCGCGACCACCCCGTCACGCAACGTGACACCGCTGGGCAGGTGAGTGCCGGCAAGGTCGCACAGCGCCGCACCCAGCCGGTTGAGCACGCTCATGGCCGTGTGCGGATCGTTGATTCCTGGCGACAGCGCGCGCACTGCCACCTCGACCAGTTGTCGGACGGCGTGTTCGGCATTTCCGGTGCCGCCGCGCGTAGGGCCCAGGGCCGTGGCGTTGCGCACGGCTTCCTCCGCCTCCGGTACCTGAACGGACATCACGGCAATGGGCGCGCCCGGAAAGACATAGTCGCCTTTGCGGGCGAGCAGCCGGATGGCCGTGCCGTTCTTAGCCGCCCAGTCGGCGAGGCCCTGTTCGTCGAGCTGCTGAAGGTACCCGCGTCTCGCATCGACGATGACGGTTGAGCCGGACCAGAACGTGGCAGGGGGCGGTTCTGCTTGAAGTTTGTCGGTCACCGTGGACTGAATTGCACTGCGAATGTCATCGCTGACAAGTTCGACCACGGTGTCGACATTGATCCGATTGGCCATATGGGCCACAAAATAGACGAGCGTCGCAACGCAGGCAAAAGCGAGCAAGATCCCGAAGCTCAATGCAAGGTGCGGCGTGAAAGATCCCTCCTCCTGGGTTCTGACGCTCCGTAGCACCATCAAAGCATAGGAAAACGTGCCAAGGAACGCACCCAACGTCATCTGCACACCGCGGTCGCGCGTGAAATTTCGCAGCAGGCGCGGCCCCATTTGCCCGGCGGCGAGGGACAGTGCAGCGATGGTGATTGAGAACACCGTGCCCGCGACACCGATCGTCGAAGACGCAATCGCACCCAGCAACGTCCGTGCGCCCGTCCCGCCTCCGTTGTAGAACCATTTGCTCTCGGTCAGCCATGCGGGCAAATTCCCGCTTCGGTCAATGCCCAGCAATGTGATCGCGAGCAGGATGCCCGCCAGCACCATGGCGCCAGGAACGAGCCAGAAGGTTTCGCTGAGTTGGCTGAGAAATTTTCGTATTCGAGCGTTCATGGCGATCAGCGGTGTTGCCTCCCAGCTTAACCAGATCGGCCTGAAGGATGCATCGTCACAGGTGAAGTGCCCACGCGACTTGATGAGCTTGAGCAGTCGTGCGTTGATGCTCTCGATCGCATTGGCGGTATGAATCATCCGCCGGGTGGATGGCGGAAACGCAAAGAAGGGAACTTCCCGGTCCCACGCTCGCCGCCCGGCAGCCCCCGCAGCGGGGAACTTGATACCTCAGGGACCTTGCGCAAAAAGCGCCCAGTACCGCCTTAGCGGCCTCGGTGCTGAAAGCCGTGTAACTTGGCTCGACGGGCTGCCGCCAGCAGCGTGTAGTCTGGTGAGTTGTGCATCAAGTGCGCGTTGGCGGCGCTGTAGCGGGGTACGCCGCGGCCTGCCCAGCCTGCGACCGCTATCAATTCATGGCACTACAAACCAGCCTCATGTTGCGTAGACCCACTCATCTGGGCCGGGCTTCTCCCCTACATCGGTAGTCGCGCCTTGCTTACTTTCGGAAGCAACTCGGGCTATACCTTGTGATCGCCAGCAATAAAGCGGGCATTCTCAAACTCAGGAAACATCATGACTCATTTCTCCGCCAAGACCCTGCTTGCAACTGCTGCGTTTGTTGTAGCTGGTGGGGCTCTCGCTCAGGGCACTCAGCCCAACCCCAATGTGGCCAACCCAGCGACGGGCGCCGGCCAGCAATCGCAACAGGGCACTCCGATGGGCACTACCGGCGTTTTGCCCGCCAACAACGGCGCTACTGCGATGCCGAACAATTCGATGAACGCGGCGCCTGCTGCGCGGATGGCAAATGACAGTGCCGACATGGCACCGCAGCGTCGCATGCGTGCCGCACGCGCAGACCGCAACTGATTCAGTGGGACAAAGTGTTCGAGCTTGAAAAAGCGACTGCGCCGGTTCCGCCCCGCCGCGTGGCGGCGGGGCTTATCTGCGCAGCGATGCTGTCAGTCACTCAATCACTGGCTGCTGCGCCGCTGAACAGTGGTCAGAATGCCTCTGACAACAATAGCAAAAGAGAGCGGCGCGCCACGCAATCGACCGAAGTGGCGCAGCTGCTGGATCGCATCCTTCAGAAAAGAGACAACCACGGGAAACCGTTTGCGATTGTCGACAAGAAGAACGCTCGTGTGGACGTATTTGCTTCCGATGGAACACGCCAGGGGTCCTCAGCGGTTTTGCTCGGGCTCGCGAAAGGCGACGATTCGGTTCCTGGTATCGGCGAGCGAAAGATGGCGGACATCAAGCCGTCAGAGCGAACCACGCCGGCCGGGAGGTTCGAGGTCGAGCCTGGTCGCAATACGCAAGGCGAAGACATCATCTGGATCGACTACGACGCAGCCGTGTCGATGCATCGTGTTCGCACTGCAAACAAGGCGGACAGGCGACTGGAGCGCCTTGCCACGCCAAGCGTGGCGGACAATCGGATCTCGTATGGCTGCATCAACGTGCCATCGGCGTTTTACAACGCGGTCCTGCGCGACGCGCTAGGCTCAATTGGCGGGGTTGTGTACGTGCTTCCCGAGACGCGGACGCTACAGTCCCAATTTGTCGGTTTGATGGAATTGAAAAAGCCGTAGTGGGTTGCCGTCACTTCACGACTAGTCTCCATTTAGCTTAGGCCGAAGCGGCCAACGTCGAAGGCATGCGTTGGCAGACGATGCCCCCGGACGCTCCGGTTGCGGTTGCAAGTCATCGGCCGGAGTTGACGGACTCGGTTTGTCCGGGCATCCAGGCCGGATTCTTCATTTTGAGAGTTCCGCCTCGTGCGCGTATTGACTGCGTGCTGCTGCTGTAGTGGAGCCCCTCGCGTTGACTACCTTGCATGGCTGCCGACCAGCTTAGGGCGCATCCTGGTGGATGGGCCTGACTATTGGGCACGTGATCAAGCAAAACCTTGCAACGGGTTCGGCCCGCAAATAACGGCCTCTTCGTGCTGACGAACATCGCGTTGCCGGATCGCCCGCTCCAGAACATCAAGCATGAGCCCAAGCCGCCCGCCGCGATCTGCATGAAAGCGATTCGCCTTCGGGTTTGCCTTCCGCCCTAGGGGGAAAGCAGTCTGGCCAGCATCTGGTTATCGCGGCGAGAGGGCCTGAAGCCCGCCGCGTCCTGGCTCAGTCCGCGCGGTGGCTGGCCAGCCGCACGACCTCCGCGAGCTCAGAGAGTTGGTCGGCGTGTTGCGCCGCCAAGCGCGCCAACTTTTTTCGACCAGCGGCAAGCAGATGCACCTCGACTTGTCGGCGATCGACAAGGCTCGGCTTTCGCTTTACGAGTCCCGCCTCTTCGCAGCGCGAGACCAGCGCGACCACGCCATGCGGCTGTGCTTGCAGGCGCTCGGCAAGCTCCCCGATGGTGGCCCATTGGCGACCGGGAAATCCCTGGGTGTGGAGCATTAGTTGGTACTGCAGCACTGTGATGCCTTCGGTTCTGGCCGCGTCTTCACTGAATCGCAAAAAGCTGCGCAGCCTGAAGCGGAATTCGGAGAGTGTCTCGAAGCGCTGCTTTTCGATGGCGCCCTGATCGTTCGACATGTCGTTTCTTGTAAGTGACCGCCGAATGTATCAGCCCGATGGCAGAAGGCACAGGGTTATTACTCACGGTATGACATAAATAATCTCATACCATGACATATCTGATCGGAAGCTGACCGAGCACGGCGCGTCGGCACTTCTCATCTGCACATTTTGCTGCAAGCGACTGAGCATCCGGCTTTGTCGAAGCCGTGCGTTTTCTTTGTCCGAACCTTCCCACCATTCCATGAAGATCAAGAGTCAGAAGGACTTCCTTTCCGGTGTCATGTTCGTTTGCGTCGGCCTCGCATTCGCGATCGGCGCCACGAACTACACGATAGGCTCCGGTGCCCGAATGGGCCCCGGCTACTTTCCGTTGGTACTCGGCGTCCTGCTGGCGATAGGAGGAGCGATCGTCATCTTTGGCGCGCTTAGCTTCAATACATCAGGCGGTGATCCGATCGGCCGCATCGCCTGGAAGCCTCTGGTGCTGATCATCGGCGCCAACCTTGTGTTCGGGCTGCTCCTTGGAGGGCTGCCGACGTTCGGCGTCCCCGCCATGGGCCTGTTGATCGCGATCTACGCGCTGGTCGTGATCGCCGGCATTGCCGGACCCAGGTTCTCTTTGAGGACGTCGTTGATTCTCGCGACGATTCTGGCGATCGGGAGTTACCTCACATTCATCGTTGGCCTGAGTCTGCAGTTTCAGGTCTGGCCCACTTTCATCACGGGCTGAGGACTATTGCATGGAACTGATCAACAACCTGTCCATTGGCTTTGAAGCGGCGTTCACGCTGCAGAACCTGGTCTATGCATTCATCGGCTGCTTGCTCGGAACGCTGATCGGCGTGTTGCCGGGCATCGGCCCTGTCGCAACGATCGCCATGCTGCTGCCGGCAACTTACGCGCTTCCGCCGGTGGCGGCGCTGATAATGCTGGCTGGCATCTACTATGGCTCCCAATACGGCGGGTCAACCACGGCAATTCTGGTCAACCTGCCCGGAGAATCCTCATCGGTGGTGACCGTGATTGACGGCCACCAGATGGCCAAGCAGGGGCGTGGAGGGCCTGCGCTCGCGGCAGCAGGCCTTGGGTCCTTCTTCGCCGGTTGCGTCGGCACGCTCATCCTTGCGGCGTTCGCGCCGCCGCTGACGGAGCTGGCCTTCAAGTTCGGTCCCGCCGAGTACTTCTCCTTGATGGTGCTGGGCCTGATCGGTGCAGTGGTCCTGGCATCCGGTTCGCTGATCAAGGCCATCTGCATGATCATGCTGGGTCTGTTGCTGGGATTGGTCGGCACAGACGTGAATTCGGGCGTGGCTCGATACAGCTTCGACATCCCGGAGCTCACCGACGGCATCAGCTTCATCGCGATCGCAATGGGTATCTTTGGCTACGGCGAGATCATCGCAAACCTTTCCCAGAGCGAAGACGAGCGCCAGGTATTCACTGCCAAGCTACAGGGCCTCATGCCGACGAAGGAAGACTTCAAGAACATGTTCCCCGCGGTGCTGCGTGGCACTGCGCTCGGATGTACGCTCGGAATTCTTCCGGGGGGAGGCTCGCTGCTGTCGGCGTTCGCCTCTTACACGCTGGAAAAAAAGCTCAAACTGAAATCTGGAGAGATCCCCTTCGGTAAGGGAAACATCCGCGGGGTGGCAGGACCGGAATCGGCAAACAATGCGGGGGCGCAGACCTCGTTCATTCCGCTCCTTACCCTCGGAATTCCGGGCAACCCCGTGATGGCATTGATGGTCGGAGCCATGACCATCCATAACATCCAGCCGGGCCCTCAGGTCATGACGAGCAATCCGGAACTCTTCTGGGGCCTGATCGCATCGATGTGGATCGGAAACCTGATGCTGATCGTTCTGAATCTGCCGCTGATCGGCATCTGGATCAAGCTGCTGTCCATTCCCTATCGATGGCTATTCCCCGCCATCGTCCTGTTCTGCGCCATTGGCGTGTATTCGACGAACAACAACACCTTCGATGTTTGGATGGTTGGCTTCTTCGGTGTTGTCGGCTATGCGTTCATAAAACTGGGCTGCGAGCCTGCCCCCTTGTTGCTGGGACTGATCCTGGGGCCGATGATGGAAGAAAACCTTCGTCGTGCCTTGCTGCTCTCAAGAGGCGATTGGAGCGTTCTCGTGACGCGACCGATCTCGGCGAGTCTGCTGGTCTGCGCGATGCTGTTGCTGGTCATCGTCCTCTTGCCCGCTGTCAGGTCCAAACGCGAGGAAGCGTTTGTCGAGGAAGGCTGACTATGACGTTGACCCGCTGGAGCGGGAGAAGGCTTTGCAGATTCGCGATCATGTTGCTGTCTGCGGGGCTGACTGCCTGTGGAGCTCCTGTGCCTTCGTCGCGAGCCGATTCAGCGCCCGTTGCAGCCGCCCCTGTCGAAGCGCCAGCTACCGTGTCCGTGCCGAGCAGAGAGCCAGAATTTGCATGGCCCGCGAAAGGCGCGATCGTCGGCCTCTTCGACGGTCAAGCGAACCGTGGAGTGGACATCGCAGGCAAGGCGGGCGATGCTGTTGTGGCTGCACGGGACGGCCGCGTGGTGCTCGTCAGCAATGCGCTTGCCGCATATGGAACCATGATCGTGCTGATGCACGACGAGACTCTGCTGACCGCCTACGCCCTTCTCGACAAGACGCACGTGAAAGAGGGTGAGATGGTGCGCAAGGGCCAGAAAATCGCCGACATGGGCCACGGTGCGGCTGGTGGCGGCGTGCTGCACTTTGAAATCCGCGAGCGAGGGACGCCCGTCGATCCATTGCTGTATCTGCGCTGATGGCCTATTGAGCGCTTCCGTCTCCGCACACAGGGCTTGCATGGTTTGCTCAAGACCTCTCAATAACGCCGCAGTACCCGGCTCCTCGCAGTGAACTGTGAATAGTTGAGAAACCTCTTCGCGCAACTGAGGCATCAATTCGATCGGCACTGAATCACCACCATGCGTGCCGCTGTACGGAACATGCCCCACCGAAATAGTGAAGGTCTTTCCCCTGCTTGCCTTCTGGGATTCCATTTTCCGGCAGCAATTTTTACAATCGGTTGCGTTCCGTTTCACCTGCGCGGCGCCATGGCGCGTCTTCGTCCATTCATCGCCTCTGCCTATGTCTTCGTCCACACTCGCCTACCGCCGCATCTTTCGCAATGCCCGTCTCGCCGCAGCGCTGGCCGGGTCTCTCGCACTGTTCGCCTGCGGCGGAGGCGGAGGTGGCTCGGGCAACGTTGCGAACCTCTTCCCCGCCGCGCAGCAGCCCGCCGCGCCTGCGCCCGCCGGCACATCCGGCGAATCCACGGTGCTGATGCGCGTCAAGCCGGAGGCGGTCGGCGTCAACTGCACCTTGGGCGGCGCACGCGTCGAGGCCGGCCTGGACGCGGACAGCAATCGCGTGCTCGCTGACAGCGAAGTCACGTCCACGCAGTACATCTGCAACGCCACCGCCGGGGTGGATGGCCTCAGCACGCTGGTGCGCATGCGGGCCGAGCCCCCCGGAAGCCACTGCGCGCAGGGCGGCTCGCAGGTGCTGGCCGGCAAGGACCTGAACCGCAATGACGTGCTCGAGGACGCGGAGGTGACCAGCTCGGCCTACGTCTGCGGCGGCGCGCCGGGCGCGACGGGCGCTGCGGGGTCGAGTGGCCGCGACAGCCTGCTCGCATTCGCCGCCGAAGCACCGGGCGGCACCTGCGCCTATGGCGGTCAACGCGTGCAGTCCGGGCTGGACCTGAACGCCAACGGCGTGCTCGACGCCGCAGAGGTCACGGCCACGGCCTTCGTGTGCGCGGCCGCGCCGGCCGACACGCGCTGGGTCAACGTCACGGCCTCGAGTGTCCAGACCGAGTCGAACACCGGCTATCAGGCGAATTCGACCACCGGCGTCACGCTCACCTTGCCCGCCGCGCCCACGGTGGGCGATTGGATCAAGGTAGTGGGGGTGGGCAGCGGCGGGTGGACCATCGCGCAGAACGCGGGGCAGCGCATCGACACGCGCGGCCTGCCCGGCGGAACGGACTTCGACTGGCGCTCGGTGGCGCCCAGCAGCAACTGGAGCAGCCTGGCCTCGTCCGCTGATGCCACCCGCCTGGCGGCGGCAGCCGGCAGCGGCGATCTGTACACATCGAGCGATTCCGGTGCGACCTGGAGCCTGCGCCTCACGGGACAGACCTGGAGCGGCGTCGCTTCTTCCAGCGATGGCCTCGCGCTGCTCGCCTCGACCAACGGCGGTGCGCTTTTCCGCTCGACCGACGGCGGCAACTCGTGGTCCAACGACGGATCGTCCCGAGCCTGGAGCGCGGTGGCCAGTTCCGCCGACGGCTCGCGCCTGGTCGCGACCGCCTACCTGGGGCAGATCTGGACCTCCTCGGACGGCGGCACCAGCTGGACGGCGCGTGAGTCGGACCGGGCCTGGCGCGCCGTGGCCTCTTCGGCCGATGGCCGGGTCCTGGTGGCGGCCACCAATGGCGCCCAGCTGTATGTCTCGACCGACTACGGCGTGAGCTGGACCGCGCGCGCGAGCAGCCAGTTCTGGTGGTCGGCGGCGGCGTCTGCCGACGGCAGCATCCTGTATGCCACCGTGGACACGGGCGCCGTCTGGGTGTCCACCGATTCGGGGACCACGTGGGATGCGCAGACCGTCAGCCGGGACTGGCGAGGCATCGCCACGTCCGCCGACGGCCGCTATGCCGTGGCCGCGACCAGCGGCGGCCGCATCTACGAGTCCAGCGACATCGGCCGGACCTGGCGTGTGACCAGCGACGCCGGTGCCTGGACCGCGGTCGCGAGCAGCGCCGACGGCATGAAGGTGGCCGCCGCCAAGTCGGGCTCGACCATCCAGCTCGGCACGCGTCGCGCTTCGACCACCCTCGGCACTGCCGGGTCGGTTTCCGGGGGGCAACAGGACGCGCTGGAGCTGCAATACGCGGGAGGAGGGGTGTTCATGCCCGTCGGCTACGTGTTGGCCAACCTGGCGTTCGTCATTCGCTGAATCCGCTTCGCGGCAAGCCAGCACCTGCAGGCCGGAACGTGTGAGAGGACAGCCAGACGCCGGTCGAGGCGGCCTCGCCCCCTCCAACCGGCCTGCCGGGCCTCGAAGCGGCGCCCGTCAACCTACTTGTCGTTGTGCAGGTAGGTCGCCTGCTTCGGCAGCAGCAGGCTCACCAGGAATGCCAGGGCCATCATGCCGGTCACGTACCAGTAGAAGTACGACTCGTGGCCGATCGACTTCAGTCCGAGCGCCACGTATTCGGCGCTGCCGCCGAAGATGGCATTGCCCACGGCGTACGACAGGCCCACGCCCAGCGCGCGCACTTCGGGCGGGAACATCTCGGCCTTCACGATGCCGCTGATCGAGGTGTAGAAGCTCACCACCGCCAGCGCCAGGGTAATGAGCACGCCGGCCATCAGCGGGCTGCTCACGCTCTGCAGGGTGGTCAGCACCGGCACCGTCATCAGCACGCCCAGGGCGCCGAACAGCAGCATGTTGCTGCGGCGCCCGATGCGGTCCGACAGCGCGCCGAACAGCGGCTGCATGCACATGTAGATGAACAGGCAGGCCGTCATGATGTTGCTGGCGGTCTTGATCGACATGCCGGCCGAGTTCACCAGGTACTTCTGCATGTAGGTGGTGAAGGTGTAGAAGATCAGCGAGCCGCCGGCCGTGTAGCCCAGCACCACGAAGAAGGCGCGCTTGTGGTGCTTGAACAGTTCGGCCATGCTGCCGGCGCCCTTGGCGGCGCGGGTCTTGGTGCTGGCGGTCTCGGTCAGCGTGCGGCGCAGCATCAGGGCCACGATGGCGGCCACGGCGCCGAGCACGAAGGGAATGCGCCAGCCCCAGCTGCGCAGTTCGGCCTCGTCCAGCACCTGCTGCAGCACCACGACCACGACCACGGCCAGCAACTGGCCGCCGATCAGCGTGACGTACTGGAAGGACGAGAAGAAGCCGCGCTGCCCGCGCATCGCCACTTCGCTCATGTAGGTGGCAGTGGTGCCGTACTCGCCGCCGACCGACAGGCCCTGCAGCAGCCGCGCGAGGAGCAGCAGCGCGGGCGCCGCGGCGCCGATCTGCGCGTAGGTCGGCAGGCAGGCGATCACCAGCGAGCCCACACACATCATGACCACCGAGGTCACCATCGAGGTCTTGCGGCCCTTGCGGTCGGCCAGCCGGCCGAACAGCCAGCCGCCGATCGGGCGCATCAGGAAGCCGGCGGCGAACACGCCGGCCGTGTTCAGCAGCTGCACCGTCGGGTCGGACTTGGGGAAGAAGGCCGGCGCGAAATAGATGGCGCAGAAGGCGTAGACGTAGAAGTCGAACCACTCCACCAGGTTGCCGGACGAGGCGGCGAAGATGGCGAAGATGCGCTTGCGCTTTTCTTCGAAGGTGTAGGGGGTGTTGTTGTCGGCGATGGCGTCGGGGCTGGAGGCGCCGGCGGTCGCGCTGCTTGCGAAGGCGGTCATGGAAAGGGGTCCTTGTCTCTGGCTGCGGCCCGCCGCGAAGCCGCGCGAGGCCGTTGCGGCGAGTCTGTCCGGCCGCCGCGGCGCTGTCGTCCGTAGCCGCCCGGCGGGTGTCTACGTATCGGTACGCAAGGGTAAGTACCTAGATTGCTGCGGGATTCCACCAAGCCCGCGCGTGCGCAGGCGCGGCGCATACTCGCGAAAAAGCCACTCGCCGGCTCCTCCGGGGCTCCAGGCGACAGCCAGGAGATATGCGTTGCAGCGAACGAATATTGCGGACCCGACCTATTTCCACAAAGTCGTCGATTGCCAGTACGCCTGCCCGGCGCACACGCCTGTCCCCGAATACATACGCATGATCGCGCAGCGCCGCTACGGCGACGCCTACATGATCAACTGGGCCTCCAACGTCTTTCCCGGCATCCTGGGGCGCACCTGCGACCGGCCCTGCGAGCCGGCTTGCCGGCGCGGCAGGGTGGAAGAAAGCAACGCCGAGGCGCCGGAGCCGGTCGCGATCTGCCGGCTCAAGCGCGTGGCGGCCGACATGAAGGACGACGTGCGCGCGCGCATGCCCCAGCCCGTGCCGAAGAACGGCAAGCGTGTCGCCTGCATCGGCGCCGGGCCGGCCTCGCTCACGGTCGCGCGCGACCTGGCGCCGCTGGGCTACGAGGTGACGGTGTTCGACGGCGAGGCCAAGGCCGGCGGCTTCATCCGCACGCAGATTCCGCGCTTTCGCCTGCCCGAGTCGGTCATCGACGAAGAGACGGGCTACGTGCTGGACCTGGGCGTGGAATTCCGCGGCGGCGAGCGCATCGCGTCGTTGAAGGCGCTGATGGCGCAGGACTGGGATGCGATCTTCGTCGGCTGCGGCGCCCCGCGCGGGCGCGACCTCGACGTGCCGGGGCGGCAGGAGGCCGCGGCCGGCATCCACATCGGCATCGACTGGCTGAACTCCGTGTCCTTCGGCCACGTCAGCAGCATCGGCCGGCGCGTGATCGTGCTGGGCGGCGGCAACACGGCCATGGACTGCTGCCGGTCGGCGCGCCGCCTGGGCGGCACCGACGTGAAGGTCATCGTGCGCAGCGGCTTCGACGAGATGAAGGCCTCGCCCTGGGAGAAGGAAGACGCCGCGCACGAGGGCATCCCGATCATCAACTTCCATGTGCCGAAGGCCTTCGTGCACGAGGACGGCAAGCTCGTGGGCATGCGCTTCGAGATCGTGCGCGCCGAGTACGACGCCGAGGGCCGGCGCTCGCTGGTGCCCACCGGCGAGCCGGAGGCGTACTTCGAATGCGACGACGTGCTGGTGGCGGTGGGGCAGGAAAACGCATTTCCCTGGATCGAGCGCGATTGCGGCATCGACTTCGACAAGTGGGGCCTGCCGGTGCTCGACAAGAACACCTTCCAGTCCTCGGTGCCGAACGTGTTCTTCGGCGGCGATGCGGCCTTCGGGCCGAAGAACATCATCACGGCCGTCGCCCACGGCCACGAGGCGGCGGTTTCCATCGACAAGCTGCTGCGCGCCGAGCCGGTCTACGTGCGGCCGGCACCCATGACCAACCTGGTGTCGCAGAAGATGGGCATCCACGAGTGGAGCTACGACAACGACACCTCCAACGACCTGCGCTACAAGGTGCCGTGGGCCAAGGCCGAGACGGCGCTGGCCAGCATCCGCGTGGAAGTGGAACTGGGCTTCGACGCCGCCACCGCCTTCAAGGAGGCCGAGCGCTGCCTGAACTGCGACGTGCAGACCGTGTTCACCGAGGCTGCCTGCATCGAGTGCGACGCCTGCGTCGACATCTGCCCGATGGACTGCATCAACTTCGTCGACAACGCGGAAGAAGACGAACTCAGGCCCCGGCTCAAGGCGCCGGCGCTGAACCTGGCGCAGGACCTGTACGTCTCGGGCGGGCTCAAGACGGGGCGCGTCATGGTCAAGGACGAAGACGTCTGCCTGCATTGCGGCCTGTGCGCCGAGCGCTGCCCGACGGGCGCCTGGGACATGCAGAAATTCCTGCTGAAGATGACGCCGGCGGGGCAGGGGGTGGCCGCATGACGCAACAGCAGATCGAGGCGGTCAACGACTTCGTCATCAAGTTCGCCAACGTCAACGGCTCGGGCTCGGCTTCGGCCAACGAGCTGTTCGCCAAGGCCATCCTGCGCATGGGCGTGCCGGTGAGCCCGCGCAACATCTTCCCGAGCAACATCCAGGGCCTGCCGACCTGGTACGAGGTGCGCGTGACCGAAGACGGGCACCTGGGTCGGCGCGGCGGCACGGACATGATGGTGGCGATGAACCCGCAGACCTGGGACGCCGACGTGGCCGAGCTGGCGCCGGGCGGCTATCTTTTCTACGACAGCACCCGGCCGCTGCCGCCTTCCAGGTTTCGCGACGACATCCGCGTGATCGGCATGCCGCTCACCGAAATCTGCAACGCCGTCTATCAAGACCCGCGCCAGCGGCAGCTGTTCAAGAACATCGTCTACGTGGGCGCCCTGGCCGTCCTGCTGGGCATCGAGCCCGAGGTGGTCGAGAAGCTGTTCGGCGAGCAGTACAAGGGCAAGGAAAAGCTGCTGGCCTCCAACGTGCAGGCGCTGCACCTGGGCTGCGACTTCGCGCGGGAGAACCTGCGCGAGCCGGTGGGGCTGCAGGTGCGGCGCGCCGACCGGGTGGGCGGGCGCATCTTCGTGGACGGCAACAGCGCCGCGGCGCTGGGCTGCGTGTATGGCGGCGCCACGGTCGCGGCCTGGTACCCGATCACGCCGTCGTCGTCGGTGGCCGAGGCCTTCCAGAAGTACTGCAGCAAGTTCCGGGTGGACCCGGCCACCGGCCAGCACCGCTTCGCCATCGTGCAGGCGGAGGACGAGCTGGCCTCGATCGGCATGGTGGTCGGCGCGGGCTGGAACGGCGCGCGCGCCTTCACCGCGACCTCGGGGCCCGGCATTTCGCTGATGGCCGAATTCATCGGCCTGGCCTACTTCGCGGAGATTCCGATCACCTTGATCAACGTGCAGCGCGGCGGGCCCTCCACCGGCATGCCCACGCGCACGCAGCAGGCCGACATCCTGGCCTGCGCCTATGCCTCGCACGGCGACACCAAGCACGTGCTGCTGTTTCCCGAGGACCCGCACGAGTGCTTCGCACACGCGGCGGCGGCGCTGGACCTGGCCGACCGGCTGCAGACGCCCGTGTTCCTGATGACCGACCTGGACATCGGCATGAACCAGCGGCTGTGCGAGCCCTTTGCCTGGGACGACAGCCAGGCCTACGACCGCGGCAAGGTCATGAGCGCCGATGAGCTGGAGGCGGGCCGCGATTTCGGCCGCTACAAGGACGTGGACGGCGACGGCATTCCCTGGCGCACGCTGCCAGGCACGCACCCGACCAAGGGCAGCTACTTCACGCGCGGCACCACGCGCGACGCCTATGCCCGGTATTCGGAGCGCGGGCCGGACTACATCTACAACATGGAGCGGCTGCTGAAGAAGTTCGCGACCGCGGCCACGCTGGTGCCGCAGCCGGTGCTGCGGCCCGCAGCCCGCAAGACCGCGCTGGGCGTGATCTATTTCGGCTCGACCAGCCCGTCGATGCACGAGGCGCTGGATGCGCTCGAAGCGCAGGGCATCCACCTCAACGCCATGCGGCTGCGCGCCTTTCCCTTTCCCGAGAGCGTGGCGCAGTTCGTGGCGCAGCACGAGCAGGTTTTCGTGGTCGAGCAGAACCGCGACGCGCAGATGCGCAGCCTGCTGGTCAACGAGCTAAATGCCGATCCGGCACGGCTGATCCGGGTGCTGCATTTCGACGGCACGCCGATCACCGCGCGCTTCATCGTGCAGGCCATCGCCACGCATGTTCATCCGACGAAGGAGGCGGCATGACCTACCTCGCCAAGCCCAGGCTGCGCCATCCGACGCTGGCCGTCAACAAGGTGGGCTACACGCGGCGCGACTACGAAGGAAAGATCTCCACGCTGTGCGCCGGCTGCGGCCACGACTCGATCTCGGCCGCCATCATCGAGGCCTGCTGGGAGCTGGACATCGAGCCGCATCGCGTGGCCAAGCTCTCGGGCATCGGCTGCAGTTCCAAGACGCCGGACTACTTCCTGGGGGCCTCGCACGGCTTCAACACCGTGCACGGCCGCATGCCCAGCGTGCTGACCGGCGCCAACCTCGCCAACCGCGACCTGCTGTACCTGGGCGTTTCCGGAGACGGCGACTCGGCCTCCATCGGCCTGGGCCAGTTCGCCCACGCCATGCGGCGCGGCGTGCGCATGGCCTACATCGTGGAGAACAACGGCGTCTACGGCCTGACCAAGGGCCAGTTCTCGGCCACGGCCGACCAGGGCTCCAAGAGCAAGAAGGGCGTGGTCAACACCGACAGCCCGGTCGACCTGGTGGCCATGGCGCTGCAGCTGGGCGCCAGCTACGTGGGGCGCGGCTTCTCGGGCAACAAGGCGCAGCTGGTACCGCTCATCAAGGGCGCGATCAGCCACGGCGGTTCGGCGTTCATCGACGTGATCAGTCCGTGCGTGGCCTTCAACAACCATCCCGGCAGCACCAAGAGCTACGACTACGTGCGCGAGCACAACGAAGCGGTGAGCCGCATCGACTTCATCAGCGGGCGGGACGAGATTTCCGTCGACATCGAGCCGGGCGAGGTAATGGACGTGCGCCAGCACGACGGCACGCTGCTGCGCCTGCGCAGCCTGCACCCCGACTACACGCTCGGCGACCGCCACGCCGCCATGGCCTACATGCAGCGCCACCAGGAAATGGGCGAGGTGGTCACCGGCCTGCTGTACGTCGATCCGCTGGCCACCGACCTGCACACCGCCCTCAACACCAGCGGCCGCCCGCTCAATGCGCTGGGGCCGGCCGAACTGTGCCCGGGCGCCTCGGCGCTCGAGCGGCTGAACGCCTCCTTGCGCTGATCGGCGGCCCGGGGCACCATTGACCCTCTTTCAGGAGGGCGCACCATGGCCGAGCGCACCGTTTTCCAATCCATCTCCCGCACGCACCTGATCAGCCTTGCTCCGCAGGGCAGCGTGCGCGACGCCGCCTGCGTGATGACGCGCGCCAACTGCGGAAGCGTGCTCGTCATGGAGCTGCCGGACGTCCTGGTGGGCATCCTGACCGAGCGCGACCTGATGACCCGCGTGCTGGCGCGGGGGCTCGACCCCGATCGCACGCCGGTGCGCGAAGTCATGACGCCCAACCCGATCTGCGTGCCGCCGGAGACGCCGGTGTCCGACGCGGTGGTGCTCATGCTCGAACGGGGCTTTCGCCATCTGCCGCTGGTGGCGGGCAGGAAGGTCGTCGGCGTGTTCTCGGTGCGCGATGCGCTGCCGCGCGAGATCGGCGCGGCCGTGAGCCTGACCGAATTCCGCGAACGACTGAACGACGCGCTGGGCTGACAAGGAAACCAATGCCTCTTCCCACTCAAAAACCGCAGGTGCTGGTGCTCATGGGCGTCTCGGGCTGCGGCAAGACGACCGTGGCCGCCATCCTCGCTGGCCGCCTGTCCTGGCCCTTCGAGGAAGGCGATGCACTCCATCCGCCTGCGAACATTGCCAAGATGGAAGCGGGACATCCGCTCACCGACGAAGACCGCGCACCCTGGCTGCGCAAGGTGGCGGACTGGGTGGACGAGCGCATCGCTGCCGGCGAGCATGGGCTCATCACCTGCTCGGCGCTCAAGCGCTCCTACCGCGAGGTGATCAACCGGCGCGGCGCGGGCGTGGTGTTCGTCTACCTCCACGGCTCGCGCGAGACCATCGCCTCGCGCCTGATGGCCCGCCACGGCCACTTCATGCCGCCCAGCCTGCTCGACAGCCAGTTCGCCGACCTGGAAGAGCCCGCGGCGGACGAGCCCGCGATTCGCGTCGACATCGGCCCGGCGCCCTCCGCGCTGGCCCAGACCATCATCGAAACCCTGGGCCTGAAATAAATGGACGCTTCCACCGCGCTGAACGCGCACGACATCCAGGTGCTGGCCGTCGCGGCCATCGGCATCGCGCTGCTGGTCGTGCTGATCGTGTGGCTGAAGCTGCATGCCTTCCTGGCCCTGACCATCGGCGCGCTCTTCGTCGGCGTCGGTTCGGGCATTCCGCTCGACAAGGTGACGGCGTCCTATGAAAACGGCGTCGGCGGCGTGCTGGGCTACGTGGGCGTGCTCATCGCACTGGGCGCGATGCTGGGCAAGCTGCTGGCGGATTCCGGCGGCGCCGACAGGCTGGTCGAGACGCTGCTGCGCGGGCGCCCCGCCACGCTGCCCTGGAAGATGGCGCTGGTCGCCAGCATCATCGGCATACCGATGTTCTTCGAGATCGGGCTCGTGCTGCTGATTCCCGTGGTCATGCTCGCGGTACACCGCTCCAAGGGCCCCGCCATGCGGCTCGGCATTCCGGCGCTGGCCGGCCTGTCGGTGCTGCACGGGTTCATTCCACCGCATCCGGGGCCGCTCGCCGCCATTGCCATCCTGCATGCGAACGTCGGCGTGACCCTGGCGCTCGGGCTGCTGATCGCGATTCCGACGGTGGCCGTGGCCGGGCCGCTCTTCGGCCTGCTGGCGGCCCGGCTGGTTCCGATCGGCGCGGCCGGCGCGGGGCTGGCGGTCACGGCCTCGGGGTCGGCTGGCAATGCGGTCGACCAGAAGCCGAGCGCAAGCCCCACCTTCGCATGGACCCTGGTCACCCTGCTGTCTCCCCTGGTGCTGATGCTGCTGAAGGCGGCGGCCGACATCTGGCTGGACAAGTCGGCCCCGCTGCGGCCGGTGCTCGACTTCATCGGCGACCCCGTCTTCGCCTTGCTGGTGGCCGTGTTGCTGGCCATGGTGACCTTCGGCACCGCCGTGGGCTTCACGCTGCCCGTGCTGGCCAGGAAGATCGCCGACAGCCTGCTGCCGGTGGTGGGCGTCATGCTCATCGTGGGTGCGGGCGGCGGGTTCAAGCAGGCGCTCGTCGATGGCGGTACCGGCAATGCCATCGCCAAGATCGCGCTCGCGGCGGGCCTGTCGACGCTGGTGCTGGGCTGGATCGTGGCGGTGCTGATTCGCCTGGCGACCGGCTCCGCGACGGTGGCGACCGTCACCGCGGCGGGCATCATCGCGCCGCTGGCCGGCGGGCTGTCGACCAACCACCTGTCGCTCGTGGTGCTGGCCATCGGCGCCGGCTCGCTGTTCTTCTCCCATGTGAACGACGCCGGCTTCTGGCTGGTGAAGGAATACTTCGGCCTCACGGTGGGGCAGACGATCAAGACCTGGTCGGTGATGGAGACGGTGATCTCCGTGATGGGGCTGCTGCTGACGCTCGCGCTGTCGGCCGTTTTCTGAGGGCGGGCGCCCGACGGCTTGCGCCGGCCCGGCCGATCCCGTACGCTGGCCTGGCGTCCGTGCGCAGCACCCGAGCCCCTGCGGGCCGCCGGGTCGGCCTTCCGGATGCGAAGGAGTGCAGCCATGCCAAGCCGATCGAACGGCCTCGCGGCCGAAATGGGAGCGGTGCGAACACTGGCGCTCGTCGGCGCCGCCGCCGCCGGCAAGACCTCCCTCGCCGAGGCCCTGTTGTTCAAGGCGGGTGCCATCAAGGCCTGCGGCAGCGTCGAGCGCGGCAGCACCGTCAGCGACCATGACCCCCTGGAGCGCCGCCTGCAGCACTCGCTCAATGCATCAGTGCTGCACCTCACGCATGCCGGCACGCGCATCCACTTCATCGACACGCCCGGCGGCCCCGACTTCCTCGGCCAGAGCCTGCCGGCGCTGGAGGCGGTCGAAACGGTGGCGGTGGTCATCAACGCCGCCACCGGCATCGAGCCGATGACGGTGCGCATGATGGCGTACGCGGCCTCGCGCCATCTCGCGCGCATGATCATCGTCAACAAGATCGACTCGCAGGGCATCTCGCTGGCGGGCCTGCTGGCCGACATCCAGGCCACCTTCGGCCGCGAATGCCTGCCGCTGAACCTGCCCGACGGGGTCGGCAGGCAGGTGGTGGACTGCTTCTTCAACCGCTTCGGGCAGTCCGACTTCGGCCCCGTCGAGGCGGCGCACCGCGCGCTGGTGGAACAGGTGGTCGAGGTCGACGCGGCCTTCGTCGAGCGCTACCTCGAGGAGGGCGACGTGAATCCGGCCGAGCTGCACGCGCCGCTCGAGCAGGCGCTGCGCGAAGGCCACCTGATTCCGGTGTGCTTCGTCTCGTCGCGCAGCGGCGCCGGCGTGGCCGAACTGCTGGACGTGATCGTCAAGCTACTGCCCGACCCGAGCGAGGCCAACCCGCCTGACTTCATCGTCGGCGAGGGCGCCCAGGCCAAGCCCATGCAGGCCAGGCCCGACCCGTCGCTGCACGTGCTGGCGCATGTGTTCAAGGTCACCATCGACCCCTACGTCGGCAAGATGGGTATCTTTCGCGTGCACCAAGGCACGCTCACGCGCGACAGCCAACTCTACATCGGCGATGGCCGCAAACCCTTCAAGGTGGGGCACCTGTTCATGCTGCAGGGCAAGGACCATGTCGAGGTGTCGCACGCGGTGCCGGGCGACATCGTGGCGGTGGCCAAGGTCGACGAGATCCACTTCGATGCCGTGCTGCACGATGCGGCCGAGGACAGCCATGTGCATCTCGCGCCGCTGGCGTTTCCGGTGCCGGTGCACGGCCTGGCCGTGGAGCCCAAGCGCCATGGCGACGAGCAGCGCGCCTGGGAGATCCTTGGCAAGCTCGCGGCCGAGGACCCCTGCCTGCGCATCGAGCACGTGATGGCGACCAACGAGACGGTGCTCTACGGCCTGAGCGAGCTTCACCTGCGCATCGTGCTCGACCGCCTGCGCGAGGTGTACCGCTTCGAGGTGCAGACGCGGCCGCCGCGCATCGCCTACCGCGAGACCGTGACCGCGCCGGCCGAGGGCCATCACCGCCACAAGAAGCAGACCGGCGGCTCCGGCCAGTTCGGTGAAGTCTTCCTGCGCATCGAGCCGCTGGCGCGCGGCGGCGGCTTCGAGTTTGCAGACGAGGTGCGCGGCGGTGCGATTCCGGGGCATTTCATCCCCGCGGTCGAGAAAGGCGTGCGCGAGGTGCTGGCGTGCGGTGCGATCGCCGGCTATCCGGTGGTCGACGTGCGCGTGGTGGTGTACGACGGCAAGCACCACAGCGTTGACAGCAAGGACATCGCCTTCGCCACCGCCGGCCGCAAGGCCTTCATGGCGGCCATCCGCGAGGCCCGGCCGGTGGTGCTCGAGCCGATCGTCGAGATCGAGATCGCCGTGCCGGAGCCGTCGGTCGGCGACGTCACCGGCGATCTTTCAACCCGCCGGGGCCTGGTCACAGGCACGTCGGCCGCAGGCGCGGGCACCGCGGTCGTTCGCGGCCAGGTGCCGATGGCCGAACTGGCCAGCTACCAGTCGCGCCTCAATGCGATGACCAGCGGGCAGGGGCGCTACACCATCGCGCTGTCGCACTACGAGGCGGTGCCACCGGCGACGCAGCAGATGCTGATGGGGCAGTACCGGGGGCATGAGGAAGACTGAGACTGCGGGGTTTGTGGCGGCCTACCGATTCAGCTGTGCGCACGCCAGGCGGCCCAGGCGACGCACGCCGGCTTCGATGTGGTCGTCCCATGTGTGGCCGGCGCTCAGGCGCAGGCAGTTGCCATAGCGGCGGCTTGCCGAGAACACGTTTCCTGGCGCGAAGCAGATGCCGTGCTCGAGCGCTTCGTCGAACAATGCGCGCGAGTCGAAATGCTTGGGAAGCTCCAGCCAGAGCATGAAGCCGCCTGCGGGGCGACTCACCTTCGTCTCGGCGGGAAAGCTGGCTTCGATGGCCCGGACCATGCGTGTCAGGTTCTCCTCCAGCACGCGCCGAATGCGGCGCAGGTGCACTTCATAGGCGTTGCCCTCGAGGAACTCCGCGATCGCGAGTTGTGGCAGCACCGGACTGCTCAGGCTGAATGCCAGCTTGCGCTCCATCACGCGCTGCGCGTATGCGCCCGGCGCGATCCACCCGATGCGGTACCCGGGTGCAAGGCTCTTCGAGAAGGAGCTGCAGTAGATGATCTTGTTCTCTCCCCGGTCCAGCGCAATGAATGGCTTGGGACGCTCGCGGCCGAAGTGGATGTCGCCATACACGTCGTCTTCAATCAGCGGTATGGCGTGCTTCGAAAGGAGCGCGAGAAGCGATCTTTTATCGCTCTCGGTCATCACGTATCCCAGCGGGTTGCTGAAGCCGGACGAGAGCACGCACGCCGCTATCGGTTCCTTGTCGAGCAGGCGCGCCAGCGCGGCGACATCGACGCCGCGCACGAGGTCGGTGGCAAGTTCCAGGGCCTTCAGTCCCAGCACCTCCAGTGTGTGCAGCAGACCGAAGTAGGTGGGGGACTCGACCGCGATGGTGTCGCCGGGCCTGGCCACCGCGCCCAGCGCGAGCGTCAGCGCTTCGGTGCAGCCGCTGGTGATGAGGATGTCGTCAGGCGACAGGGCATGGCCCGTGCGTATCGACCGCCTGGCGATCTCGCGGCGCAGGGCCGCCTCGCCCCGTGGGGGGCTGTAGACGTTGTGACGGGCACCGTGCTGGCGCGCCACGCGTGCGAGCATGAGATCGAGCCGCTTCGACTGCAGCAGCCCCACATCGGGCACCGCGCATCCCAGCGGGACCAGGGACATGTTCGACGCATGCTCGAGCAACGCGGCGACGGCGCCGCTGATCGACACGGTCGAAGCCTTCGTGCGAGGACGGGAGGTGGAAGGAAGCGCAAACGTCCCATGGCGGGCGTTCGAGACATAGAAGCCCGACTGCGGCCTGGACACGAGGACTCCGCGATCCTCCAGCATGCGGTAGGCCTGCAGCGCTGTCGCGATGCTGAGCTGATGCTGCTCGCTCACGGCACGCACCGACGGAACGCGCATGCCCGGGGACAAGGCACCCTTGTCGATCATGCCGATGATGAGGTCGGCCAGCTGTTCGTATCGATAGGGTGCGTGCGCTTCCATGATGGCGCTCACTCTCGGCCAGCCAGGCGCGGCGCGACAAACAAACTGTGATGGTCGAAAAATCGAAAAACTGTGGCTGTTGCGGTTTGCTCCCGCTCGCTACGATGCCTCGGCTGAACTACTGAACCGGCAGGTTCGAGGCGAAACGATGAGAGCTATTCAAGAGATTCCTTCCCCGGAAAGAAGCGACGACGTGCGCGATGCGGCCTCCCCGCAGTGGCGCGGAAGGTTTCCCTACAACGAGATCATTTCGCTTCTCGATGTGAGCCGGCCGTTCAACCTGGCGGAGAGCACCTCGCAGGATCTGACGCTCGGCGAGCTTCTCGATTTTCCGGACCTGGAGAACATCCGCGATCTGAAGCTGGGCTACGGCAAGTCCGCCGGCTCGCTCGTGCTGCGGCAGGCGATTGCGGATGCCTGCAAGGTCCCGCCTCAATACGTCCTCACGACGCAGGGCACGGCATTGGGTCTCTTCCTTCTGGCTTTCGAGGTTTGCCGCGCGGGCGACGAAGCCGTTCTTGCGACGCCGTGCTTCCCACCGAGCCGTGACAGCCTCCTGGGAGCAGGTGCGAGCGTGCGGGAGGTCAAGCTCTCCTTCGAGAACGGCTATGCCCTGGATTTCGGACAGTTCGAGGCATGCCTCAACTCGAAGACGAAGCTGGTGAGCATCGCTTCGCCGCAGAACCCCAGCGGCGTCCGCACCTCGCGCGCCGACATCGAGAGGCTGCTCGAACTGATGGGCAGGCTGTCGCCTGGTGCGCTGCTCTTCGTCGACGAGACCTACCGCGAGGCTTCCTACGGAGATGACCCGATGGTCGAGAGCTTTGCAAGCCTCGATCCACGCATCGTCACGGGTGCATCCGTCTCCAAGGCATTGGGCGCACCGGGGCTGCGAACCGGTTGGCTCACGGTGCCGGACGCGGACCTCCGCTCGCGGCTCACGGTGGCGAAGATGAACACCGTGATCTCCGGCTCGGTGCTCGACGAAACGCTGGCCGCGGCACTGTTGCGCAACAGCGAGCGGGTGTTGGGGCCTCGGCGCCGTCTGCTTGCGGCTGCCCTGCAGGAACTGTCGGACTGGTGCGATGCCGAGCGCGGCCGCATCGAATGGATCAGGCCCGATGGCGGTGCCCTGAGTTGCCTGCGGCTGCGCGCCGATGTGTTCGACGATGCCGCGGTCTCTCGCTTCTGGGCTCTGTTGCCGGACCATGACCTGCAGCTCGCATCGGGGCGGTGGTTCGGCGAGTCCGACCGCGTGTTCAGGCTCGGCTTCGGATACCTGCCGGCGGCAAAGCTGAAGCCTGCGCTGGCTGCTCTTTCGGCCAGCCTGGACAGGTCACTGTCGCCGCGTTGACGGCGATAGCCCACTTGTCGAGACGGTCATGCGCATCCGGGAGGTGAGTTCGTCGACATGCTGTCGAGATTCACGAGGCGCGGAATCCTCATCCCATTTGGAGTCAACCACTTACGGGCGGATCAATCATTGAGGATGGAACCGCTGTTTCACTAAAGATGGAATTCCTGGTGTTTTGTCTCACCAACTTTGGAATTTAGCGGCTAAATTGCGGCGTTAGATGGCGCGCGTCGTTGCCGCGCGGCGGCGAATGGCCGCCATCGGTGGCGGATTCAACCGGTCGTTCGACGCGAGTGATGACCCACGCGCTCAGAATGGTGCCTTCAAACGGGTGGGGATGGAACGGAATTCGGCTAGGAGGTCGTCGCTAGCATTAAAGGGCTTAGGTCATGGTGTTTGGTTGGTTCAAGAAAGAAAGGCGCCCCGGCCCGCATACCCCGGCACTCGTTGACCCAGCCGTACAGGCAACCGTCCAATGGGTCGCCGAAGTGATCGGCGATCACACGGAGTTCCAACGACGTGCACAAACGGCGGCGAGCACGTTCGACGAGGCTCGCATACCAGAATTGCCGCACTATTTCCATGGCGACTCGATGCCTCCGTCGGAACTTGCTGACAGGTTTCCGGGGCTAGGCCAATGGATGGCAGTGCGCCAATTGGCCATTTTTGAGATTCTCTATTTCATCGGCTCGCCGGCTCTGCCGCTGCTGAAGAGAGTCGCACACGGCGCCTACGATTGGACTCAGGACAACGCAATTGAAGTTCTCTGTCGGCTCGCCGCCTATGATGTGGAACGCGAGACGACGATTCAGGACCTACGGATGTTGATTCCCAAACTGCGCTATGAGGCGGTGATCTATGCTGCCGAGCCCTTAGTTCAGCAAGCCCGATCGGACACGGCCATTGCCGCGATCATCCAAGACTTGCTCACTGTTCCGGAATTCGCTGAAGTCCACGCGGAAATCGTCCAGTCCGCCATGTGATGGTGGCGGGTTTGAAATCCGCCCCCTCTCCGATTGCCATAGCGGCTCAAGGCCATCACCGGTCCTTTATTCAAAATACTCGAACTCATGCAGTCGATCCGAAAGTACTATCGAACGTACAACGAGAGTCATGAGGGGACTTCTGGACTCTTCTATTGCGAAGTCACTGACGGCATGATCACCCGGATGATCAACAGCTTTGAGCATGAGCTGTGGTGGGCAACCCCTAGCGCTCATAACAACGAGCAGTATGACTTCACGACACGTCCCGAATTTCCAGAGGCCGGTATAGAAAATCTGAAAAGGGATGCAGCCCTCACCGAACTGTCCCTCGCAGAGTTCGAGGACTTATGGCGCCGTGCGACGCGGGAGGCTTAAGGCTCTTTAGAGGCCAGCAATTTCCCTTGCCCCGACACTCGGTCGACCAAGCGAGAGACCGCTTTGAAGCGAATCGAACTTCGGATTCGGGCCGAGGCTGTGTAGAAACGCGCGATGCCGTCATGCGAACGACGACGTGCAGAGATCAGCGAGCTTCATTCGGTGCCGATATGCGCCTGAGATCGACTACGAGGCCTTCACGGCACCTCATCGAAGTGCGAATGAGAGCCTAAAGAGGCTCACGCCCCCGCCAGCCGCATCGCTTTCATCGTTTTCGCAATCCCCAACACGCTCATCACCCGCTTGAGGTTGTACGCAAGCACGTGAAGACTCATCGTAAGCGCGTGGCCGCTCCACCTTGACAAGCAAGGCGGCGGCTTTCGACGGCGGAGGCTAGACTTCGGTTATCGCCGCCCCTGCCATTGAAGTTGGATGCCCACACCAGCGCACAACGCAGTGCTTTCATGACGCAATCCGGTCCATCGCGCCGCACGGTACTGCTTGGTCTGGCCGCGTGCTCGGCGCTGCGGCCGACGACAAGCAGTGCCCGTTCACTCTGTGACGGCCCCACCGGTGACAACGGCCCCACTTTCTCGCCGACGGGGCCTCGTGCAGCAGCGTTCGGTATCAATGATGGCTTTCCTGCCACAGACCCCTTGCTGCGTGGTGAGCCGGGCGAGCCTCTGGACATGAAGTACCGCGTCGGAGCTTTCAGTCACTTCGAAGACCAGTACCGCACCCGCCGGATCGCTCGCGCAGCATCCCCGTGGTGCTTTACCTATGCGGTCACCGATGTCCGCTATCGCTATCAGGGCGCCGACCAGACCATCGAGGACTATCTGGCACGGCAGCCGGTCACCGGTTTGCTGATCGCCAAGGACAGAACGATCCTGCAGGAGCGCTATCAGTACGGCCGATCGGACCGCGATCGCCTGTTCTCAGGTTCGATGGCAAAGAGCATCACCGGCCTGCTGGTTGGCCTCGCCATTGCGGACGGGTCGATCAGGTCGGTGGACGACGCGGTGCAGGGCTATGTGCCGGAACTCCAGGACACGGAGTACGGCAGGACTTCCCTGCGCGATCTCCTGCACATGTCCTCGGGTGTGAAGTTCGGCGAAGAGGCCAACGGCGACCAGGATCTCGAACGATTGTGGGGCGGGATGGTCCTCGGCCACCGCTCATGGATGGACAGAGTGCTCGGCCGTGGCGCACCGCAGCGCAGCACGATCGACACGATCTCTGCCTTCAACCAACGCATCGCCCCGGCCGGGACCGAGTTCCACTACGCCAGCATCGAACCCGCAGTGCTCGGCCTTGTCGTGGAGCGTGCGACCGGTCGAACCCTGTCCGACTACCTGCACGAGAAAGTCTGGTCCCGGATAGGCGCCGAGGCCGACGGCACCTGGCTCGTGAACGCGCAAGGCGGTGAAGTCGCCTGGACGTTCTTCGGTGCAGTCCTGCGGGACTATGCACGGCTGGGACGACTGCTCGCGCATGACGGCCAGTGGCAAGGCAGCCAGATCATTCCGGCCCGATGGATGATGGAGGCAACGACAACGCGCTCGTCGGATCGCTACCTGTCTCCCGGAGCATCCGGTCCTCAAACCCTTGGCTATGGCTACCTGATGTGGCTGCTGCCCGGTCCAAGACGTCAGTTCGTTCTTCTTGGCGGATACGGCCAGCGCATCTTCATCGACCCTGCCGCCAAGCTGATCATGGTGCAGACCGGTGTCGACATCTCGATAGATCGGAGTGATGAACCTGGTCGCCTCTGGGCGGCGGTAGTGAGCAAGTTCGGCCGCTGAAGTGATGCGTGGAGCGTTCGGTCGTCGGCCTGGGCCAGGAAGGAGCGGCGGCCCGTTCACCACCCGCCGGCGCCGCGCAGGGAAAGATCGAGTTCAGTCATGTCGTACCTCTCGTCGGTGGTTCAGGAAACGCTGGCGACCAGGTTCTCGCCGCCGGCCACCTCGAGCACTGTGCCGGTCACGTACGGATTGGTCATGAGGAAGACGGCGGCATGGCCCACGTCCTCAGGCTTGCCGGCGCGCCGTGCGGGGAAGGTCTCTTCCACCTTCTTGCGCAGGCCGTCGCGATGTTCAGCCGGCAGGAAGGCCCACATGTCGGTGTCGATGAAGCCGGGGCGGATCGTGTTCACGCGGGTGGGTGCGAGCTCGATCGCGAGCGAGGCCGACAGAGCCTCCACCGCGGCGAACGCCGAGGTGACGGCGGTGAAGCCGACCTTCGGCCGCACGGCCATGCCGCCGGTCAGGAATGTGATCGTGCCGCCGGCGTTCAGGTGCGGCGAGCCATGGCGGGCGCAGGCCCAACTGCCCAGGTACTTGCCTTCCATGTAGTTGCGCGCGCCGCTCATGTCCGCGTCCATGAACGCGCCCCAGGTGCCGAGATCGGGCGCGGCGGTGACGACCAGGTGGTCGAACGCGCCGATGGTGTCGAACGCCGCTCGCACGGTCGACTCGTCGCGGATGTCCAGGCTCACCTGCTGGAAGCCGGCGAGATCCGGACGCTCCTGCGGCGACGAGAGGCGGCGGCTGGCGACGACCACCGTCGCGCCCGCCTCCCGCGCGGCCTGCGCTACGCCCAGGCCGATGCCGGTCTTGCCGCCGATGACGACGACCTTCTTGCCTGCTAGGGAGGTGGATGCGGCGGGTGCCGCGGATTGCACGTCGGTTATTGAAGTCATGTTGAATTCCTTGGTTCGCTGATCACGGGGTGGGCCGGCGCCGTGGCGTCGGCCTTCACGGTTAATGCCATTCAGAGGCATTGCAGTCATGCTAATTAGCGTCCAGTTCGGTGATAATCCGGCTCTTCGTGATTACACCTAGTCCGATTTAGAATAAATCCGGCGCCGAGCGTCGGCAACGGCTGCCACCTCCCGGCCGCGCGCAACAGAGCACACCCCATGGATAGATTCCAGGAGCTGACCGCTTTCGCGGCGGTCGTCGAGGCCGGCGGTTTCTCGGCCGCCGCCCGCCGCATCGGCGAATCGCAGTCGGCGGTCAGCAAGTCCGTCGGCGCGCTGGAGCGGCGGCTTGGCGTGCAGCTGCTCAACCGCACCACGCGCAGCGTGACCCCGACGGAGGCCGGGCGGCGGTACCACGAGCGCATCAAGCCGCTGCTGGACGAGATGTCGCAGGTGGACGGCGAGCTCATGAGCAGCACGGGGGAGCTTTCGGGGCTGGTGCGTATCGCGGCGTCGACCACCTTCGGCCGCCTCCACGTGCTGCCCATCGTTCCGCGACTGCTGGCGCTGCATCCGAAGCTCAGCCTGGAGCTCAGACTCACGGATGGCGTGCAGGACCTGCTGACCGAGGGCATCGACCTGGCCATCCGCATCAGCCCGCTGCGCAGCCCCGATGCCGTGGTCAAGCGCGTGGCCACCACGTCGCTGGTCTGCGCGGGGTCGCGCCACTACTTCGAGCGGCACGGGGTGCCGGAGACGCCCGAAGACCTCGTGCACCACAACTGCATCGTCTACAACGGCATCGACCAGTGGACGTTCAGCCGGCCCGACGGCCCGTTCAGCGTGCGCGTAGGTGGAAACCTCGCCTCCAACACCGTCGACACGATCCTGTCGGCGGTGCAGGCCGGCGTTGGCATCGGGATGTTCTACCGAGCGTCGTTCACCGAGGAACTGCGCGCGGCCGGCGTCGTGACGGTGCTAGATCAGTTCATCGGCGAAACCCGGGATGTCAGCCTCATCTGGCCCAACCGAAAGTTCATTCCGGCACGCGTGCGCCAGGTGACCGACTACTTCGCGGCCGGCCTGGCGGAACGCGTCTGAAGGGCGCTCGACAGTCGACGTCCGGTCGTGAGCGCTGCGGCTCGAGACGGGGCAAACCAACGGCGCGGCGGGAAGCTTGGCGACTCGATGGCTGTTGGACGTCATTCGCGCAGCGCGCGCGGTGGCCTCTAACGCGTCGAGCGCGATCGCCAGCGTGCCGCGTCCGTGTGTGCGCGGGCCAGAGGATTTCCCAACGTGGCCGGTGGCCGACAGCGTCGCAATGACTGTCTCGAACGTCACGCTGGGGCTGGCCGGCGCCGCCTGGAACTTGTGTCACCGCACGGCGTCCCGCAGGCGCAGCACGAGATGGACGGCGCCGTCGCCGCCCTGCAGGACAGACGCCGGCGAATCGCGGACGCTAGCGCCCGGCCGTGGTCGAGTGCGCGGCGATCAAGCGTTCACACATGTGGCCGCCGAACCTGTACAAGCATTGATTTTGGATCGAGGCGCCGAATTTGGCTGCGCTGAAGGGGCCGTTGACGGGAGTCTGCTCCTGGCCGAGTGCGGCCCTCGGAGAGCATTCTGCCCCGCTCGAGCCGGGCCCGGTCTGGCTCGTCTGCCCCAGCCTGGCAAACACCCGACGATTGCAACTTGCAACTGGAATGCGCACCTTCTGCAGGGCTTCAAGCTACGCCTTGCGATCCGGCGGGGAAGTGGAGTGCCGCTATGGATCACGATGAGCGCAGGTAGCGACGCGCGACGCTGGCGCCCTTGCGCGCGCCGACATGGCCCGCCGAGCAAATCCTGACGCTAGGGGTCAAATTTGGGGAGCTGGGCGGCGGCCGGGACCGAAACACACCTCTAAGTCGTTGATTTCAAGGAAATCACGGTTCCATTCCCAGTGAAAAAAATCCATCCTCAATGGAGACCGACACATGCTGTGGACATGAATAGGTCGAACAGACAAGAACACCTGCTGCATGCCGTTGACCGCCATGTTGATCATGCGAGCCCTTCGACCCACTGCGCGCGCCAGGCCGGAGCTTCGAAAGGGTCTGCAAAGTACTGGGTCTCGCGCGCGACCTTTCCGTCCCGGAATTCCATGATGCTCACCGTGAAGGCGCTCTTGCCTTCGTAGTCGATCGCATATTCGGTCACCCAGAGATTTCCCTCTCCGACGATCCGCCGGACAACGAACCCCGATGGCTTGCCTGGGTGATGGCTTCGAAGCGCTTGCAGGTTCTGTCGCCCGCGGATGACCTCGCCCGACTGCGGGTAGATGCACACGGCGTCGTCGTGATAGATCTCGTGCTCAGCGACCTGGTCGCCCGCAGCGGATGCAGCCCAGTGTCGATCGATAGCCGCTCGAACCGTCTGTTCTTCCATCATCGATCTCCATTCGGGTTGGCCTGGTTCCTACCAGACACGCCACCACGGCTTGCTCCGGGCATCTTTCGCCACTGGTGCTTCCTCAAGCAGCATCTGGCCGTCCGCGCCGTAGAGCTCCGACTCTTCTCCCTGCACCTTGGCCGAAACGGCCTGGGCCAGTCGCCACATCTTGCGCCGGATTTCTTCGTCGGGGTTCTTCGCGACGATGTTGCCTCGGTGATGCCAGATCCAGGCCATGTTCCCGCCGACGCCATGCTGGGAGTATTCGAGCCATACGGCCATGCTCTGGTCATTGACGTGAAGCACGTCGCCTTCGGTGGTTGTTGCTTCGGCGTATCCGTCGAGCCGCATTTCCTTGTCGGCATGAACGAGGTCGATCCACTCCTGCAGGGAGATCTCAGGGCCGTCTTCGCTGAACCAGTCTTCGCGGCGCGTGATGTAGATGTTGTAGCTCATGTCAAAGCGCATGCTCCCGCAGAAACCGATCGAGCTGGTGACTGTTCGACAACCCCAGCTTCGCAAACACATGCGCGCGGTGTGTCTCCACCGTGCGCTGCTCCAGCGGGGCGAGTTCCAGCGCGATCTGCTTGTTGGGCTTGCCTTCGGCCACGAGGCGGGCCACCTGCATCTCGCGCGGCGTGAGCTTGTCCCACAGCGCCTGCGCTGCTTGCCGTGCCTGCCGGCGCACGGCGTTCTCGCCGGCCTGCCGCAGCGCGCGGGCGATGTTGTCGAGCAGTTGTTCGTCGCTGCAGGGTTTCTCCAGCCAGCCGAAGGCGCCGTTCTGCACGGCCTCCACCGCCATGGGGATGTCGCCGTGGCCGGACAGGAAGATCACCACCAGCGGGCTTTCCTGTGCACGCAGCGCGTCGAACACCTGCAGGCCGCTCATGCCTTCCATGCGCAGGTCCAGGATGGCGCAGCCCGCGCGCTGAAGGTCGGCGCCTTCGAGGAAAGCCTCGCCGGAGGCGAAGGTCTGCACCGCATAGCCGCGCGACAGCAGCAGCAGGCCCAGCGAGCGGCGCACGGCCTCGTCGTCGTCCACGATGCACAGGTTGTTGGCAAGAGCGTTCATGGCGGTGAGATTTCCAGCGCAAGGGTAAAGACTGTGCCACCGCCGGGCCGGTCGGCAAAGGAGAGGCGGCCCCGGTGGGCTTCGACGATGGTGCGGCAGATGTTGAGCCCCAGGCCCAGGCCGCCGGCCTTGGTGGTGAAGAAGGGCGCGAACACCTGTTCGGCCAGGCTGGCATCGATGCCCGGGCCGTGGTCGGCGATGCGGATGCGCATGCGCCCGTCGAGCACCTCGGCGTCGATTTCCACCACGCGTTGGTCCTGCGGCGTGGCCTGCATGGCCTGCAGGCTGTTGGAGAGCAGGTTGAGCAGCACCTGCTCGAGCAGCACGCGGTCGCCGCGCACCGGGGGCAGCGTGGCGGGCACGCGCACTTCGGCGCGCACCTGGCGTTGGCGCATCTCGCCCTGCAGCAGCGCGAGCACGTTGGTCACCAGCGCCGCCACGGCGCAGTCTTCGGTGCCGACGGTGCGCTGGCGCACGAAGCCGCGGATGCGCCGCACGATCTCGGCGCTGCGCTGGGCCTGCGCCATGGTCTCGTCGAGGCTGCTCACCAGCAGCGCCTGGTTGCCCTGCTCGGCAAAGGCCTTGGCCGCGCTCGCGAAGTTGCTCAGCGCCATCAGCGGCTGGTTGAGCTCGTGGGCCAGGGTGGATGCCATTTCGCCGAGGCTGGCAAGGCGCTGGGCGTGCTGCAGCTGCTCGTCGTTCTGGCGCTGGCGCAGCTCGGCGCGCTTCTGCTCGGTGATGTCGACCACGGAGCTCATCCACCCGCTGTGCCGGCCGTCGGCGTCGATCAGCGGCGCGGTGTAGACCATGGTGATCACCTCGCGCCCGTCGCGGTGCCGCAGGCGCGACTCGAAGCCCGAGCGCGCGGGCTGGCCGCTCATCATGGCGTCGTAGTGGTGCCAGTGCCGGGGCACGTCGTCGGGGTGCCAGTACGGGTAGGGCGGCAGCCGGCCGAGCAGCTCGTCGGCGCCATAGCCCGTCATTTCGCAGAAGGCCGGATTGACGTAGGTGATTCGGCCTTCGAGGTCGCGCGCGCGCATGCCGACCAGCAGCGAGTCTTCCATTGCCTTGCGGAAGGCGTGGGCTTCGTCCAGTGCGTGGGTGCGTTCGCGCACGCGCAGCTCCAGGTCGCGGCGTGCGTCGCGCTGCTCTGCGAAGCGGCGTTCGCGCAGCTGCCAGTACAGGCCGCCGAGCAGCAGCACGCCCGCGACCAGCAGGCCCAGCATCCAGGTGCGTTCGCGCGCGCGGTCGACTTCGGCGTGGTCGCCCATCACCGTCAGCGTCCAGCCAAGGTCGGGCAGGGGCTCGTCGACCGCGAGAAAGCGGCGTGTCTTGCCGCCGATGCTGGTGCGCACCAGGTAGCCGGGCTGGTCGCCGCCGCGCTCGAGCTGCCACGGCAGCAGCGGGAAATCGGTGCGCCCGCCGTACTGCTGGTCGCGCCGAATGCCTTCCACGTCGGTGGGTGACAAGGCGCGCGTGGCCCGGTACATCCACGTCGGCACCGAGCTCAGGAACACGATGCCGCGCGCGTCGGTCAGCAGGATCGGGTCGCGCACGAAGGTCCAGGCCTCCTGCAGCTGGCGCAGGCTGACCTTGACCGTCACCACGCCCAGCACCGCGCCGCCGTCCGGGCGCACCGGTGCCGAGATGAACAGGCCGGGTTCGCCGGTCGTCTGGCCGAGGCCGTAGAACAGGCCGCTGCGGCCGGCGCGCGCATCGCGGAAGTAGGGCCGGTTGGCATAGGACTCGCCGACGAAGCTCTGCGGCGTGTTCCAGTTGCTCGCGGCCAGCGTGAGGCCTTGCAGGTCGCTCAGGTACAGCGCGTCGGAGCCGGCCTGGCGGTTCACTTCCTCGATGTAGAGATTGGCGCGCTGCTTCACGGCGGCGTCCTGCGGGTGGGCGAGCGCGGCCAGCACTTCGGGGTGCAGGCCGGTGGTGAAGGGCAGGTAGCTGTATTTGCCGGCGGAGTCGCGCAGGCCGAGCACATGCACTTCCATGGCGCGGCGGATCGAGTCGGCCTGGAAGTTCGCCTCGCGCACGGCGGCCCATTGGCCGGCCAGGCCGATCAGCAGCAGCGCGAGCGCGCAGGCGGCCGTCCATGCGGCCACGCTGCGGTAGCGCAGACGCGGGCGAGGCGGGGGCGCGGACGGTTCTGGCGGTTCGGGCGTGGTGGGCGGCATGGAGAAAAACGGCGCCGGCCGGCGCGGCGACCGGAATTTTGCCCTGATCGGCACGGGAGGCAGGATCCTGGCTGCCGGCCGCCGTTACCGCCCTGTCGTCATGAGGCGGCGGCACTGAGCAGCTGCCGCTGCGGCGTGCCGCGCTCCAGCTGCCCGGCCAGCGCCTGCCAGCGCACCCGCGCGGCCACCACGCTCTCTTCCTTCACATGCCCGAAGCCGCGAATCTGCTCCGGCAGCCGCGCCAGCGCGAGCGCGCTGTCGAAGTCGATGCGGTCGAAGCGCTCCAGAATGTCTTCGACCATGGCCCGGTAGTCCTCGATCAGCTGGCGCTCCATGCGCCGCTCGGCCGTGCGGCCGAACACGTCGAACGCCGTGCCGCGCAGCCCGCGCAGCTTCGCGAGCACGCGGAACGCGCGCATCATCCATGGCCCGAAACTGGTCTTCACCGCACGGCCTTCGGCATCGCGGCGGCCGAGCACCGGCGGGGCAAGGTTGAAGCGCAGCACGGGCTTGCCTTCTAACTGCTCGTTGAGCTTCTCCATGAAGCGAGGGTCGGTGTAAAGCCGCGCGACCTCGTACTCGTCCTTGTAGGCCATGAGCTTGAACAGCCCCGACGCCACGGCCTTTGCCAGAACGGTGCCGCCGCGCTCGCGCTGTTCGAGCACGCGCACGCGCTCGACCAGTTCCGCATAGCGCTGCGCATAGGCGGCGTTCTGGTACGACGCGAGAAATGCGGTGCGATCCTTCACCAGCGCCTCGAAGCTCTGCGGCCGCTGCAGCGCCACGACCTTCTGCGGCGAGGCCTCGCGCGCCACCGCCGCGAGGTCGAGCGCCGCCTTGCGGCCCCAGCGGAATGCCGCCTGGTTCGCCTTCACGGCCACGCCGTTGATCTCGATGGCCTTGTCCAGCGCCTGCGCCGACAGCGGCACGAAGCCCTTCTGGAACGCGAAGCCCAGCAGGAACAGGTTGGCCGCGATGGCATCGCCCATGAGCCGCGTCGCCAGTTGCGTCGCGTCGACGAAGTCGGCGCGGCCTTCCACCGACTCCTCGATGAGTGCGCGCACCTGCGCGGCCGGAAACTGCCAGTCGGGCTGCTGCGCGAAGTGCCCGGTCGGCTGCTCGAAGGTGTTGACCAGCGCATAGGTGCGCCCCGGCCGCATGCGCGCGATGGCGTCGGGCGCGCCGGCCGTGAGCATGTCGCAACCCAGGATCAGGTCAGCTTCGCCGGTGGGGATGCGCTGCGCCTTCAGTTGCGCCGCGTCGCGCGCGATGCGCACGTGCGAGGTCACCGAGCCGTTCTTCTGCGACATGCCCGTCATGTCGAGCACGCTCACGCCTTTGCCCTCGAGGTGCGCCGCCATGCCGATCAGCGCGCCGATGGTGATGACGCCCGTGCCGCCGATGCCGGTGATCAGGATGTTGTGCATGCCGTCTAGCGCGGCCTGCTTCGGCTCTGGCAGCGGTGCTTCCTCGGCCGCGGCCTTCGCGGCCACGGGCGCCTGCTTGCGCGGCTTCACGCCTTCCACGGTCACGAAGCTCGGGCAGAAGCCCTTGATGCACGATTCGTCGGCATTGCACGCGCTCTGGTCCACGCTGCGCTTGAGGCCCAGGTCGGTCTGCTTCGGCAGCAGCGCAGTGCAGTTCGACTGCTCACCGCAGTCGCCGCAGCCTTCGCACACCGCGTCGTTGATGAACACGCGGCGCGCGGCCTGCGGGAACTCGCCCTTCTTGCGCCGGCGGCGCTTCTCGGCCGCGCAGACCTGGTCGTAGATGAGTACCGACACGCCCTCGAACTCGCGCAGCTCGCGCTGCACCGTGTCCATCTGGTCGCGGTGGTGCACGGTGAGCACGAAGCCGTCGCGCTCCGGCGGCAGCACGCTGCGATCGGCCCAGCGTGTCGGGTCCTCGGCCACCAGCGCCAGGCGCTTCACGCCCTCGGCCGCCATCTGGTGCGCGATGCGCGGCACGGTGATCGGGCCGTCGACCGGCTGGCCGCCCGTCATGGCCACCGCGTCGTTGTAGAGGATCTTGTAGGTGATGTTCACGCCCGCCGCCACAGCCGCGCGGATGGCGAGCGAGCCGGAGTGGTAGTAGGTGCCGTCGCCGAGGTTCGCGAACACGTGCTTGCGCTTCGAGAACCATGCCTGGCCCAGCCATGGCGCACCTTCGCCGCCCATGTGCGTGGTGGTCTTGTTGTGCTCGGGGTAGATGGCGGTGGCCATCACATGGCAGCCGATGCCCGCGAGCGCGAGGCTGCCCTCGGGCACCTTGGTCGATGTGTTGTGCGGGCAGCCCGAGCAGTACCAGGCTGGTCGCGAAGGCGTGGCCACGGCCTTGCCGAGCACCACGTCCTTCGCGTCGAGGATGGCCAGCCGCATGCGGATGCGGTCGCTGGTGTGGAAGCGCGCCACGCGAGCGGCAATGACGCGCGCGATCTGCGCCACCGAGAAGTCGGCCGTGGCCGGCAGTAGCCACTTGCCGCGTGGATGCGCGCCCCATTCGCCCTGTTCGTCGAACTTGCCGATCACGCGCGGGCGCACGTTTTCCCGCCAGTTGTAGAGATGCTCCTTGAGCTGGTATTCGACGATCTGGCGCTTTTCCTCCACCACCAGGATCTCTTCGAGCCCGTCGGCAAACTCGCGGATCGAATCGGGCTCCAGCGGCCAGGGCATCGACACCTTGAAGAGGCGAATGCCGATGCGCGCGGCTTCGTCCGCGTCGATGCCCAGCTCTTCCAGCGCCTCCAGCACGTCGCGGTACGACTTGCCCGAGGCCACGATGCCCAGGCGTGCCTTGGGCGAATCGATGGTCACGCGGTTCAGCCGGTTCTCGCGCGCATAGGCGATGGCGGCGTAGATCTTGTAGTCCTGCATCAGCTCTTCCTGCTTGCGCGCCTGCACGCCGAGCGTGTCGGTCGACAGGCGCGCATGCACGCCGCCGGGCGGAAAGACGAAGTCCGAGGGCAGCCGCGTGTGCACGTCGAGCGCACCGGCGGCGATGGAGCCCGACGACTCGACCGTGTCCGCCAGCGCCTTGAAGCCGACCGGCAGGCCGGCGAAGCGCGACATCGCAAAGCCGTGCAGGCCGAGTTCGATGTATTCCTCCACGCTCTGCGGATAGAGCAGCGGGATCATCGAGGCCGCGAACAGGTGGTCGCTCTGGTTGGGCAGCGTGGAGGAAGAAGCGCCGTGGTCGTCGCCCGCCACCAGCAGGACGCCGCCGTTGGGCGAGGTGCCCGCGTGGCTCATGTGCTTGAACACGTCGCCGCAGCGGTCGACGCCGGGCGCCTTGCCGTACCACATGGCGAATACGCCGTCGACCGCCGCTTCGCCGGTCAGGTGCACCTGCTGCGTGCCCCAGACGGCGGTGGCGGCCAGCTCCTCGTTCACGCCCGGCAGGAACTTCACCGCGTTGGCTTCCAGCTGCGGCTGTGCCTTCCAGAGCGCCTCGTCCAGGCCGCCGAGCGGCGAGCCGCGGTAGCCGGAGACGAAGCCCGCGGTGTTCAGTCCCGCCTTCCGGTCGCGCCATTTCTGCACGAGCATGAGGCGCACCAGTGCCTGGATGCCGCTGAGGTAGATCCGGCCTTCGGTGGCCGTGTATTTGTCGTCCAGCGCAACGCTGGCCAGTTCGTGGGATGCCATGACAGAAAAAGACTCCGGGTAGGACTCGTGGAATGCGGGCATGGCCCCGGTAGGGTGCCGGCCTGCGAAACGCCCCGCCGGGGTAGGCGGCGAGGCAGCAACGATTCTTCCGCCGTGCGCGCGGAAAGTGCTTCTTCGTTTTGGCCGGCTGGCGGGGTTTGCAGAAGATCTGTCTTTTTCTACGGCATCCGGCCGAAAGGATTTCGTCGGCGCTCCGGTGCCGCGCCGGCCGCACAAGCCGGCCGCACAATGGCGGCCCCGCAGAACGACGAGAACCCGATGAGACCCGACCTCGATTCGCTGGCGCTTTTCCTGCGCGCCATTGAGCACGGCAGCCTGTCGAAGGCCGCCGCCGAGAGCCACATGGTGCTGTCGGCCGCGAGCCGCCGCCTGGCCATTCTCGAGGGGCACCTGGGCGTGGCGCTGCTGAACCGCACGTCGAAGGGCGTGACGCCCACCGGCGCTGGCGAGTCGCTGGCCATGCATGCGCGCCAGATCCTGCGCGACGTCGATCGCATGCGCGCCGACCTGTCCGACTACGCGCAGGGCGCCACCGGCCGCGTGCGCCTGCATGCCAATGCCTCGGCCATGGGCCAGTTCCTGCCCGACGACGTGGCGAGCTTCCGCGTGCGCTACCCCGAGATCCGCGTGAGCGTGGAGGAGCACCGCAGCGTCTACATCGTGCAGGCCATCCGCGACCGGCAGGCCGACGTGGGCGTCATCACCAGCGAGGCGGTCGACCCCGCGCTCAACTTCATTCCCTACCGCACCGACCGGCTGGTGGCCATCGTGCGGCAGAAGCATCCGTGGCGCGGGCGCGAGGTGTCCTTCGAGGAACTGCTCGACTTCGATTTCGTCGGGCTGGAGGACGACTCGGCCATCTCCCGCACGATGGAAGACGCCGCCATGAGCGCGCGCAAGGTACTGCGACTGCGTGTGCGGGTGAAGAGCTTCGAGGCCGTGTGCCGGATGATCGAGGCGGGCATGGGCGTGGGCATCCTGCCCGAGGGCGCCGCCGTGGCCTATCGCAAGGAGATGAAGCTGCGCTTCATCAATCTCAGCGACGCGTGGGCCTCGCGCCGCATGTACCTGTGCACGCGGCAGGAGGCGCTGACGTTTCCGCAGCGCCGCCTGGTCGATCACCTGCTGGCGCGCGGAATTCCCTAGCGCACGGCGGTCAGCCCGGCGGCTGCCGGCGCTTCGCGAGCCAGTTCCATCCGGCGCCCGCGGCCATCAGCACACAGGTGCCGAGGAACACGGCGCGCATGCCCACGTGCCCGCCCACGAAGCCGCCGAGCAGCGGCCCCGCGACCTGGCCGGTGTACTGCGCCGAGGTCGAGTAGCCGAGCATGTTGCCGGCCACGCGCTCGGGCACGTTGTGGCGGATCACGCTCGCGATGCACGGCAGCAGCCCGCCGAGCGACAGCCCCATCAGGAAGCGCAGCACCACCAGCTGCCAGCCCGAGGTGACGAAGGCCTGCGGCACCAGCAGCACCGCCGACGCCGCGAGGCAGCCGACGATCACGTTCCAGTGGCCCACCCGGTCGGCCAGCTTGCCGAGGCGCGAGGCCGAGAGGATGCTGCCCAGCGCGGCCGCGGACATCACGAGGCCGGCGACCGTCGTCACGCGGTTCGGGTCCTCGACCAGCGTGGCCACGTACACCGTGATGATCGGCTCGATCGACATGTTCGCCAGCATCAGCAGCATGCCGGTGAAGAGCATCGCGACCAGCGGCCGCTTGTCGGGCACCGCGGCCCAGCCGGCTTCGGCCGCGCCGCGCTGCTTCGACGCGGCGGGAGTTCTCCTTTCCTCGCGGATCAGGAAGGCGGTGGCCAGGAAAGCCACGAAGATCATCGCGCCCGCCGCGAAGAAGGTCGCGCGGATGCCGATCAGCGGCGGCAGCAAGCCGCCCACCAGCGGGCCCACGAGGTTGCCCGCCATGATGGCCGACGACATGGTGCCCAGCGCCCAGCCGGTGCGCGCCTTGGGCGTCTGCGTGGCCACGAGCACCATCGAGCCCGAGGCATAGCCGCCCAGCAGACCGGCCAGCAGCCGCAGGCCGACGAGCTGCCATACGTTGCCCGCGATGCCGATGAGCGCCATCGCCACCGACATGCCCAGGCTCGCGCGGATCAGCATCGGCTTGCGGCCATAGCGGTCGGCCAGCCGGCCCCACAGCGGCGCCACCAGCGCAGCGCTGAAGAAGGTCGCGCCATAGGCCGCGCCCGACCACTGCACGATGGCCGCATGGTCCTTCACGCCCAGCTGCTCGACGTACAGCGGCAGGAACGGCAGCAGCAGCGTCATCGCGATGATGGTGGTGAAGGAGCCGAACATGCACACGGCGAGGTTGCGCTGCCAGTGGGTGTCGGTGGCGGTGTCCGCTGCTTCTGTTGCGGCGGCGTCTGTGGTCGTCGGATTCGTCATGGGGCGGGCCCATTGTGTGACGGCGCGGGCGATGGCGCGCCTGCCGATTGGCGGCGGGGCCCATCGCCGTGCGGGAAGGGCGCGCAGCGGCGGCCCGCTCAGGTCAAAGCGGCCGGACCTGCCATGCCGAGTCCGGCCCGAACAGTGCCTGGCACTTGGGGCATTCCTCGGAGAAGAACGGAATCGTCGCCTTGCACGATGGGCACACGCCCATGCGCACGGGGGCCTCGAAATCGCCTGCCATGGCCGTGCCGGCGAACGGGCCGGACGGTGCCGGTGATGGTGCGACCGGCACCAGGGAAGTGAGCAGTCGTTCCTTCAGCGCGGTGCGCGTCTGCTCGTCGAGCCCCTCGCGATCGACGTATGCATCGACGGACTTGCGCCGCTTCTCGAGCCAGTCCGGCTGGTTCTGGCGCCAGACGGTGAACGCCTCCGCCAGCAACATGCGCAACACGGCCGGCGACAGGCCCGTGAAGAGCAGGTGCAGCTCGCCGACGTGCGTGACCAGCGAGATGAAGGTCTGGGCGCTCGGCTGCGTGGTCGAGCTGGTGACCTCCTTGTTGGTGGAGCCGCCGGACAGCAGGCCACCGAACAGGCCGAAGTCCGGGTAGGTGTGCCCCGTCGTCGTGATCGCGTGATTGCCGAGCGAGAGTTCGGCCAGCTCGAAGTAGGGCACCGCCACGGGCTCCCGGCCTTCCACTGCCACGGCCACGCAGGTCGTGCCGAAGGCCAGCGCGACGTTCTCGTCTCTGAAGAAGGCATAGCCTGCCGCGCTCACGACCGTGCATTTCGGCAGCGTGGGCGTGTTCGGCAGCGGCGCGAAATCGAAATCGAGGCGCAGGGGTGACGTCATGGCGGCTGTGGCCGGGGATTTTCAGCGGGTCTTGACTTGCGAGCGCACGAACTCGAACACCGAAGTCTTCTCGCTCGCCGTCACCTCGAGGCGGATCACGTCGTCGGGCCGGGGGTTCGGGTCGCAGCAGTTCTTCAAGACCAGGTCGCCCGTCACCATCTGCAGCGGCTCCACCGTGTTCAGCTGCAGGATCGAGTTGGCCGACTGCTCCTGGCTCTCCGCGTTGTATTCGATCTGCCGGATGCCCAGCACCGTGGCGCCGCCCACGGCCGCGCCGGCCAGCATGCCGGCCACGGGGTCGTAGACGCGCACCGTGTTCGTGCCGGCGAAGCTCGTGATGCCGTGGCGGCCGACCACCGAGCCTGAGTAGTTCTGGCGGTAGGTCTGGCGCGAGGCACCATAGGCCGCCGCGCCGGCGGCCAGTCCGCCGATGATGGCCAGCGCCACCTGCTTGGCCTGTTTCTCCGACTGGATCTCGGCAATGCGCTCGCTGTAGGTGTAGATCTGCACCGGCGCCCCGCGGAAATAGGCCTTGACGTTGTCGGTGCTGAAGTTCACGGGCGCGGCCGTGTTGTTCGCGTAACCCAGCGTGAAAGTCGGCTGGGTCGGGCCCTGCATCTTGAAGCGCGAGTAGACGAAGAGCTCGCGCGATTCGTCCTTCTCGGTCAGCGTACCCACCCCGTCGGTGTACTTGATTGTCTGCGCGGTGTCCTGGCTGGGGCGCGGTGTGTAGGTGATGTTGGCCGTGGCGCAGCCGCTGACGAACACCGAGATGGCAACGACGCAGCAGAGGGTACGCATGGAAGAGCCGCTGCGGGACTCCAGCCGGACAGGAGAGGGTTCGAATTTGCGCTGCAATGCGCCGCTGACAGCAATCACCGGGACTCCGTTCGTTGTGCTGGGGTAAGACTTGGCCCGGTGGCCGAACTGACCAGGGCCTGACCGCACAATCGTAACTTAACGTATCTAAATGTCAGAGGATCGTTACTGACAGCAGTGTGGCTGCGCAGGCCAAGGTGGGAGCTTCTGTGAATTTGTTCACGAATTGCCGACGTCAGGGTGCCACAGGCTGCCCCATGCGCCGACCAGCGCGATGAGCCCGCCTGCCATGACCACTGTGACAGCCGCGCCGAGCCCGCCGAACAGCAGCGCGCCGAGCCCCGCGCCGGCCATCATGGCCGCGGCCGTCAGCGCGAGGCGCAGGCGGATGATGCTGGCGAGTTCGGCGCCTTCGAGCCGTGTCTGCAGGAAGGTCATCATGGGGATGAAGAACATCGGCCCGCCCAGGCCCGACACGAAGGCCGCGGCCATCATCGACGGCAGCCATGCGGCCTGCGGCAGCAGCCAGAACGGCAGTGGCACCAGCGCCAGCGCACCGCCGAGGACGACGTAGCCGTTGAACATGAAGCGGCCGAGCCGCGCCGGCCGGTGGGCAGCCACCCAGAAGTTCGACAGGAAGTCGCCCGCGCCGTATGCGGCCACAAGGGCCGCCACCGCGCCGAGGCCGCTCAGGCCAAGGCCCGACAACCCTGTCTGCGCGACCAGGAACGGAAGGCCGAGGCTCACGCCGATGGTCCAGGCTGCAAGCACTGCGGTGTTGGCCAGCAGCAGGAGGCGGATGTCCTTGTGCCGGACCATGAGCGTGGCACCCTGCATCAGGCGCCGGGAGACCGGCACCGGCGGGGCGGGCGCGGCGGGCCTCTCTCCGAGCTTGCCGAGCTTGCCCATCGCGGCCACGGCCCATGCGGAAGCGAGAAAGCTCACGGCGTTCACGGTCAGGAAGTGCAGCACCGGCAGCACCGCGGCCAGCAGGCCGGCGGCGAAGGGGCCGGTCAGCCGCGACAGCCGCGTCGTGGCGTCCAGCAACGCATTGACGCCCTGGACCCGCTCCTTCGTTCCCACCACATGTGGAATGCTGGACAGCAGCGCCGGCTGGAACAGCGCGCTTAACGCCGCCAGCGCCATCGCCGACGCGACGAGGCTCCAGAGCGTCAGCCCGTAGATGCCCGCGAGCACCACGGGCAGCACCGCGACGAGCGCCGACACCAGGTCGGTGCCGATCATCGTGGCCCTTGGCGAGAGGCGGTGCGCGAAGAGCCCGGCACCCAGGCTCACAACCAGCACCACCGCGTGCTGTGCCAGCGGCAGGAGGCTGGCGCTGGAGCCGGCAACTTCGATGGCGAGCCACAGCACGGCCATGCGGTTGAGCTCGCTGCCGAAGCCGGAGAAGGCGAGGCCGGCCCACAGGCATGCGGTGCGGCGTTCGCGCAGCAGTTCGATGAACGGGTGCATGGCGCGATTGTGCGCATTCGGCCCGCCAGCAATCTCGCCACCTGGTTGCCGCCCCGCAGGATGGCCACGGCCTGTATGGCGGCGGTCGTATGATCATCCGGCACCATGCGCAACTCACTCGACTTCAGTTCCTGGCAGGGCCTTCTGACAACGCTGCTGGGCCTCGTTGTGGTGTCCCTGGTGGCGGTGGGCATCCGCCTCGTCGTGATGCACGGCGTGCAGCAGCGGCGCGAGCGGCAGAACCGCCAGATCAACGAACGGCTCAAGACGCTGATCGCAGCCTACAAGGTGCTTGGCGGTTCTTTCACGGGAGACCTGTCGGTGGATCCCAGCCATCTGCGCGAACTGCGCGCGCGTGAAGGCGTGGAGACGTCAGCGCTCACCGCCTCCGATCGGCGCCGGCGCATCCGCGATGCGGTGGAGGCTGCGCTGTCGGACGTCATCCTGCTGGGCACCGAAGAACAGGTGCGCCTCGCGGCGCAGGCTGCCAACGACATGGTGGCAGGGCGGCCGGTGGAAACGGCGGAATTGGTGGTGTCGCTGCGGCTTTTCATCCGCGACGTGCTCGACCTCGATCCGATTCCGCCGCATCTCGGCATCCCCAAGCAAGGCCCGGTGCGGGCCAAGGGTGCTGGCCCGCGCGAGGGCGGAGGAGGGAAGGGCAGTGGGGGTTCAGGAAGAGGCAGTGGCGCGGGGGGCGGCGGTGGCCTGGGCCTTGGCGCAGGCCCGCCCGGCGAGACCGCGCACGACCCCGCCTCGTCCTAGCGCAATCCTCGTTGCGGTCAGATGCGGTGCGAGCGGCGGGCGTACAACATCGCCAGCGCCAGCCCCGTGACAGCCGCGCCGCCCCAGGCAAAGGCCGGGCTGCGCAACGCGCGTTGCAGGCGTGCGCGGCGACCCTGCTCTTGGGCTACGCCGGTTGCGGCCTGCTCCTTGGGCGTGAGCGGGCGCGCGACGTTCGGGTTTTCTTCGCCCTCCAGCACTGCTTGCGAAATATCGAGCGGGGTCAGCGAGTCGTTGACGGTGGATGCGGTCATGGTGGCTGGCCTTTCTTTCTTCTCTCGGTGATGAAACTGTGGCCCTAGGCTCGCGCAGCCCGGCGCCGCGGCCCTAAGGCGAAGCGCCGACATTGAAGTAGGCCAATGCCCCGGCCGCGTCGTGGGCGGCGCCCCGGCTTAAAATGCCGCTCCCTCGCAGCCGGGCGTCCCGGCCGGCTGCGGGGTTTTGCATTTCCGGGGCCATGTAGAGGAACACCATGTACAAAAACCTCGCGGGCCGCGCCGTTCTGGCGTGGGCAGCCGCCTGTTTTTTATCTCCCGCCTTTTCGCAGCCGCAGCCGCAGCAGCAGGCCCCCAAGGCACCGCTGAAGATCGGCTTCGTCTATGTCACGCCGGTCACCGACGCCGGCTGGGTGCGCCAGCATGAAGAGGGCCGCAGGGCCGTCGAGGCGGCGCTCGGCGACAAGGTCAGGACCACTTATGTCGAGAACGTGGCCGAAGGCGCCGATGCCGAGCGCGTGATCCGCGACCTCGCGCAGCAGGGCAACCGGCTCATCTTCACGCCGAGCTTCGGCTACATGGAGCCGACGCTGAAGGTGGCGAAGGACTTCCCTGACGTGAAGTTCGAGTCCATCACCGGCTACAAGGCCGCGACCAACGTGGCGACGGCCAACGCGCGCTACTACGAGGGGCGCTACCTCGCGGGCATCGCGGCCGGCCGCATGACGAAGACCAACGTGGCAGGCTACGTCGCGGGCTTTCCGATTCCCGAGGTGCTGCAGGGCATCAACGCCTTCACGCTCGGCATGCGCTCGGTGAACCCGGGTGCCAAGGTGCACGTCGTGTGGCTCAACGAGTGGTTCGATCCGCCGAAGGAGCGCGACGCGGCGATGGCGCTGTTCAACCAGAACGCCGACGTGGTGGCCTTCCACACGGGCTCCACGGCCGTGATGTCCGCGGCGCAGGAGCGCGGCAAGCTGGCCATTGCGTACCACTCCGACATGCGCAAGATCGCGCCCGACGCGCAGATCGTCGCGGTCACGCACCAGTGGGGCGGCTACTACACGCAGCGTGCGAAAGCCGTGCTCGACGGCAACTGGAAAAGCGGCAACCTCTGGGGCGGCGTGAAGGAAGGAATGATCCGCGTGGGCGACTTCGGCACCAAGGTGTCCAAGTCCGTGCAGGACGAAGTACTGGCGCGCCAGAACGACATCGCCGCCGGCAGGCTGCAGCCGTTCCGTGCAGTGGCGGCCGATGTGCGCGACAACGATGGCCACGTCGTGATCGCCAAGGGGGCCCAGCTGGGCGACGAGCAGATCCTGAAGATGAACTGGCTGGTGGAGGGCGTGCAGGGGCGGGTGGGGCGCTGAAACACGTGGGCCCGGTGGCGCGACCACCGGTGGCCGCCGGTGCTGGATCGCACCATCATTCCCAACGGCGCAGCACCTGCTCCAGGCCTTGGGCCTGCGACGGCGCCGCTCCTTGAATGTTCGATGGTGTCCGCGAAAAACGCGGCGCTGGTGCGGGGTGTGTCACACCCTCCACATCGACGAACGCATCGCGCGCGACCTGATGCGGGTGAGCGCGCGCCTCGCCGAGTGCGAGCACCGGCGCGAAGCAGGCGTCGCTTCCTTCCAGCAACGCAGTCCATTCGTCGCGCGTGCGGATCAGGAAGATGCGCTCCAGCTCCGCGCGCAATGCGGGCCAGCGCGCCCGGTCGTTCTGCGCATCGCGCAGGGCGGGGTCCACGCCGAGGCGTTCGCACAGGTCCGCAAAGAACTGGGGCTCGATGGGGCCTATGCACACATGCTGCGCGTCGGCCGTCGCGTAGGTGCCGTAGTACGGTGCCCCGCCGTCCAGCGTGTTGCGGCCGCGCTGCTCGACGAAGGTTCCGCGCAGTGCGCTGCTGGCGAACAGGCTCATCAGCGAATTCACTCCGTCGGTGATGGCCGCATCTACCACCTGCCCCCGTCCCGAGCGCTTCGTCTCGTGCAGCGCCGCCAGGATGCCCACGACCAGGTACAGGCTGCCGCCCCCGTAGTCCCCGACCAGATTGAGCGGCGGCACCGGCGCGCCACCCAGGGCGCCGATGGCGTGCAGGGCTCCGGTCAGCGCGATGTAGTTGATGTCGTGGCCGGCCGACTGCGCCAGCGGTCCGTATTGGCCCCAGCCGGTCATGCGGCCGTAGACCAGGCGCGGGTTGCGTGCCGCGATCACGTCGGGTCCCAGGCCCAGGCGCTCCATCACCCCGGGGCGAAAGCCTTCGACCAGCACGTCCGCGCGGTCCACGAGTTGCAGCACCTGCGCGCGCGCCTCCGGGCTCTTCAGGTCGGCGAGCACCACGCTGCGGCCCCGGCCGGTGATGTCGCTGCGGTCGCCGAGCTTGCGGCCCGGCCGGTCGATGGTGACCACGTCGGCGCCCATGTCGCTCAGCAGCATGCAAGCGAAAGGACCGGGTCCGAGCCCTGCGAACTCGACCACCTTCAAGCCTTCGAGAGGCCCGCTCATGACGCACCCCTCAGTCGCCATTGGAGCAGCGAGAACGCCGGTTGCGCTTGCGGGTGATGTTCGTACACACCCTCGACCTCGGCGCCCATGGCCACTGTCTGCATCGGGTCGCCCAGCAGGTTGCCGACCATTCGCACATGGCCGGCGTCGAGCAGCTCGACGAGCACCACGAGGTAGGCGCCCCGCCCTTTCAGGGCCGCATGCGCCGGGTGCCATACACGCTCCCAGCTGAAGATGCGCCCGCGCGGCGCCACCTCTTCCCAGGCCGGGTCGAATGCGTGGCAGCGGTGGCACAGCCACTCGGGGCCGAATTGCCAGGTGCCGCATGCGACGCAATGCTGCACGCGCAACCGGCCCTCGCGAAGGCCCGACCAATAAGGCGCCGAGAGGCCGTCGGGCTCCGGCACCGGAACCGGCAAGCCGGGCGGCAGGTAGTGCGTGGTCGTCGTGTCGTTCACAGCACGTTCTCCGATGCCAGCAGCAGGTCGCTCACGGGGGTGACCATCGGCCCGCCGATCACCAGCGCCACGTCGCTGCGGCGGGCCTGGCTGGTGGAGGTGCCGCGCACCTGGCGCACGGCCTCCAGCACCAGCTCGAAGCCGTGCATGTAGCACTCCGCCAGGTTGCCGCCGCTGGTGTTCAGCGGCAGCCGGCCCGCGGGCGCGAGCAGGTTGTCGAGCGTGAGGAATTCGTTCGCCTCGTCGGGGCGGAAGAATCCGTGTTCGGCCAGCGCCATCGCCACGCCGCCGGTGAAGTTCTCGTAGCTTTGCACCACGCCGACATCGGCGGGCGTGATGCCGGCCATGGCGTACAGCTCGGGTGCCACCGTGGTGAAGCTCGCGCTCGCGTAGTCCGGCGCATTGTGGGGAATGGCGCCTGCGCGGTAGCCCGAGCCGGTCGCCGCGCCGAGCAGGTAGGCAGGCTTGCACGCGAAGTCTTTTGCGCGCTCGGCGGCCACCAGCACGATGGCCGCGGCGCCGTCGTTTTCCATGCAGCAGTCGTACAGGTGGAAGGGCTCGCAGATCCAGCGGGAGGCGTCGTAGGTGGCTGCGTCCAGCGGCTTGCCGTGCATCACGGCACGTGGGTTCGCTTGCGCATGATGGTAGGAGGCCATGGCGATGGCGCGCATCGCTTCCTGCCGCACACCGTGCTCGTGCATGAAGCGTTGCACGCGCATGGCGAAGCGTTGCGGCGGCGAGAGCATGCCGTAGGGCATCAGGTAGGCCTTCTCGCCGGAGATGGTGTCCACGCCCTGCACCTGGCCGAAGCGGCCGTTCTGCCCTTGTGCCAGCGCGCGGAACACCACCACGCAATCGGCCAGCCCGGCGGCAATGGCTGCCGCGCCGTTGGCCACGGCCGCGCAGCACCCGCCGCCGCCGCCGCCCCATTGCATGGTCGCGCTGCGCAGGCGGTGTGTGCCCAGCGCTGCCGCCAGGCGCGATGCGTCGCTGCGGTCGTCGCTGTACGAGGCGAAGCCGTCAATGTCCCTCGGGTCGATGCCCGCGTCCGCGCAGGCCGCGATGATCGCCTTCAGCGCGAGCTTGAACTCGGCGTCGGGCGACTGCCCGTGCTTGTAGTACGGCGTCTCGCCGATGCCGACGATGGCGACACGGCCGCGCAGCGACCTTGGCGTCATGCTGGCGCGCCAGCGGTCTCGTGCCGCACGGCCGGTGGACCGAAGGCGCCGGCCTGGGCCAGCCCTGCCAGCCGGGCATCGTCGTAGCCGAGCGCCTCGCGCAGCACCTCGTGCGTGTGCTGCCCGACGGTGGGAGCAGCCACCGGGTCGGCGATGGGCGTGTGGCCAAAGCGAATGGGCAGCGCCATGTTGGGCACCCAGCCGACGCCCGGATGCGGAATGCGCGTGACCAGCCGCCGCTCGCGCGCCTCCGGAGAGCGAATCGCCTCGCCCACCGAGCGCACCTCTCCGCACGGCACGCCGGCCGCGCGCATGCGCGCCTGCCAGTGCGACCACGGCTGCAGCGCAAAGGCTTCGCCCAGGAGCGCAAAAAGTTCTTCGCGCCGCGCGGAGCGCTCGCGTCCGTTGGCGAAGCGCGGGTCGTCGGCCACGTCCGGCCGCTCGATCACCTGTGTCATCAGCCGCTGGAAGATCTTGTTGTTGCCGCAGTTGATGTAGAACGAACGGTCTTGCGCTTCGAACACGCCCGAAGGGCAGGTGTCGGGGCTGGTGTTGCCATGGCGCTGGGGCTCGGCGCCGCTGAACACATGCTGCAGCGTGGCGTAGCCCGTCATCAGCACGGCGTTGTCGAACAGCGCGACTTCCATCGACTGGCCGTGTCCGGTGCGCTCGCGCGCCACCAGTGCGCCGAGTATGGCGTTGGACGCCATCATCGCGGTGCTGATGTCCATCACCGGTGACAACGCGCGCACGCCCTGCCGGTCGGCATAGCCGTTCATCGACACGAAGCCGCTCTCGGCCTGGGCAATGGGGTCGAAGCCCAGGCGGTCGGCAAATGCACCTTCGCGTCCATAGGCCGAGACCGAGCAATAGACCACCTCCGGGTTGGTCCTGCGGATGCTTTCGTAGTCCAGGCCGAAGCGCTCCATCACACCGGTGGAGAAATTCTCGACCACCACGTCGGCCGTGGCCACCAGCGCGCGCGCCACTTCCAGCCCTTCGGGTGTCTTCAGGTCGAGCGCCACGCTGCGCTTGTTGCGGTTCGACCAGAGAAAGGGCGCGCCCTGGGCGAGCTCGGGGTGTACCGGCGGGTATTGGCGAAAGTCGTCGCCCCGCCCGGGGGCCTCGATCTTCAACACGTCCGCGCCCATGTCGGCCAGCATCATGGTGGCGAACGGGCCCGCGATGAAGTGCGTGAAGTCGACCACCTTGATGCCTTCGAGCGCCTGCGGCGCGCCCGCGGGGCGGGGCGTGTGTTCGGGGAAATCGGTTTCGAGGTTTTCAAGCATGAAGGTGGTTCTCACATCTGTATGTTGGCTTTGCGCACGACCGGGCCCCACTGCGCCATTTCGTCGCGGATGAGCTTCTCGAGTTCCTGCGGCGTGCTGCTGCGCGCCTCGACGTTGCGCTCGGAGAACATCTTTCGCACTTCGGGTCGCGCGACAGCGGTGCTTACCGCGGCCTGCAGCCTGGCGATGACGTCCTGGGGAGTGTCCTTGGGCGCGAGCACGCCGAACCATGCCGAGCTCCTGAAGCCTGGCAGGTCGTCCGCGATGGCCGGCAGGCCCGGCACCGTTTCGGTGGGCTTGAGCGTGCCCACCGCGAGGTAGCGCACCTTGCCCGAATTGACGAGCGTGGCGCCGTCCAGGCCGGTGACGAAGGCGGCCTGCAGCTGGCCGCCGGCAAAGGCCGTCATCATCGGCGCGCCGCCGTTGTACGGAATGTGCTGCAGCTTCAGGCCCGCGGCCTCGTTGAAGTATTCGGCCGTGAGGTGCGACAGCGAACCGTTGCCGACGGAGCCGATGTTCAAGGACGTGCCGTTCTTCTTCGCGTACGCGAGGAACTCCTTCATCGTCCTGGCGGGGCTGTCGGCGGGCACGGCCAGGATCATCGGCGTGATGGCCACGGTGGAGACGGGCCGCAGGTCTTTCAGCTCGTCGTACGGCACCTTGCGCATCAGCCCGACCACGGCGTTGGGGCCGGTGTTGCCGAACACCAGCGTGTAGCCGTCGGCCGGGGCCTTCGCGACGTAGTCCACCCCGATGGTGCCCCCCGCCCCGGGTTTGTTCTCGACGATGACGGTCTGGCCCAGCGTCTCGCTCAGCGATTGCTGGATGGCGCGCGCGAGCTGGTCGGTGCTGCCACCGGCGGCATACGGCACGATCATGCGAATCGGCTTGCTCGGGTAGTTGCCTTGGGCGAATGCGGGCGACACGCCGGCCGCGAGCCACATGCACGCGGTGCACAGCAGGGTGCGTCGGGGGAGGAATGCGGGTTTCATGGTGAGGTCTCCTTGTTTTCGTGAATGCGTGGGCCGGTTCGGGTCGGATCGATTCAGTTGCCGAGCACGGTCGACCAGTAGCTGCGGGCGCGGTCCATGTGCTGCAGGATGAGCAGCTGCGCCTTGGCCGAATCTCTTGCGCGGATGTGTTCGAACAGCCGGCGGTGGTCGCGCAGCGAGGCCTTGCCTTGTGCCGTGTCCTCGAACATGGCCTGGCGGCGCTCGCCCGTGAACCGGTAGAAGGCATGCAGCACGCGCACCAGCACCGAGTTGTGCGTGGCGTCGACCAGCGCGATATGGAACTCGGTGTCGGCGGCGGCGATGTTTCCGTGTTGCAACAGCACTTCTTCGGTACGCCGCAGCACGGCTTCCATGCACTCCAGGTCGGCGTCGGTGCGGCGCTGGCAGGCGAGGCCGGCGGCCAGCACTTCCAGGTGACCGCGCACTTCCATCGTCTCCGCCACCTCCACCGGCGTGGGCGTGCCGCCCATGTCGGTGAGCATCACGAGCGCCTCGAAGCTGGATTCGCGCTCCACGTGCCGCAGATAGATGCCCGAGTTGGGCCGCGACTCGACGATGCGCAGCGTGACCAGCGTGGCGAGCGCCTCGCGCACGGCGTTGCGGCCCACGCCCAGGCGCTCGGCCAGGTCGCGCTCCGAGGGCAGCCGGTCGCCGGGTTGCAGGCGGCGGTCGCGCAGGTACGCCAGGATGCCGGCAATGGCGCCCTGGCCGGCGTGGCTGCCGGCAGGTTCCTGCGCCTCGGCGGAGGGGGCGAGCTTGGTGGCCATGGTGTGCCTGCCGCTCAAAGGTCGAGCACCAGCGTCTTCGAGCGCGCGCCGGAGCAGCAGATCATGATGCTGTCGTTGGCCTGCTTTTCCTCGGCGCTCAGGAAGTCGTCGCGATGGTCGGGCTCGCCCGCGATCACCTTGGTGCGGCAGGTGCCGCACACGCCGGCAGTGCAGGCGTACGTAACGTCGACGGCGTGGTCGAGCAGCGTGTCGAGAATGGTCTTGCCCGGCGCCACGGCAAGGCGCTGGCCGCTGCGCTCCAGCACCACGTCGTAGCCGCCTTCGGTGGCCGCCTCGCTGGCGGCGGCGAAGCGCTCGAAGTGCACCGTGGCCGCGGGCCGCGGACTACAGGCTGCGAGGAAGGCGTCGATCATGCGCGCCGGGCCGCAACAGTACAGGTGCGTGCCCTGTGGCGCCTCGCGCACGATGGCGGCGATGTCGAGCCGGTCGGTGCGCGAAGAGCCGAAGCAGAAATCGACCTCGCGCCCGTCGCCCGCCATGGCGCGCAGTGCGTCGGCGTAGGCGGTCTCGCGCGGCGAGCGGCTCGCGTAGTGCAGGCGCCACGGCCGGCCGAGCTCGCGCAGCCGGCGCAGCATCGACATGATCGGGGTGATGCCGATGCCGCCCGCGATGAACACGGAATGCGCCGCGTCTTCCACCAGGGCGAAGTCGTTGCTCGGTGGCGTGGCGCGCAGGCGGTCGCCCACGCGCGGCGTGGCGTGCATCCACGCAGAGCCGCCCTGGCCTTCGGCGTCGCGCTGCACCGCCACCACGTAGCGGCCGCCGTCGGAGGGTGCGTTGACCAGCGAATAGCTGCGCACCATGCCGTGCGGCAGGTGCAGGTCGATGTGCGCGCCGGCGGTGAAGGCGGGCAGCGCGCAGTCGTCGGCCGAAACGAACTCGTACGACGCGATGCCCTCCGCCTCCAGCCGGATCTGGCGCAGGCGCAGGTCGATGGGAGCGGGCATGTTCATGGCGTGTAGCCGAAGTCGGCGCCCAGCCGCGCGGTCATTGCCTCGCGCCCCGAATCGTTCCACGACTCGCTGGCAGGCAGTGTGAGAGACACCGCGCGCACCATCGGCAGGTCGGGGTCTTCGATGCGCGGCGGGCGCTGCTGGCGCACCGAGAGGTTGCGCACGGTTTCCAGCAGCAGCCGGCGCGTCATGGCGATGCCGGTGTCGCTCATGCCCAGGTGCTCTTTCGATCGGTCGTAGATCGGCGCGACGCCCGACTGGCAGGCCGCGTCCTGCACCCACAACCCGGGCAGGCCGGAGAACCACGTCTTGGTCTGCGCGTCGTAGTTGAAGAGGAACGCGCTCTGCAGGTTGAACCTGGTCCAGTACTTCGCGTAGGGCTCGGTGGGCGGGCGCGGCGCATAGGCGTTGACGCTCGGGTGGCCGGTCTCCCGGCCCGCGTGGCCGTTGTCGAAGATCTTGCGGGTCTTCTCGTAGAACGGCTGCGTCGGGTGGTACGAGAACATGATGCACAGCGTGTGGTAATCGTCCAGCGGCACCCAGGCGTGGCCGCTGAGCTCGGGGTACTGCGACTGCGGCGGTACCAGCGTGTAGAAGGGCAGAAGGAACTGGTTCACGCGCCAGTAGTGCGTGCGCTCGTCGAGCACGCGCTTCGAAGCCACGCTCATGCCGAAGTCCTGCCGCTTGCATTCGAAGGTGGGACGCAGGTCTTTCTTGGCGGTCCAGTCGCTGATGGCGCCCTGCTGGTCGATGCGCCCGTGCAGGATGGGGGCGTGCGCCGAGTCGATCTCGCCTTCCACCGCCTGCAGCCAGTTGCACTCCTGCACGCGGAAGCTCACGTACACGTTCTCCTCAGGCACCAGGTTCCACTCCAGGTTGGGCAGCGGCGGCAGGTTGTCGCGGTCGGGCCCCATGTAGGTCCAGGCGATGCCGTTGCGCTCGCGGCAGGGGTAGTTCTTGATCTGGACCGTGTCCTTCAACCGGCTCTGCGCGGGCTCGGCCGGCGTATCGAGCACATGGCCGTCCACGCCGAACTTCCAGCCGTGGTAGATGCAGCGCACGCCGCAGTCTTCGTTGCGCCCGAAGACCAGCGGCGCGCCGCGGTGCGGGCAGGCATGGTCGATCAGGCCGACGCGGCCTTCGCTGTCGCGAAACGCCAGCAGCTCTTCGCCCAGCAGGCGCACGCGCTGGGGCTGCCCGTCGGCCTGGAGATCGCGGCTGGGCAGGAAGGGAATCCAGTAGAGGCGCATCAGTTGCCCCATCGGGGTGCCGGCGCCGACGCGGACCAGGGTTTCGTTGTCTTCGTGGGAGAGCATGGAAGCAGATTCCTTATGGAGCAGGTGCGGGGCGGACACGGGCCCTGGTTCTGGTGTGTCCACTTTGGAGAACCAAATTGGTAGAACCAATGCTAGCTTTCGGCAACCGGGCCTGTAAAGCTGGAAGATCAATAACCTTTAGAATGGATCAACCATAGGAGTTTTTATCGATGGACCCTGAGACAAGGAATGCGCACGACGCCGCCAATGCCGCGCAGGCCGCCGCCTTCGACGCCGTGCTCGACGCCCGCTACAGCTGCCGCGGCTATCTCGCGGAGCCTGTGCCGCGCGAGGTGATCGACGCCATCCTGCGGGCCGCGCAGCGCACTGCCTCGTGGTGCAACTCGCAGCCATGGCAGATCGCGGTGACCAGCGCGGCCGCCACCGAGCGCTTGCGCCTGGCCATGGCCACCCCGGAGGCATCGGCCGACCCGTCCTTCGACATCGCGCCCCCCGCCGAATACCGCGGCGTGTACCGCGACCGGCGGCGGGAATGCGGCTTCCAGCTGTACGAAAGCGTGGGCATCGCGCATGGCGACCGCGAGGCCTCGGCACGGCAGGCTGCGTTGAACTTCGGCTTCTTCGGTGCGCCGCACATGGCGCTGGTCACCACCGAGGCGGTGCTGGGCACCTACGGCGTGCTCGACTGCGGCGCATACGTGAGCAACTTCATGCTGGCAGCCCGCGCGCGGGGCGTCGCGAGCATTGCGCAGGCGGCCATCGCTTCGCGCGCGAAGTTCCTGCACCGCTGGTTCGACGTTCCGGAAGATCGCCAGGTGGTCTGCGGAATTTCTTTCGGCTACGAAGACGCGGCGCACCCCGCGAACCAGTTCCGCACCACGCGCGCCACCCTCGGCGAAGCGAGCCGCTGGATCGACTGAGCGAGGCGGTGGTCCGGGCTCCGAGTGACGCTCAGAGCTTGATGCGACCGGAAGCCACCAGCTTCTTGGTCAGCTCCAGCTGCTCGGCGAGAAAGGCCGAGAGCTTGGCCGGGCCCCATCCTGCGGGCTCGAAGCCCAGTTCGAGCAGCTTGGGAGCCACGTCAGGCAATTTGACGATGCGCGCCATCTCGGTCGAGAGCTTGTCGATGATCGCCTTAGGTGTGCCGGCCGGTGCAAACAGCGCACCGAAACCCGGCATCACGACTTCGGGGTATCCGGCCTCAGCGAAGGTCGGCACGTCGGGATACAGCGGAAACCGGCTCGGGCTTGCGACTGCCAGCGCACGGATTTTTCCGGGGTAGCGGGAAACGCCCCCCAGCGACACGACTGCCGTGTCGATCTGGCCGCCGATGAGGTCCTGCAGCGCGGGTGCTTCACCCTTGTAGGGCACATGCACAGTCTCGATGCCCGCCGTCATGTTGAGCAACTCGCCGACGAAGTTGCCGCCCGATCCGGGCCCGTACGAGCCGTAGGAAATCTTGCCGGGCTTGCTCTTGGCGAGGTCCACCAGTTGCTTCAGCGTCTTGATGTTCAGCGATTCGCGCACGCCGATGGCAATGGGCGTGAGCGCCAGCATGCTGATGGGCGCGAGCTCCGACATTTTGTAGGTCTGGGTGGGTTGGAGCACCAGGTTGCTGATCAGCGCGCTGTAGTTGACCAGCAGCGTGTAGCCGTCGGGTGTGGCACGTGCCACGGTGGCGGCCGCGATGGCACCGCTCGCGCCGGCCCTCGATTCGACGATGCTCGGCTGGCCCCAGGCCTCGGTGAGCTTCTGTCCGATGACCCGCATCATGGTGTCGTGCCCCCCGCCGGCCGCCGTCGGGATGATGAACTTGATGACGTTGTTCGGATAGGCCGGGTCGGCCCAGGCGAACGAGGGCAGGGAGGCGGCCCCCGCGATGGCGAGGCCGGTGGCGAGGGTATGGCGGCGCGCTGGGTTCATCGGATGTCTCCTGGTTCGTCTTTGATTTGCATTGGTTGAACCATAGTTAGTTCTGCCACAATGGTCAATCCGCATCTGCCCGGGCAGGCACACTGTCGGCTCCGAGCCCAGCGCTTCCATCGTTCGTGACCTAGAGGAGGAAAAAGCCATGTCGGAAACCACCCCCGTTTTTGCGCCCGTGCGCATGCGCCGCGCATTCGAAGCCATCTGCGACCAGATCCGCCAGCAGCTGGCGGACGGCCAGCTCGCCGCGGGTGACAGGCTGCCCAGCGAAAAGGAACTGTCGGAGCAGTTCGGCGTGAGCCGCAGCGGCGTGCGCGAGGCATTGCGAAGCCTCGAGATGGCCGGCATGGTGGAGGCGCTGACCGGCATCAACGGCGGCTTCTACATCAAGCAATCGCATCCCGACGGCATCACGCAGGCGGTGCGCGACATGGTGGCCCTCAACCAGGTTCCGGTGTCCGACGTGACCGAGGCGCGCATCCTGCTGTGCGACCTGGCGATCAAGCTGGCCTGCGAGCGCGCCACCGACGAAGACTTCGCGGCCATCGAGGCCGACATCGACCGCTTCGCGGAGCTGGTCAGGCAAGGCAAGCCGGTGCGCGACAGCGCGCTGATCACCGAGTTCTACCGGCTCATCGGCCGCGCGACGCACAACGAGGTGATCGTGATGCTGATCGACGCGCTGTCGGAGATATTGCGCGGGCTCATCGCGCAGCTGCAGGCGCCGCACAGCAACGTGGTGCAGGTGCGCCGCAAGGTGCTGCGCCTCATGCGCGATCGCGATGCGGCCAAGGCCAGCGCGGCGTTGGCCAAGCACCTGACTGCGCTGCACCTCCTGCTGGAAGACATGGAGCGCAAGAAGGCGCAGCGCTGAGCCGGTTCAGCGGGGCAGGCCGAGCCCGCGCTGGGCGATCAAGGTTCGCTGGATCTCGTTGGTGCCGATGCTGATCACCCACATCAGCGAATGGCGCAGGTTCTGCTCGATGCGGCCCTGGAGCAGGGCGCCGGGACTGCCTTCCGACAAGGTGCCTTCCATGCCGAGAATGTCGAGTGCCACCTCGCCGAAGCGCTCCATCAGTTCACCCGAGTACACCTTGCTGGCGGCCGCGTCGTGCAACGGTGTTTCGCCGGCGTCCACACGCTCGGCGCAATGCATCATCATCTGGCGCCCCACCTCGATCTGCGACGCCAGTTTGCCGATCTGTTCCCGTACCAGCGGATCCAGCCGCATCGCACGCCCATCCAGCTGCGCGCCGCGGATGTAGTCGCACAGCAGCTCGAAGGCGTGCGCAACCTTCATTACGATGCCCCCGCCGATGAAGCCGCGCTCCGTGGCCAGAGCACCCACCAGCACCTTCCAGCCGCCGTTCAGCTCGCCGACCATCGCGTCGGCGGGAACGCGCACGTTGTCGTAGAACACGTTGGCGAAACTGCCGCCGTACATGGTGGTCGAGGTCTTGACGGTGATGCCGGGCGTGTCCATCGGCACGATGAACAGGCTCAGCCCGGCGTGCGGGGGGCTGGCGTCGGGGTCGGTGCGGGTGGCCAGCAGCATGTATTCGCCCCAATAGGTGGTGGTCCAGATCTTCTGGCCATTGATGACGTAGTGATCGCCGTCGCGCACGGCGCGCGTGCGCATGGAGGCAAGGTCGGAGCCTGAGTCGGGTTCGCTGTATCCCATGCCGTAGATGGCCTCGCCGCGCAGGATCTGCGGGAGGTAGCGCTCCTGCTGCGCCGGCGTGCCGTGCACCTGCAGCATGGCCGCCTGCACGGGGGCGCCGGCACGCGGCGCTTCGGCGCGCTCCATTTCCTCGACGAACGCGAGCTGTTCGAACGCACCCCGCGCCTGGCCGCCGAAGCGCTCGGGCCAGCCCAGTCCGATCCAGCCGGTCTTCCCCAGGTCGCGCGCGAAGTCGCGGTCGTACTCTCGCTGCTTGAATCCCAGGCGGTCGTGCGCTGCCTTGCGTTCACCCGACCAGTGCACCTTCAGCCATGCGCGCACCTCTTCGCGGAAGGCGTTGCCCTGGGCCCCGAGATCGTATTCGGGCAGCGCGTGGGGCACCTCGCCCAGGAAGTAGTCGGCAAGGTCCTCCTTGGCACGGCGCATGCCGCCGTGGCGCAGGACGTCGAGATGGACCTGCTTGAAATGCCGCGGCGCTTCGTGCTCTTCGCTGTAGCCGATGGCTCCGAAAGTGTGCTGGGTCTCGAGCGCCACCTGGCGAAGGGCGTCGCCGGCGACGGCGCAGGCGGCGTGCGCGAAGACGCGCCAGTTGCCGGTGCCCAGATCGTGCTGCCGCGCGGCATTGGCCAGCGTGAGCTGCGCGCCCATCAGCGCGATCTGGTTGTTCGCGAGCTTGTGCTGGATGGCCTGGAAGCTCCCGATCGGGCGGCCGAACTGCTTGCGCTCGCCGGCGTACGCGACCGCCATCTCGAAGGCACGCGCGGCGGCGCCCTCGGCGCGCGCGCACAGCGCCAGGCGGCTCATGAGCTGGAGGTCGTCCAGCGCCTGGGCCGATACGGCGAGCAGCGTGGCCGGCACGTCGAGCAGCGTGACGCGGCACATGCCGCTGGCGCCCATGGCCGGCGTGGCGTCGATTCGCACGCCAGGGGCGCCGGCGTCGACCAGCGCGAGGCCCGTGACGGCCGCCGTGCCCGTGACAGCGACTGCGAAATGGGTCGCGCTGTCCGCCGCCTCCAGGAAAGAAAGCTCACCGGTCACGCTGCTGCCGGCCAGGGTGGCGCCGCCCGCGCTGCGGTCGCCGTCGAAGGCGCCGAGTGCCAGTACCACGCGCGCCTCCCCGGTGCGCGCCGCTTCGAGCAGCGCGTGCTCGTCGCCAGCCGCGGTGCGCAGGGCGGCCAGATGGAGCAGTGCGATGTGATGCAGCGGCACCGGGCAGGCGGCGCGGCCCATCTCCTCCATCGTGATCACGATCTCCCGCAGGCCGCCCTCGCTGCGATCGCTGCCGAGCGCGGTCAGGCCCTGGTCGGCGAGCTGGCGCCACGCCTCTTTCACGCGGCCGGGGTCCCTCGCCCATTCCACGGCGTTGGCGCAGGGCCAGTGCCTGGACAGGAAGCCTCGCACCGAATCGCGCAGCATGGCGCGTTCTTCGTCACTGGGCATGTCGTGCTGCATCGTCGGATTCTCCTGAAATTCATCAATGGTACAACCATTGTGAATAAATAGGACGGGGGAGTAGACGCTCGGCGGTGCGAGGCCGCGCATTTATCATTGGCTCAAAGGTCCAACTTTTATGGGTTCTCCGGGAGAAACAACATGAACGCCAAAGAATCGCAAACCACGCAGCCGCAGGCCGCCGCGCCGGTGTCGGCCGCGAGGTTCCAGGTCATCCGCTCGGCGCGAGCCTTCGAGGAAATAGCCCAGCAGATACGCACCGAGCTGGCGCAGGGGCGGCTCAAGGTCGGCACTCGGCTGCCGTCGGAGCGCGCGCTGTCCGAGCAGTTCGGCGTGTCGCGCAACACGCTGCGCGAGGCGCTTCGCTCGCTGGAGCACGCCGGGCTCATCCGGCTGCAGAAGGGGGCTACGGGCGGCGCCTTCATCAGCGGGCGCAGTGGCGACGCGATCGCCACGGGCCTGATGGACATGTATCACATGGGGGCCATCCAGCCCGAGCAACTGACCGAGGCGCGCATCTGGCTCGAGTCGATCCTGGTGCGCGAGGCCTGCGCGCGTGCCACGCCGGCCGACATCGAGGCGCTGAGCAGCAACATCGACGCGGCCGAGGAGGCCACGCGCAACGACGACTTTCCCGCGCGCGCCGCCACCAACCTCGAGTTCCACCGCATCCTGGCGCGAATGACGGGCAACCCGATCATGGTGATCGTGATGAACGGCGTGCTCAACGTGCTGGCGGAGTTCATCGGCCAGGTCGGCCACTACGAGAACGCCTACGTGCTGCCGTCTCGCCGCCGTTTCCTGAAGCACCTCGCCGCACGGGATTCGGACGCCGCGGTGGCGGAGATGGAATCCATCCTCAAGCGACTGCAGCGCAGCTACCTGTCGAAGATCGAGGGCGGCGATGCGCAGGAGGCCGAGGCAGCTTCGGCCGCCGCGAAGACGCGCGCCAAGCCGGCCGCCAAATCCACCGCCAAGCCGGCATCCAAGCCCGCAGCTAAGCCAGCCACGAAGACGCCGCGCTAGCTGTTCCAGCAGCCCATCGCCAACCGCTCGCCGAAATGCGAGCGGTTTTTTTTTCCGACCCGAGGCCAATCCCGCTTGACAGCGCGCAGTCGAATTTCTAGCATTTAGCAATGGTTCAACCAAAAATGGGTTCTATGACGCAAGACAACGACAAGCCTTCGACGGGAGAGTTGCTCGCCGTGTTGCTGGCGCGTGATTTCGAGGACGGCGAAAAAGTCATCATCGGAACCAACTCCGATATCCAGCTGGCCGCCTGCAACCTCGCGCGAAAAATGCAGGCGCCGCGGCTGTGGTGGATATCAGGCCCCGGCGGCATGGTCAACCCGGTGCGCAACCACCTGCTGTCCACCGCCGACTCGGAGAACATCGAGTCTTCGGAGGCCTGGATGGACCTTCCGAACATGATCGACTTCATCGACTGGAAGATCCACTTCTTCGACTTCGCGATCCTGTCGGCGCTGCAGGTCGACCGTTTTGGCAACATCAACACGGTGGTGGTCGGTGACCAGGCAAAGCCGAAAGTGCGCGGCCCCGGCACGGTCGGCATCAGCGCACTGTGCGGGCTGGCCAAGCGCTTCTACGTGGCGCTCACGCGCCATGACAAGAGCGCCTTCGTGCCCCGCGTGGACTTTCTCTGCGGCCCCGGTCACATGGAAGGCGGCAACTCCCGCGAAGAGGCCGGCCTGCCCGCGGGCGGCCCGAAGCTGGTGGTGTCGCCGCTGGGCGTGTTCGACTTCGAGCCGGTTTCCAAGGCCATGCGCGTGCGCTCGGTGCATCCGGGCGTGACGCTCGAACAGATCCATGCCGCCACCGGTTTCGAGATGCGGGTCGACGGCACGCCGCTCGTCACCGCGATGCCATCCGCAGAAGAGCTGCATCTCCTGCGCACCCACGTCGACACCCGCGGCACCCTTCGCCGCAAATTTCCCTGACAAGGCGCCTCATGAGCAACAAGAACAAACTGATTTCGCTGGACGAGGCCGTGGCGGTCGTCAAGGACGGGGACCGGGTGGGCCTGGGCGGCTGGATCTTCAATGCACAGCCGATGGCGCTGGTGCGTGCACTCATCCGCAAGGGCGTGCGCAACCTCGACCTGGTCCCCGCGCCCGGCTCCATCGCCCCCGACATGCTGATTGGCGCCGGTTGCGCGCGCAGCACCGCCTGCGTGTTCATCAGCTTCGAGCAGTTCGGCCTGGCCCCGCACTTTCGCCGCCAGGCCGAGGCCGGCACGCTGAAGGTGTACGAACTCGACGGCCCTGGCATCGCCGGCGGCCTGCGCGCCGGCATCTGCGACATGCCGTGGACCGCCATTCCGGACCTGGGCACCGACCTGCCGCGCCACACGCCCGAGCACTATTGGCCCCTGCCGTCGAAGCCCGGCGAGCGCAGGATGCTGGCCGCCGCCGCCATCAAGCCGGACGTGTGCCTGCTGCATGCCCAGCAGGCCGACGAATACGGCAACGTGCAGTACCTGGCGACGCCGTTCTTCGACGCCATGCTCGCGCAGGCTTCGCGCCACGTGATCGTCTCGGTCGACCGCATCGTGTCGAGCGACACCATCCGCCGCTCGAACCACCTGACCAAGCTGCCGAGCGTGATGGTCGATGCCGTGGTGGAGGCGCCCTACGGCGCGCACCCCACGTCGTCGCCCTCGCTGTATCGCGCGGACGAGCGCCACCTGAAGGAGTACGTGAAGGCCAGCGTGAGCGACGAAGCCTTCGCCGCGTACCTGAAGCGATACGCCCGCGATGCGGGCACCCACGGTGACTACCTCGATACGCTCGGCGCGTCCCGCCTCGCGGGGCTTGCCGTGTCCGAGTCGAACCTCGCCTGAAAGCCACCCGATGAGCAACACCCCAGCCGCCAAGCCCGGCATCCTGGACGGCGTGCGCGTCCTCGACTTCACCGCGATGATGTCCGGCCCGTACTGCACGCGGCTCATGGCCGACCTCGGTGCCGAGGTCATCAAGGTCGAGCCGCCCGAGGGCGACTACATCCGCCTGCGTGCCCCGCGCCGGGAAGGCCGAAGCACCTACTTCGCGCAACTCAACGCCGGCAAGAAGAGCCTGGCGCTCGACCTCAAGAAGCCCGAAGCCATCGCGCTGATCCGCGAGATGGTGTCGAAGTGCGACGTGGTCGTCGAGAACTACCGTCCCGGCGTCATGAAGCGGCTCGGGCTCGACTACACGTCGCTCTCCGCGCTGAACCCGAAGCTGGTGTACTGCTCGATCTCGGGCTTTGGCCAGGAAGGCGACTGGGCTGGCCGAAGCGCCTACGCGCCGGTGTTGCATGCGGCCAGCGGCTACGACATGGCCAACCTCGACTACCAGGAAGGCGATGTGGAGCGGCCGTTGAAGAACGGCATCTTCGTGGCCGACGTGCTGGGTGGCTCGCTGGCGTTCGGTGCAGTGCAGAGCGCGCTGTTTCGCGCCGCGCGCACGGGCGAGGGCGACCACGTCGACCTGTCGCTGATGGATGCGATGCTCGGCATGCTGGTGTACGAATGCCAGGAGGCGCAGTTTCCGGCCGAGCGGCGCCGGCCGCTCTACCGCCCCACGAAGGCCAGGGACGGTTTCCTGCTGATCGCGCCCGTGAGCCAGAACAACTTCGAGGCGCTCGCGCGCGGCACCGGGCACCCGGAGTGGATCACCGATCCGCGCTTCGCCATCAGCCAGGACCGCGAGCACCACTGGGGCGAGCTGATGCAGTTGCTGGACGACTGGGCCGGCCCGCAAAGCGCGGCCGAATGCGAGGCGGCCATGAACGCGGCCGGCGTGCCATGTTCGCGCTACTTCACCGTGCGCGAGGCGATGCAACTGCCGCCGCTGCAGGAGCGGCAGGCGTTCCAGACCATCGACGACGGCTCGGGGCCTTTCCAGGTTCCGAACCCCGCCTTTCGCTTTGCCCGGACCGCCGCGCATGCGCGCAACAGCGTGCCGGCGCTGGGCGGCGACGGCCCCGCGTTGCTCGGCAGCCTGCTGGGCCTGAGCGACGAACGCGTTGCCGCATTGCGGGAAAGCCGCACGCTGCACGTGCATGGGTGACAGAGGGCTTTTTTCGTGCACAAGAACAGGAGACAAGCATGCCGACGATCGAATGGAAGCGTCTTTTCAGACCAAGGGTGAACGCAAAGGCGAAGGCCAGGCTGCTGTGGACCGCGCTGCTGGCCGCGGGCGCGATGGCATTGCCGCAGGCCGGCATCGCGCAAGCGTCGAGCTTTCCCAACAAGCCGATCACCATCATCGTGCCGTACCCGCCGGGCGGCACCACCGACGTGCTGGCGCGGGTGCTGCAGGAGCCGATGCAGCGCTTCCTCAAGCAGCCGGTGATCATCGAGAACAAGGCGGGCGCTTCCGCGGTGCTGGGCACCAAGTTCGTGGCGAAGTCGCCACCCAATGGCTACACGCTGCTGTTCCCCAACAACGGCCTCGTGATCTCGCCGCAGGTGTCGAAGGACGCCGACTATGCGCCGCTGAAAGACTTCGCGCCCATCTCGCTGGTCTCGCTGCAGCCGATGATCCTGGTGGTGAACCCGGCGGTGCCCGCCAAGTCGGTGCAGGAGCTCATCGACTACGCCAAGGCCAACCCCGGAAAGCTCGACTTCGCAACCGCCGGGCCGGCCTCGTTCGGCCACCTGGCGACCGAACTGTTCAGCCGCAGGGCCGGCATCCGGATGACGCACATCCCCTACAAGGGGCAGGCGCCGACCACGCAGGCGATCCTCACCGGCGAGTCGAAGGTGCTGCTGAGCACGAGTTCGTCGCAGATGAATGCGTTCATCAAGGACGGCAAGGTGCGGCTGCTCGGTGTTTCTTCACTGCAGCCGTCGCCGTTGGCGCCGGGCGCGCCGCCCATTGCGAACACGCTGGCCGGCTTCAATCCCGAAGTGTGGTTTGGGCTGTTCGCACCCGCCGGTACGCCGCGCGATGTGGTGGCCAAGCTCAACGAGGCCATCGTCAAGTCGCTGGCATTGCCTGAAGTCAAGGAGAAGTTCGAAACCGCCGGCGCCTTTGCCACCGGCAGCACGCCCGAGCAGCTCGGCGCGCGCATCGCCGAGGAATACGGCACCTGGACGACGGTGATACGCGAGGCGGACATCAAGTCCGAATAGGCACCTCGCTTCTTGCACCGGCAAGCAAAAAGGGCCGCGACAATCGCGGCCCTTTTGTCGTCCGCGCCCGCTCAGGCAGGCTTGAACATCGGGATCGCGAAGCCGCCTTCTGCCGGCTTGAAGCTGACCTCGACCCGGTCACCGATGCGCAGCGCATCGAGGTCGCAGTCGACGATGTTGGTGAGCATGGTCAGGCCCTCGTCCAGCGTCACGTAGGCGAGCGCATAGGGAATGGGCCCCGCCCGCCGCGTCACGCTCACGCTGTAGATCATGCCCTTGCCCGACGCGTCCACCCATTCGGTGTCGCCCAGGCAGTAGGGGCACAGCGCGCGCGGATACCAGTGCAGCTTCGCACAGGCGGTGCAGCGCTTGATGCGCAGCACGCCTTCCTTCGCGGCACTCCAGTAGGCCTCGGTGGCCGCATCGACAATCGGCGCGCCCAACGGGCGCTCTTGGTACATCGTGGTCATTTCAGCTTCTCTCCATGATCAATGTGGCGCTGCCGTGGCGTGAGCCCAGCAGGCCGCCGGTGCCTTGGGCCAGCGCAAGGCGGCAGTCGGGCACCTGCACCTTGGGGTGCGCTTCGCCGCGCAACTGGCGAACCGCCTCGATCACCTTGGTGATGCCGCCGCGGTTGGCCGGATGGTTGTTGCACAGGCCGCCGCCGTCGGTGTTGAACGGGAGCTTGCCGATGCCGGAGATGAGGTTGCCGTCCATCACGAACCTGCCGCCTTCGCCTTTCCTGCAGAAGCCCAGGTCTTCCAGCTGCATCAGCACGGTGATGGTGAAGCTGTCGTAGATCGACGCGTATTGAATGTCCGCCGGCGTCACGCCCGCCTCCGCGAATGCGATGGGGCCCGACACGGCCGCGCCCGAGTAGGTGAGGTCGACCTGCCCGTTGGCCTGGCCCTTCACGGTTTCGCCCGCGCCGAGCACGGTGACGATGGGGCGCTTCAGCGCGCGCGCGATTTCGGGGCGCACCACCAGCAGTGCGCCGCCTCCGTCGCTCACCACGCAGCAGTCGAGCTTGTGCAGCGGGTCGGAGATCATGGGCGAAGCCAGCACCTCTTCCACCGTGACCGGTTCGCGCAGCATCGCATGCGGGTTGTGCTGCGCATGCGCCGCGGCCGCGACCTTGATCCATGCGAGCTGCTCGCTGGTGGTGCCGAACTCGTGCATGTGGCGCGCCGCGGCCAGCGCGTACATGTTGACGGTGACGGGCGCGTAGGGCATCTCCCAGGGCACGTCCGGTGTGGCTGCGGTCACGTTGCGCGGACCCGTGCCCACGGTGCTGGCCTCGCTGCGCGGGCGGCCGGCCAGCGTGATCAGCGCTACGTTGCACTTGCCCGCGGCAATCGCCTGCGCCGCGTGGGAGACCTGGATCAGGTAGGCGGAGCCGCCCGTGTCGGTGGTGTCGACATGGCGCACCTTCAGCCCGAGGTAGTCGACCATGCTGAGCGGCCCGAGGCCGGGCGCGTCGCCGGCGCAGAAGTAGCCGTCGACGTCCTGCAGCGACAGGCCGGCGTCGGCCAGCGCGCCGCGTGCGCATTCGGCGTGCAGCTGCGCCACGGTCTTGTCGGGCGCCTTGCGCGTGGGGTGTTCGAAAGCGCCCGCGATGCAGGCCTGTCGTTTGATGCTCATTGATTGCTCCGTGTTCTTGCCCGTGCGGGGCCATGAAATCGACCGGATCCAGCGTCTCGCAAGGCTTGACGGTGTTTCGGTCTCATCATTATCATTGGTTCAACCAAAATAAATCAATACGCAAACGCGTTCAGCGATGAACCAGAACCTCTACGCTCAGTTCGAGCAGCGCTTTCCGCACGACGACGGTGCGCCCGCCATGGTGTTGCCGGGCGGGCGGCTCTACACCTACGGCCACTTGAAGAGCGAAAGCGCGCGCTACGCGCGGCTGCTCACGTCGCTGGGCGCGCAGCCCGGCGACCGCATCGCGGTGCAGGTGGAAAAGTCGGCTTCGGCCGTCTTCCTGTACCTGGGCGCGCTGCGCGCCGGTTGCGTCTTCGTGCCGATGAATCCCGCCTACCAAAGCGGTGAACTGGCCCACTTGCTGGGGGACGCGCGGCCGCATGTGTTCGTGGTCCGCCCGCAGGCCGCGGCCCAGGGGCGTGTGCTGGCCGCGGCGGCCGGCGTGCCCCATGTACTTGTACTGGGCGATGACGGGGAAGGCGAAATTGCGCAGGCGGCGGCCCGGCAGGTGCCGCGCTCGGCCATCGCGCAGCGCAGCGCCGACGACCTTGCGGCAATCCTGTACACGTCCGGCACGACGGGGCGGCCCAAGGGCGCGATGCTGACACACCGCAACCTGGGCGTGGGCGTGAGCACGCTGCATCGGTTCTGGGCGTTCGAGCCCGGCGACGTGCTGCTGCACATCCTGCCGATCTATCACTTCCACGGCCTGTTCGTTGCCTTGCACTGTGCACTGTGGAACGGCAGCGCGATGCGGTTCGAGCCGCGATTCGATGCCGCGCGCGCCGTCGCGCTGCTCTCGTCGAGCACCGTGTGCATGGGCGTGCCGACGCATTACGTCCGCATGCTCGGCGAACCCGGGCTCGACGTCGCCGCATGCCGCGGCATGCGGCTGTTCGTCTCGGGCTCGGCTCCCTTGCTGGCGGACACCTTCAACGCGTTCCGGCGACGCAGCGGCCACGCCATCCTCGAGCGCTACGGCATGACGGAGGGCGGCATGTTCGCGTCCAACCCCTACCTCGGGGAGCGCCGCTGCGGCACGGTGGGCCGTGCGCTGCCCGGTGTATCTCTGCGCGTGGTCGATGCCGGGGGCGCGTCGGCTGCGCCGGGAGAGACGGGGCAGATCCAGGTGAGGGGCGCCAACGTCTTCGCCGGTTATTGGCGGCTGCCGGAGAAGACCTCCGAAGAGCACACGGTCGACGGCTTCTTCAAGACCGGCGACCTGGGCCGGTTGAGCGAAGACGGCTACCTCACCATCGTGGGGCGCGACAAGGACCTCGTCATTTCGGGCGGACTCAACGTCTACCCCAAGGAAATCGAGGAGGTCATCGACGCGTTACCGGGCGTGCGAGAGTCGGCCGTCATCGGGCTGGCGCATCCGGACTTCGGCGAAGCGGTGGTTGCCGTGGTGGTGCGCGATACGTCGATCGACTGCACCGCGGTCCCGCAGGCCGCGGACGTTGTCGGTGCGGTGAAGGCCAGCCTGGCGGCGTTCAAGGTGCCCAAGACCGTTCATTTCGTCGAGGAACTGCCCCGCAACACGATGGGCAAGGTGCAGAAGAACCTGCTGCGCGAACGCTTTGCTCCCGGCCCGGGTGCAAGTGCAGCAAAGAACACCAGAAAGAAGAGACAACATGACCCCGCATGAGCTCAGCACGTGGCCGCACAGCTTGCCGCGCGACATCGATATCCCACCCACCAACCTGTGTGCCAACCTCCTGGTGTCGGCCATGCGCTACCCCGACAGGGCCGTGCTGGTCGACGACTTCGGCAGCCTCGGCTACGCCGAGCTGGTCGATCAGGTCGAGCGCATCGCAGCCTTCCTGCAGAACGAACTGGGTGTGCAGCGCGGCGACCGGGTGCTGATCTACCTGCAGAACGGACGCGGCTGGATCGCGGCCTACTTCGCCATCCTGCGCATCAATGCGGTCGTGGTGCCGGTGAATCCGATGAACAGGCGCGACGAGCTACCGCACTACCTCAGCGACACGGGCGCGGTGGCTGCCTTCTGCAGCGCAGACAACGTGGCGGAACTGCTTGCCGCGCCCGCGGCCCAGCAGCTGCGCCGCGTGATCGTGGTGGGCAACCCGGGGCCGGCCGAGATGCAGCCCGAATCCGCGCAAGGTCCGTCGCGCACGACAGGCCTGCGCCGCGTGCTCGCCGCGGCCTCCGGCGCGTTGCAGCCGCTGGAGCATCTGCCGGACGCGCTGGCCCTCATTCTCTACAGCTCGGGCTCCACCGGTGCGCCCAAGGGCTGCATGCACACCCACCGCACGCTCATGGCCAGCACCGTGATCGTCGCGCACTGGATGGGGCTGGTGCCGCACTCGGTCCAGCTGGTGGCGCTGCCTTACTTCCACATCACGGGCATGCAGAACCTGATGAACGCGCCCATCTACGGCGGCGGCACGCTGGTGTTGATGAAGCGCTGGAACCGCGACGAAGCCGCGGAGCTCATCGCGCGCCACCGCGTGAGCCATTGGACGGCGATGCCGACGATGGTGATCGACTTTCTCTCGAGCCCGCACCTTGCGGAATACGACCTGAGCTCCGTGCGGCGCATCGGCGGCGGCGGAGCAGGCATGCCCGAGGCGGTGGGCGAACGCCTGAAGGCGCTGACGGGGCTGGACTTCCTGGAAGGCTACGGCCTCTCGGAGACCGCGCACGTGTCGGGCAATCCGCCTGCCGCGTTCAAACGGCAGTGCCTGGGCGTGCCGCTGTTCAACACGGACCTGCGCATCGTCGACCCCGACACGCTGGCCGAGCTGCCGCCCGGCGAGGTGGGTGAGATCGTGATGGCGGGGCCGCAGGTGTTCGTCGGCTACTGGCGCAACGAGGAGGCCACGCGCACCGCCACGCTGGAGATGAACGGCAAGCGCTTCGTGCGCAGCGGTGACCTCGGCCGGCGCGACGAGGAGGGCTACTTCTTCATCGTCGACCGCCTCAAGCGCATGGTCAACGCGTCGGGCTACAAGGTCTGGCCGGCGGAGGTGGAGGCGATGCTTCACGAGCACCCGGCCATCGCCGAGGCATGCGTGATAGCGGCCGTCGACGCCTACCGCGGGGAGACGGTGAAGGCGGTGGTCGTGTTGCGCGATGCGCAGGCCGGCGTGCGAGAGGCCGACATCATCGAGTGGGCCCGCAACAAGATGGCCGCCTACAAGTACCCGCGCCTGGTCGAGTTCGTCGCGGAACTGCCGAAGTCGCCTACCGGAAAGATCGCCTGGCGCCAGCTGCAGGACGCCGAGCGCGCGAAAACCCTGCGTGCCGCGGCTTGATGCCGGCGCGCAATCCAAATCTCATTGGTTCAACCAAACTAAAGCAACAGGATTTTCATGCAGAATCTAGTCACTCTGGAAGGCCGCACGATCGTCGTCACCGGCGCGGGGCAGGGCATTGGCAAGGCCATTGCTGAGCTGGTCGTCGACCTGGGCGGCAACGTGGTTGCCGTCGACCTGAATCCCGATACGCTCAAGTCCGCGATGGCAGAGCTTCCTTCGGCGCGCGTGCAGCAGGTGGTCGGCAGCGTCACCGACGCGGCGCTGGCGGCCAGCGCGGTCGAGGAAGCGGTGGCCCGCTTCGGCGGCGTGCACGGCCTTGTCAACAACGCGGGCATCACACGCCCCGCCATGATCGAGAAGATGACGGCCCAGCAGTGGCAGGACGTGATCGATGTGCACCTGACCGGCACCTTCTTCTGGCTCCAGGCCGTGGGCCGCCACATGGTGTCGCGGGCCAAGAGCGGAGACACCAGCGGTGGCGCCATCGTCAACATTTCCTCGGACGCGGGCCGCAAGGGCTCCATCGGCCAGGTCAACTACGCCGCCGCCAAGGCGGGCATGCTCGGCGTCACCATGACGGCGGCGCGCGAATGGGGAAAGTACAACATACGCACCAACTCGATCTGCTTCGGCGTGGTCGAGACGCCAATGACCGAGGTGGTGCGCGGCGAGAAATTCCGTGACGGCATGCTGGCGCAGATTCCACTGGGTCGCTGGTCGACGCCGCAGGAAGTGGTGAAGACGGTGTGCTTCCTGATGTCCGATGCCGCCTCGTACATCACCGGGCAGCACCTGGGGGTGAACGGCGGCTTCCACATCAGCCTGTAGGCGCCCGACCGTGAAGACGCGCCTCACCGAACTGCTCGGTATACGCTATCCGATCGTGCAGGGCGGCATGCAGTGGGTCGGCCGCGCCGAGATGGCCTCGGCCGTATCGAACGCTGGCGGCCTGGGCATGCTCACGGCGCTCACGCAGCCCACGCCCGAGGACCTGGCGCGCGAAATAGAGCGCTGCCGCGGCATGACGGACAAGCCCTTCGGCGTGAACGTGACCATGCTGCGCAGCGTGAATCCTCCTCCCTACGAGCGCATCTTCGCCACCATCGTCGAGAGCGGCGTGAAGGTCGTCGAGACCGCAGGCAACGTGCCCGCCGAGGTGGTCGCCCTGCTCAAGCGCAGCGGCATCGCCGTGCTGCACAAGTGCACCTCGGTGCGCCACGCGGTGGCCGCGGAAAAGCGCGGCGTGGATGTCATCAGCATCGACGGCTTCGAATGTGCCGGCCATCCGGGCGAGGACGATGTGCCCGGGCTGGTGCTGATCCCCGCCGCCACGCGTGCGCTTGAAATCCCCGTCATCGCCTCGGGCGGCATTGCCGATGGACGCGGCATGGCCGCCGCGCTGGTGCTGGGCGCCGAGGGCGTGAACATGGGCACGCGCTTCGTCTGCACGCAGGAGGCGCCTGTGCACGACGCCATCAAGCAGGCGCTGGTGAATGGCAGCGAGCGCGACACGCGTCTGATTTTCCGCAGCATGGGCAACACCGCGCGCGTGTTCGCGAATGCAGTTGCGAACGAGGTCATCGCCACCGAGCGGCGCCCCGGCGGCTGCGCCTTCGAAGACGTTCGCGCGCTGGTGTCCGGCGCGCGCGGCAAGGCTGCGCTCGAATCCGGCGAAGTGGACGCCGGTCCCGTCTGGGCTGGCCAGGTGATCGGATTGATCGACGACGTGCCGACGTGCGCAGCCTTGCTGGAGCGCATGGTGGCCGAGTGCCGCCAGCAACTGGCACGCGCGGCTGCATTCTTCTAGGGCCGCCGACTCGCATGCGAGATCGTGGCACCGAAGCGCTTGCAGGCTTCATCCGCGCGCACGGCCGACGTTCACAGGGGCGGTGCCGTGCCCGGATTCATTTCTCTCCAAGGACCAGACCATGTTCATGCCCCCCGACAGCAGACTGCATCTCGATCCGCAGGACGAGTACACCCACACGCCCGAAGCGGCCGGCAACTACAACGAGAGCATGTACTTCAACGCCTTCGACACGGCGCGAGGCATCGGCGCGTGGATGCGCCTGGGCAACCGGCCCAACGAAGGCCATGCCGAGATGACATGCTGCGTGTACCTGCCCGACGGACGCGTCGGCTTCATGTACGGGCGCCCGCCCATCTCCCACAACGAGGCCATGGACGCGGGAGGCCTGCGCTTCGAGGTGCTGGAGCCCTTCAAGCGCCTGCGCGTGAGCTACGAGGGCGAGCTGTTGATCATGGACGACCCGCATGCCATGGCCGACCCCGGCAGTGCCTTCAAACGGTATCCGAAGCGGCGCGCCGCCATCTCGCTCGACTACGAGGGCATCTCGCCGATGCACGGTGGGGAAATCGTGGCGCTCGACGGCAGCCGGTTCGAGCTCGATCCCGAGCACTCGGTCTACCGCGGCCATACCGAGCAGAACATGGCGGTGCGCGGCCACATCACCGTGGACGGCGTGCGCCACGAGATCGACGGCTTCGGGTACCGCGACAAGTCGTGGGGGCCGCGCCACTGGCACAGCTTCTATTGGTACAAGTGGCTCCCCGTCACATTCGATCGCGGTTTCGGCGTGCTGCTGTCCGTCAAGGGACGCAAGGGCGGCCTGCCCAACAACGTGAGCGGCAACGTGCTGCGCAACGGCCGCTACGAACCGGTGCTCGAAGGCCGCATCGCGACCGTCTACGACGACAAGTACTACCCGGTGCGCTTCACCGCGCTGGTTCGCACCGCGGAGCGCAGCTACACGCTCGAAGGCGAGGTCGGCGCGCTGGTGCCGCTGCGCCACAAGAGCGCCAGCGGGGAGCCGGGCGCCTACACCCGCATCACCGAAGGCATCACCACCTACCGGTGCGAGGGGCGCACCGCGCTGAGCATGTCGGAGTATTGCGACGTGATGGTCAATGGCACGCCGGTCTCGGTGCTGGAGGAGCCCGCATGAACACGCTGGTCTACGCTGTGGAAGACGGCGTCGCGACGCTGACGCTGAACCGGCCCGAATCGAAGAACGCGATCAGCCCCGAGATGGCCGACGAATTGGGCGAGCTGCTGGCGCGCATTCGTGCGGACGATGCGGTGCGTGTGCTCGTCGTCACGGGTGCGGGCGGCGCCTTCTGCGCCGGTGGCGACGTCAAGGCGATGGGCGAGGGTGGCCCGCGCACGCCCGAGCAGCGGCGTGCCGGCATGGCGCGCTATACGCGCATCTGCACCGAGCTGATGGCGCTCGACCGGCCGGTGATCGCGGCGGTCGACGGCGTGGCCTTCGGCGCGGGTTTCAGCATCGCGCTGATGTGCGACATCGTGCTGCTGAGCGATCGCGCGCGGCTGTGCATGGTGTTCCAGCGCATCGGCCTGGTGCCGGACATGGGGGCCTACTACACGCTGCCGCGCGTGGTGGGCCTGCAGCGTGCGAAGGAGCTGATTTTCTCCGCGCGGGAGATCGACGCGGCCGAGGCGCGGCAGCTGGGCATCGCGATGGAGGTGCTGCCCGCCGAGAACCTGATGCCGCGCGCACTTGCCATTGCGCGCAGCTTTGCCGGGGCCTCGCCCGTGGCCATGAGCGTCTCCAAGCGGGCGCTCCAAAGCTCGCTCGGCAGCGACCTGCCGACCATGCTGGAGATCGAAGCCGCGGGCCAGGCGCTGGCTTCCAACAGCGAGTACGCCAAGGAAGCGGTGCGCCGCTTTGCCTCGCGCGAGCCCGCCCAGTTCCGCTGGCCGGCGGCAGGCTCGTGAACATCACATCGCTCCACACTGAAACACAAGGAACAGCAGATGCTCGACTATCGCAAGGCACGTGACTGGCACTCAGGCGACGTGCAGCACGTGTACACCCCCAAGGACACGATGCTCTACGCGCTGGGGCTCGGCCTGGGCGCCGACCCGCTCGACGAGAGGCAGCTGCGCTTCGTCTACGAAAAGGAGCTGGTGGCGCTGCCGACCATGGCTGCCGTGCTGGCCTCGCCAGGTTTCTGGATGCGCGAGCGCAAGGAGATCGGCATCGACTTCATGAAGCTCGTGCACGGCGAGCAGTCGGTGCGCCTGCATGCGCCGCTGCCGCCGTCAGGCACGGTGGTCGGGCGCACGCTCGTGACTCGGGTGGTCGACAAGGGCGAAGGCAAGGGTGCGATCCTGCATGTGGAAAAGGAACTCGTCGGTGCCGCGCAACAGCCGTTGGCCACGGTCGAGAGCGTCTACTTCCTGCGCGGCGACGGCGGCTTCTCCAGTGCGGACGGCCAGGCCGACGAGCCCGCGCCCGCTGCGGCAGCCATGCCCGAGTCGGCGCCCGAACTCGTGCTCGACCTGCCCACGCGTGCTGACCAGGCCTTGCTCTACCGCCTGTCGGGCGACATCAACCCGCTGCATGCCGAGCCTGCCTTCGCGGCCAAGGCCGGTTTTGCACGGCCCATTCTTCACGGGCTTGCGACCTGGGGCATCGCCGGGCGCGGGTTGATCGCCGCGTTCGCGGATTTCGATGCGACGCGCCTGTCGGCCATGCGCGCGCGGCTGTCGGCACCGGTCTATCCCGGCGAAACCATCCGTCTGGAAGGCTGGCGCGACGGCGGCGAAATCGCCTTCCGCGCGCGGGTGGTGGAGCGCGACGTGCTGGTGCTCACGAACGGCCGGGCCGAACTGCGAGGCACGTCGCGTTGAGAGCCTGGCAGGTCGAAGCACTGAGCGATCCGGGCCGGATGCGGCTGGCCGAGCTGCCGGTGCCCACGCCGGCGCATGACCAGTACTTGGTGAAAGTGGAAGCAGCGGGCCTCAATTTTCTGGACACGCTTGCCATCAAGGGCCGGTACCAGACCAAGCCGGCCCTGCCGTTCACGCCCGGCGTGGAGGTGGTGGGCACCATCGTCAGCGGCGAAGGTGCCGGCACGCGCGTGGCCTGCGCCACGCCGGCCGGCAGGTTCGGCGGCTTCGCTGAATATGCGCTGGTGCCGCGTGCCGAGGCGATGCCCATCGCGTCCGACCTGCCGCCCGGTGCCGCCCTGGCGCTGCGCGGCAACTACCCGACCTCGCTCTACGCCCTGCGGCATGCCGGGCGCCTGCAAGCAGGGGAAACCTTGCTGGTGCACGCTGGCGCCGGCGGTGTCGGCAGCGCGGCTGTGCAACTCGGCAAGCTGATGGGCGCGTGCGTGATCGCCACCGCGGGCAGTGCCGCCAAGCGCGACGCCTGCCTGGCGCTCGGCGCGGACGCGACCATCGACTACACCGACGCGAAGTGGGTCGACGAGGTGCGCAAGCTTGCGCCGCAGGGTGTGGACGTGATCTACGACCCGGTCGGCGGCGACATCGGCGCGCAAAGCGTGCGCTGCCTGGCCTTTGGCGCGCGGCTGCTGGTGATCGGCTTCGCCAGCGGCGCGTTGACGCCGTTGCCCGCCAACCGCCTGCTGCTGGCCAATGCCTCGGCCGTCGGTGTGTTGTGGGGCGAGGTGCGCAAGCGCGAACCGGCGCTGGCGCGGCAACTGGGCGAAGAGATCCAGGGCTGGTACCTGTCGGGGCGGATTCGGCCGCTCGAGGCCTCGGTGTTCGACTTCGAGGATGCGCCGGCGGCGCTCGCGGCGCTGGAACGGCGGCAGACCTCGGGAAAGGCGATTCTTCTGTTGCGCCGTTGAGGCGTGCGTTCCCGCCGCGCCTGCGTCATAATCAATGGTTCTACCAAAGGAGATATCATGGATTTTGACCTGCCCCCCGAAGCGGAAGAAATGCGCGTTGCCACGCGCGACGCCGTCGATGCGTTGCTCAAGCTCGAAACGCGCTACCAGGAAACCGGCGAAGTGCCTGAGCAGGTGGAGGCCACCCTGCGCGAGATGGGCTTCTACGGCATGTCGATTCCAGAGCCCTATGGCGGCATGCCTGTCGACCACCTCACCAGCGTGGCGGTGCAGCTCGAGCTGGCGCGGCTGCCGCCGCAGTTCTGGCCCTTCGTGCGCTCCGCGCTCGGGCCGGGCGTGCACATCATCGTGGACCATGGCTCGGAAGCCATCAAGAAGAAGTGGCTGCCCGAGATTGCATCGGGACGTTCGCGCAACTGCATTGCCATCACCGAGCCGCACGCCGGCTCCGACGCCGCGAAGATGACGACCACGGCGCGCCGCGACGGCGACCACTACGTGCTCGACGGCGTGAAGACCTTCATCTCGAACGCCAACCATGCGCATTCGATCACCGTGCTCGCCTCCACCGACCGTTCGGCCGGCAAGAAGGGCATTTCGGCCTTTCTGCTGGACACGACCACGCCCGGCTTCAAGGTCACGCGGACCATGCCCACCATGGGCTGGATGGACGACAGCCTGTGTGAGATTTCCTTCACCGACTGCCGCGTCCCGGTGGAGAACCTGCTGGGCGAAGAGGGGCGCGGTCTTTCGTATGCGATGTCGGGGCTCAACGAAGGCCGGCTGAATGTGGGTTGCCAGGCGCTCGGGCCGGCACAGATTGCGCTCGACGAAACCATCGAGCATGCCAAGACGCGTGTCACCTTCGGCCAGGCGCTGGGTGAGCACCAGGCCATTCAGCACATGATCGCCGACATGGCCATGGACCTGCATGCGGCGCGCATGGTGCTGTTCGAGGCCGTGTGGCGCGCCGCGCGCGGCGAAGACGCACGAATGAAGGCGTCGATGGTGAAGGTGATCTGCACCGAGGCCGCATGCCGCATAGCCGACAAGGCGCTGCAGATCTTCGGCGGTTCGGGCTATTGCCGCGGCACCATCGTGGAGCGGGTATACCGCGACCTGCGCGTGCTGCGCATCTATGAGGGCGCGTCGGAAATCCACCGCAACATGATCGCCAGGCAGCTGCTCGCCTGAACGTGGCGCCGTCCGTGCCCGGCGCGCTGCCGGGCACGGGCCTCAAGCCGTCAACGCATCAGCTCGCGTGCGATCACCACGCGCTGGATCTGGTTCGTGCCCTCGAAGATCTGGTTGAGCTTGGCGTCGCGCATCATCTTTTCCACGGGGTAGTCCTTCACGTAGCCGTAGCCGCCGAAGACCTGCACCGCGTCGGTGGTCACCTTCATCGCCACGTCGCTCGCGAAGCACTTGGCCATGCTCGCGAACTTGGGCAATTGGCTCCAGTCGCCGATGTCGGCGAGCCGCGCGGTTTCGTACACCAGGCAGCGCGCGGCCTCGATCTGCATGGCCATGTCCGCCAGCATGAACTGGATGCCCTGGAACTCGATGATCGCCCGCTTGAACTGCTTGCGCTGTCTGGCGTAGCCCAGCGCCGCATCGAGCGCGCCCTGGGCCAGGCCGACCGACGCGGCGGCGATGGCGGGGCGATTGAGGTCCAGCGCGCGCATGGCCGAGCGGAAGCCCTTGCCTTCCTCGCCCAGGCGGTTTTCCGTCGGCACGCGCACGTTGTCCAGGTACACCGGCACGTTGATCGTGCCCTTCATTCCCATCTTGCGTTCGTTGCGGCCGAAGGTGAGGCCCTTGCTGTTCTTCACGTCCACGATGAAGGGGCTGATATCGTCGGCGCCGCCGCGCTCACCGGTCTTGGCGAACACCAGGATGTAGTCGGCGCGGCTGCCGAAGGTGCACCACTGCTTCTGCCCGGAGAGCACGTAGCTCTCGCCGTCGCGCACGGCGCGCGTGCGCATGCCGCCGACGTCGCTGCCGCAGTCGGGCTCCGAGATGGCGATGGCGGTCACGGTGCGGCCTTCGGCCAGCAACGGCAGAAAGCGCTGCTTCTGATCCTCGGTGCCGAAGTGCATGATCGGCAGCGCGAACATGGTGTTCATGCCCGCCATGAGTGCGCACGACTCCGAAACTCGTGAGATTTCTTCCCGCGCGATGCACACCATCGTCAGGTTCGCGCCCGGGCCGCCGTATTCCTCCGGCACCCAGAGCTGCAGCAGGCCCATGTCGCCGTAGACCGGAATCAGCTCCTCGGGAAAACGGTCGTTCTCGTCGATCTCCGCGGCGATGGGCGCGACGTGGCGCTCGACCATGCGGCGCACGCCGTCGCGGAATGAAATCTGTTCTTCGGTGAAGTTCATGCGGGTCTTTCGGTATGTGGCCACTTCGGGTTGTTGATGGCGAGCGCCTCGCCCAGGCCTTGGCGCAGCTGCGCGGCCAGGTCGGCGTCGATGGGTATCTCGCCTGCGCGGATGGCGTCGGCCAGCTCGCGGCTCACGGCCTTGGAGGCTTCATCGTGCGGCTGGCCGAGGCGCAGTTCGCGCTCCACGATGCGCAGCACGTTCGCCGTCACGCGCGCCTGGAAGCGGTGGTAGCCGTCCAGCGTGGGCAGCAGTTCGTCTTCGAGGTAGCGGGCGGCGGCCAGCAGCAGGGTGCCGGCGGGAGGGACGGAGTTCGGCATGATGGGGTCAGGCCTCGATGAGTTGGAAGAAGTCCCACAGCGGCTCTTCCATGCGCCGGCCGACCGCGCACAGTTCCAGGCTTGCGGGGCTGCCGTCGGCTCGCACCGAAAGCCCGCGCCGCACGCAGCCGATGGCCCACTTGAGGTTGGAAAAGGCCTCCCAGAAGCGCACGCGCAGCGGGTCCACCGGCCTGCCGCTCGCGCGCTCGTAGGCCGCGTACAGGTCTTCGCGCGCCCCGAAACCGCCCGCCTCGCCCGCGCCGCCGAAGCGCCAGGTGCGCATGCACAGCACGCCCAGGTCCTGCATCGGGTCGCCGACCCGGGCAATCTCCCAGTCGAGCACGCAGCGGATGCCTTCGGTGCCGACGATTAGGTTGCCCGTGCGAAAGTCGGAATGCACGAGTGTGTCGGGCCAATCGACCGGCAGGTTCTTGCGCACCCATTGCACCGCGTACTCGAGCGCCGGATGGCTGAAGCCCGTTCGCGCCAGCAGGCCGGCGTACACCTCGAGCTCCCGCGCGGGCGAGAGCCGCTGCAGAAAGGGAAGCTCGGCGACCGGCATCGAGTGGATCGCCGCGAGGATGGTCCCGGCCTGGGCGGCCATCGCGCGACGGGCCCCGGCATAGGCCGGGTCGGACACGAGCTTTCGCCCCAGCGTCTCGCCCTCGACGCGTTCGGTGACGTAGCCGCGCTCGAGGCCGTCGTGCACGTCGAGCACGGCGAGCACCGCGGGTGCCGGCACGCCGTGCGCGCGCGCCGCGATCATCACGCGCGCGTCTTCGGCCGCGTCGAGCTTGGGCGCGGCGAGGCCGGGGGATGCCGATGCCGACGCGGTCATTGTGGGCATCTGCTGCAGGATCATCGGGCGGCGCCCGTCAACCGTGAGCAGGTCGAACGACCAGGTCGTCTTGGTCGCGCCGCCGGTGAGCCGGCGCAAGTCCTCGACGCTGCCATGCAGGCCCGCATGGCGCTGAAGCGCGAGGGCGAGGCGGCGCGCGATGTGCGGGGCGTCCACGTCAGATCTTCCGGCCCGCGGCCTGCCAGAACGGGTCGCGCAGCCGGCGCTTGAAGATCTTGCCGCTGTCCTCTCGCGGCAGCGCGGCATGGAAGTCGAAGCGGCGCGGCACCTTGTACCTGGCGATGCGGTCCTCCAGAAAGGCGCGCAGCGCATCGGCGTCGGGTGCGGTGCCGGGCATCGGCTCGACGGCCGCGGCCAGCGATTCGCCCATTTCCTCGTCGGGTATGCCGAAGACGGCGCAGTCGCGCACGAGCGGACACTGCAGCAACACGGCCTCGATCTCGGCCGGATAGATGTTCACGCCGGCCGAAATCACCATGTCGGAGCGGCGGTCGCACAGGTAGAGGTGGTCGTCCTTCACGTAGCCGACGTCGCCGCAGCTGATGAGGCCGTCGCGCTCCACCTCTTTCCGCTTTTCGGGATGGTTGTGGTACGTGAAGTCGGCGTAGGCCGGCACGCGCACGAAGATCTCGCCGACCTCGCCGGGCGCCACCGGCTGGCCGTCTTCTCCGTAGAGCACCATGCGCGCATCGGGGTTGAGCCGGCCCACGCTGCCGGGGAAGGCGAGCCAGTCTTCGGGCGTGCTGAGCGTGGCGGTGCCGACCTCGGTGCCGCCGTAGGTCTCGTAGACCACCGGGCCCCACCAGTCCATGAGGGCGCACTTGGTCTCGGCCGAGCAGGGCGCGCCGGTGTGTGTCACCCACTTCAGGGAACTCAAGTCGTAGCGCTCGCGCACGTCTTCGGGCAGCTTGAGCATGCGCACGAACATGGTTGGCACGGCCACCATGTGGCTGATGCGGTGCCGCTCGATGGCGGCGAGCACGGCCTCGGCGTCGAACCGGGTCTGCATCACCAGCAGGTCGCAGATCGGCAAGGCCTGGCGTGCGTAGGCGTTGGGCGAGGAGTGGTACAGCGGGCCGCCGATGAGCGCCCGCACGCCCGGCTGCAGGCCGTAAACGCGGCGCATCAGCTGCACGTACGCGGCAGCCTGTTCCGGCGTGGCCGCGTCGCGTTTCACGCCCTTGGCCCGGCCGGTGGTGCCCGAGGTGTAGATCATGGTCGCGCGGCTGCGCCGCGGCGGGCCGTCCCATGGCGCGAAGGCTCCGAGCCAGGCGTTCCATTCCGCCGCATCGGCCGGCACCTGCGTCGCGGCTTCGGCCAGCGAGAAGGCGCGGACCGCCTCGGGCGGCGTGGGCACGGTGATGACCACGGTGCCAGCGGGAATGTGTTCGCGCACCGGCGCGAGAAGGTCGGCATGCCCGACCACCACCTTCGGCGCCACATCGTTCAGTATGTAGAGCACCTCTTCGGGTTTGCCGTGCCAGTTGATGGGCACCGCGTAGGCGCCGAGCGCGGCGGCCGCCTGCTGCGCTTCGAAGAAGGCGAAGTCGTTGCGCAGCAGCAGCGCGATGGCATCGCCTTCTCGCACGCCCGCCGTATCGAAGCCGCGCGCGGCGCGCAGCGCGCGCTGCATCAGGGCGTCGCGCGCCATGCTGCGCTGGTCGAGGAACACCTGGCTCATGTCTTCGTGTCTCCGTGGTCTGCGATCAAGAGCCAGGCTCTTGCAGAAAGGCCAGGTTCCGTCAATGGTTCAACATATGATAAATCTTGCTTCGCCGTGGTGGCAAGGGGGCGATCCCGATGCAGGCGCCAACGATCAAGGCGCGCAGTAAGGCCAATCGGGTTGTGAGGTTGCGCCATTGAGCGCAGCCTTCCGGGCCGGGACACTGACTGCATCATGAGCCAATCACCCTGGATGACCCCGGAACTCGAAAACTTCCGCGCCAACGTACGGCGCTTCTACGACAAGGAACTGGTGCCTAACGAAGAGCGCTGGGGCCGCCAGCAGCATGTGGACCGCGAGGTCTGGCGCAAGGCCGGCGCTGCCGGCCTGCTTTGCGTGGGCATCTCGGAGGAATATGGCGGCGGCGGCGGCAACTTCATGCACGAGGCCATCCTGTTCTACGAGCAGACCCTGGCCATCGTGCCCGGCCTGGGCAACGGCGTGCACACCGGCATCGTCGCGCACTACTTGGAGAATTTCGGCACCGAAGCGCAGAAGCAGCAATGGCTGCCGCGCATGGCGAGCGGTGACCTCGTGGGAGCGCTGGCCATCAGCGAGCCCGGCGCGGGCTCCGACGTGCAAGCCATCCAGACCCGCGCGGTGCGCCAGGACGACCACTATGTGGTGAACGGCGCCAAGACCTTCATCAGCAACGGCCAACTGGCCGACCTGGTGTGCGTGGTGGTGAAGACCGACCCCTCTGCGGGCTCGCGCGGCATCTCGCTGCTGATGGTGGAGACTGCGAAGGTCCAGGGCTTTCGCCGCGGCCGTGTGCTCGACAAGATCGGCATGCATGCGCAGGACACCTCGGAGCTGTTCTTCGACGACATGCGCGTTCCCTGCGCCAACCTGCTGGGCCCTGAAGAGGGGCAAGGCTTTCGCCAGCTCATGAAGGAACTGCCGCGCGAGCGCGTGGTGACCGCGATGAGCGCGCAGGGCTCCATGGACCGGGCCATTGCGGAAACGCTGGCCTACGCGCGCCAGCGCAAGCTGTTCGGCGACACGTTGTTCGACTTCCAGAACACCCGCTTCAAGCTTGCCGAATGCCAGACCAAGGCCACCGTGTCGCGCGCCTTCATCGACCGCTGCATCGACCAGCTCGCGCGCGGGGAACTCGACGCCACCACAGCCGCCATGGCCAAGTGGTGGTGCACCCAGACCTGCGGCGAGATCGTCGACGAGTGCCTGCAGCTGCACGGCGGCTACGGCTACATGACCGAGTACCCGATTGCGCGCATCTACCAGAACGTGCGCATCGGCCGCATCCTGGCGGGCAGCAACGAAGTGATGAAGGAACTCGTGGCACGCGACATGCGGCGCGCCTCGGAATGAGTGCCGCCGGCAAATGAATGACGACATGAACGACGCATTCCGCCCCCGCATCCTCGAGGGCAAGGTCGCGGTGGTTGCCGGTGCGTCCGGCGGCATCAATCTTGGCATCGCGCAGCATCTGTGCCGCGCGGGGGCCAGGGTGGCCATTCTGAGCCGCAGCGCGGAGCGCATTGAGGCGGCTGCGCGCGCTGTCTCGCCCGACCCTGCCGAGGCCATCGGCTTTGCCGCGGACGTGCGCGACTACGACGCCGTGTCGGGCGTCTTCTCCAGGACCGCGTTGCGCTTCGGGCCGATCGACATCGTTGTCTCCGGGGCTGCAGGCAACTTCCACGCGCCGGCTGCGCAGCTGTCGTCGAACGGGTTCCGCACGGTTATCGAAATCGACCTGATCGGCACTTTCAACGTGCTGCGCGCGAGCTTCGAGCACTTGCGCCGGCCCGGCGCTTCCCTCATGTCGATCACCGCGCCGGGCGGTAGCCATCCCTCGATGTTCCAGTCCCATGCCAATTCGGCCAAGGCCGGCATCAACATGCTCACCAAATGCCTGGCCATGGAGTGGGGGCCGGGTGGTGTCAGGGTGAACGCGATCTCGCCGGGGCCCATCGCGGGCACCGAGGGCATGGCGCGACTGGCGGCCACGCCGGAACGCGAAGCGCTCCTCAAGGGCCGGCTCGCGCTGCGCGATTACGGCAGCAAGCGCGACATCGCCGATGTGGCGCTCTTCCTGTGCAGCGACAACTCGCGCTACATCACCGGGACGGTGATCGACTGCGACGGTGGCAGCGCGCTGGGCGATGCCTCGGGCGACGCCTTGGCGCCGCCCGCCCGTGCCGCTGGCAAGCCCTGATTGACACCGATATGGCCAGCTCACTAGCATTGGATCAACCATTAAAAAGAGTGCTTCGGCTCGTCCGCACTCAAGGAGACTCCATGCCGTCAGCTGCTTCCGCCACGCCAGCCGCGTATGCCCGGCCCTTGCTCGACAAGGCGCATACCGAGGACAGCCCGCCCCGAGGTCTTCATCACACGATCCCCATGTGCTACGTGCTTTCCTTCCTCGGCGGCGCGCAGGACCGTGGCATGGATGTGCCCGCGCTGCTGGCGCGCCACGGCATCTCTCCCGCGATGATTGATTCGCCGCTCTCGCGCGTTTCGGTGGCGCAGTTTGCCGCGCTGCTCAAGCACCTGCGCTGGCGCATGCGCGACGAACTGCTCGGCTTCGGAAGCCGACCCGTGAAGCTCGGCACCTTCGTGCTCGCAACGCGCCAGATGATGCGCTGCGCCACGCTGGGCGAGGCCTTGCGCGTGGGCTTCGGCATCTACCGCCTCGCCATCGACGAATTCAGCGCCCACCTGCGAATCGAAGGTGCGATGGCGCGCGTGGTCATCGGCGAGACTGCCGAGGGTCGGCGGCCCGGGTTCATCCAGTCGGCATTTCTGTACTGGGTGCTGGGGCTGTCGTCATGGCTGGTGCAGCAACGCATCGCGCTGCGCGAGGCCGCGCTCAGTCGCGATCTGCCGTCCGAGTCGTACCGGGAGAGCGGCCATCTGTTCAATGTTCCGATGCGCTTCGGCGCTCCCACCTCGAGCATCGCGTTCGATGCAAGCTGGCTCGCCGAGCCGGTCATGGCCGACCCCCTGCACCTTCAGGCGTTGTCCCGCGAACTGCCGGGTGCGCTGCTGGTGCGCTTTCGCGACCACTCGAGCCTGACCGAGCGCGTGCGCCTGCGGCTGCAGCACCAGCTTGCGGCGGGCCTGCCATCGCTCGAGCAGACTGCCTGGCACCTGAAGATGACGCCGCATTCGCTGCGGCGTCGCCTGGCCGAGCACGGCACCAGCTTCCAGGGCATCAAGAATGCGCTGCGCCGCGACGCGGCCATCGAGCTGCTGACGCGCTCCAGCCTGCCCTTGAGCGACATCTCGCAACAACTCGCCTTCTCGGAGCCCAGCACGTTCCATCGCAGCTTCAAGCTGTGGACCGGCGTGGCGCCGGGCGAGTACCGCCGCGTGCACGGCACCGCTCAGGCGGGCCCGGAGTGCGCCTGAATCCTCCCAGTCTTCCGACCCATCCAAGAAAAAGCCGGCCATGAACCATCCGTCGATCATCGCGCGCTCGCATCCCGACAAGACCGCTGCCCTCATGGCGCAATCGGGAGAACGCCTGTCCTACGCCCAGCTCGAGGCGCGCTCCAATCAGGGCGCTCACTTCTTGAGAGCGCTCGGGCTGAAGGCCGGCGACCATGTCGCGGTGATGCTGGAAAACCACCTGCGCTTCTTCGAGGTGTATTGGGCCGCGCAGCGCACTGGCCTCTACTTCACGCCCGTGAGCACGCACCTCAGCGCGCAGGAGGCTGCTTATATCGTGAACGACTGCGGCGCGCGCCTCGTGGTGTCTTCCGCGGCGATGGCCGACAAGGCGCTTGAACTCAAGGCGCTTTGCCCCGGGGTCGAGCATTTCGTCTGCGCCCACGGCCGCATCCCGGGCTACGCCTCGTGGGAGGAGCACACGGTCATGCAGCCCGAATCCCCGGTCTGCGACGAGGTGGGGGGGCACAACATGATGTATTCGTCGGGAACCACCGGCAAGCCCAAGGGCATCAAGGTGCCCTTCGCGAACAACCCGATCGGCGCAATCGTGCCGATCATGCAAGTGTTCGCACGCAGCTTCGGCTACGGCCTGGACACGGTCTATCTCTCGCCAGCGCCCCTCTATCACTCGGCACCGCTGGGCTTCTGCGCGACGGTGCAACGGCTGGGCGGCACCGTGGTCGTGATGGAGAAGTTCGAGCCCGAGGCTTTCCTGGCCAACGTGCAGGAGCACAGGGTCACGCACACCCAGGTCGTGCCGACCATGTTCGTACGGCTGCTGAAGCTGCCAGCGGAGGTGCGCGCCCGCTACGACGTGTCTTCGCTCGTGTGCGCGCTGCATGCCGCCGCTCCCTGCCCCGTGGAGGTGAAGCAACAGATGATCGACTGGTGGGGCCCCTGCATCTTCGAGCAGTACAGCGGCTCCGAAGGCATCGGCTGCACCATGATTTCCGCGCCCGAATGGCTGGCGCACAAGGGTTCGGTGGGCCGCGCGCTGATGGGAGACGTGCGCATCGTCGCGGAAGATGGCAGCCTTCAGCCGACCGGCACGGCGGGCGCGGTGTACTTCGCCAACAGCCGCCGCTTCGTCTATCACAACGACCCCGGCAAGACAGCGCAGGCCTTCAACGAACAAGGCTGGTCGACGCTCGGCGACGTGGGCTATCTCGACGAGGACGGCTACCTCTACCTGACCGACCGCAAGGCGTACATGATCATTTCGGGCGGGGTCAACATCTACCCGCAGGAAGCAGAGAACGCCCTGGCCCTTCACCCCGATGTGGCCGACGTGGCGGTGTTCGGCGTGCCCAACGCGGAGTTTGGCGAAGAGGTCAAGGCGGTGGTGCAGCCGGCCGACTTCGCGCGCGCAGGCCCGGCGCTGGAGGCCGAACTGATCGCCTATTGCCGCGAGCGCCTCGCTTCGATCAAGTGCCCGCGCAGCATCGACTTCGAGGCGCAGCTGCCGCGCCAGGACAACGGCAAGCTCTTCAAGCGCCTGCTGCGCGACCGCTACTGGGCCGGACACGCGAGCCGCGTGATCTGAGCCACCCACCTGCACGGAGGCCTCGATGCAACACGACACGGCGTTCGACTTCGCCGGCAAGACCACGCTCGTCGTCGGCGGCACCAGCGGCATCGGCAACGGCATCGCGCAGGCCTTTCGGGCCGCGGGATCGGCGGTGCATGTATGGGGAACGCGCGCTGCCCCCGGTGACTACCGCACCGACGAGGGCAGCGATCTGCGTGGCCTGCATTTCTCGCGTGTCGACGTCTCGGACGCGGCCGCCGTCCATGCCTTCGCGCCCCCGTTCGATCGGCTCGACGTGCTGGTGCTCGCGCAGGGCGCTGTCGAGTACCGCCGCGCCGAGTTCGAGGACGCGACCTTCCGCCGCGTGGTCGACGTCAACCTCAATAGCGTGATGGCCTGCGCGAGCGTGTTCCACCCGCTGCTCAAGGCGGCGGGTGGCGCGGTGATCGTGGTGAGCTCCATCTCGGCCTACCGCGCCGCGCTCGGCACACCGGCCTATGCGGCGTCGAAAGCCGCGGCGTTGTCGCTCACGCGCTCACTCGGCGCGGCCTGGGCCACGGACGGCATTCGCGTGAACGGCATCGCGCCCGGGCTGGTCGCCACCAAGATGACCCGCGTCACCACGGACAACCCGCAGCGGCTCGCGGCGACCGTCGCGCGCATTCCGGCCGGACGCGTCGGCACGCCCGCCGACATGGCCGGCGTGGCGCTGTTCCTTGCTTCTCCGCTCGCGCGGTACGTGATCGGCCACACCATCCCCGTCGACGGCGGGCTCAGCGCCTGAGGGCGTTGCACAACACCAGGAGACAACACATGAGCTGGGGATTCGAGACCGACGAGGCGTTCCAGAAGGAACTCGACTGGATAGACGACTTCGTGCGCAACGAGGTGGAGCCGCTGGACCTGCTGCTGGACAGCCCCTACAACGTGGCCGACCCGGCCCGCAACCGGCTGGTGCGCCCTCTGCAGCAGAAGGTGCGCGAGCGCAAGCTCTGGGCTTGCCACCTCGGCCCCGAACTGGGCGGGCAGGGCTACGGGCAGGTGAAGCTGGCGCTGATGAACGAGATCCTCGGGCGCTCGGGCTTCGCGCCCACGGTGTTCGGCTGCCAGGCACCGGACTCGGGCAACGCGGAAATCCTGGCGCACTATGGCACCGAGGCGCAGAAGAAGCGCTACCTGCATCCGCTGCTGGCCAACGAAATCGTCTCCTGCTTTGCCATGACCGAGCCGCAGGGCGGCTCCGACCCGCAGGTCTTCACCACGCGTGCCGAACGCGATGGCGACGACTGGCTCATCAGCGGACAGAAGTGGTTCGCATCGAACGCCAACTACGCCTCCTTCTTCATCACGATGGCGGTGACCGACCCGGACGTTTCGGCCTACAAGGGCATGTCGATGTTCATCGTGCCGGCCGGCACGCCCGGCCTGAAGATCGTGCGCGACGTGCACCTGGCCGGCCGCAAGGCCCACGGGCATGGCCACGGCTACCTGGATCTCGACCATGTGCGGGTGCCGTCCGACCACATGCTCGGCGGGCCGGGACAGGCCTTCGCGGTCGCGCAGACGCGCCTGGGCGGCGGGCGCATCCACCATGCGATGCGCACCATCGGGGAGGCGCGCAAGGCTTTCGACATGCTGTGCGAGCGCGCCGTGTCGCGGCGCACGCAGCACGGCAGGCTGGCGGACAAGCAGCTGGTGCAGGCGATGGTGGCCGACTCCTGGATCGAGCTGGAGCAGTTTCGCCTGCTGGTGCTGCGCACCGCGTGGCTGATCGACAAGCACAACGACTACCAACTGGTGCGCAAGGACATCTCGGCCGTGAAGGCGGCCATGCCCAAGGTGCTGCACGACATCGTGGCGCGCGCGATCCAGGTGCATGGATCGCTGGGACTGACCGACGAGATGCCGCTGGTCGAGCAGATGGTGTCGTCCCTCATCATGGGCCTGGCCGACGGACCGACCGAGGTGCACAAGATCACGCTTGCACGCGAGTTGCTCAAGCAGGTGGCGCCGTCCACTGCACTGTTCCCCAGCTACCACCTGCCGCGTGCGCGCGAACGCGCAATGGCCCTGTACGGCGCGGCGCTCGAAGGCGCCGACGGGCTTTGAGCGGGATGCAGGCCGCGGCCGACGCGCAGGCGTGGCATGAGCTGGTCGACCCGGCGGCGCTGGCCGCGTGGATGGACACGCAGGGCCTGCGCGGGCGCGAGGGTGGCGATATCACCCACGCCACCTTGCTGGCCGGCGGCACCCAGAATGTTCTGCTGAAATTCGAGCGGGGCGCGCGCAGCTTCGTGCTGCGCCGCCCGTCGCGCCACCTGCGGGCCAACAGCAACGAAACCATGGGGCGCGAGGCCCGCGTGCTGGCCGCGCTTGCGGGCAGTGCCGTGCCGCACCCCGTCTTCATTGCAGCCTGCGCCGATACCGCGGTGATCGGCGCGGCTTTCTATCTGATGGAGCCCGTGGACGGTTTCAACGCCGCCCACGCCGGCTTGCCGGCGCTGCATGCGTCCGATCCTCTGTTGCGCAGGCGCATGGGTTTTTCGATGGTCGATGCCATTGCCGCGCTCGCGGCGGTCGATGTGGCGGCCGTCGGCTTGTCCGACTTCGGCCGCGCCGAGGGTTTTCTCGAGCGGCAGGTTCCACGGTGGCGCAAGCAGCTAGAAGGCTATGCCGCATGCGAAGGCTGGCCCGGTCCGCAGTCGTTGCCCGAGGTGCGCCAGGTTGGCGACTGGCTCGACGCGCATCGACCGGCTGCATTCACGCCTGGCCTGCTGCATGGGGACTTCCACATTGCCAACGTGATGTTCCGCCACGACGGGCCCGAGCTCGCGGCCGTGGTCGACTGGGAACTCGCGACGGTGGGCGACCCGTTGCTCGACCTGGGCTGGCTGCTGGCGACATGGCCGCGCCCTGACGGCTCTCACCACACGCTGAACCGGATTCGGCCGTGGAACGGATTCCCGCTGGGGCTGGAACTGGTGGAGCGCTATGCGCAACGCAGTCAGCGCGACCTTTCGGCCATCCGCTGGTATGCGGTGCTCGCCTGCTACAAGCTGGCGATCATCCTCGAGGGCAGCCACGCCCGTGCCTGCGCGGGCCAGGCGCCGCGCGACACCGGCGAGCGGCTGCACGGCGCCGCACGCGGCCAGTTGCGGCGCGCCGTGGACTGGATCGAGCACCCATGAACCGGCGCGCGCGTGGTCGGCGAGGTGTTCGGCGCCTGCCTGTTCGCGACGAACGACTTCGGCCGCATCAAACGATCAACCCAAACGAAAGACACGTACATGCCAGGACCGCTTGCAGGTATCAGGGTGCTCGAAGTCGCGAGCATCGGCCCCGGGCCCTTCTGCGCCATGATGCTCGCTGACATGGGGGCCGAGGTGATCCGCATCGACCGCCGTGCCGACGTCGGCCGCACGCCCTGGGTGCCGCCGCGCGCCGACATACTGTCGCGCGGGCGGCGCTCGCTGGCGCTCGACCTCAAGCAGCCCGAAGGCGCGCAGGTGCTGCTCGACATGGCCGCGCAGGCCGACCTGCTGGTCGAGGGCTTTCGCCCCGGCGTGATGGAGCGGCTGGGCGTGGGGCCCGAAGCCTGCCTCGCGCGCAACCCGAAGCTGGTGTACGGCCGCATGACCGGTTGGGGCCAGAGCGGGCCGCTCGCACAGGCGGCCGGCCACGACATCAACTACATCGCCCTCAGCGGCGCATTGCACGGCATCGGTCATCCCGACACGGGTCCTGTGCCGCCGCTCAACCTCGTGGGCGATTTCGGCGGCGGCGGCGCGATGCTGGCCTTCGGCCTGGCTTGCGCGCTCATCGAGGCACGCGGATCGGGGCGCGGCCAGGTGGTCGATGCGGCGATGACGGAAGGCTCGGCGCTGCTGATGTCGATGTTCTACAGCACCCATGCGGCCGGCCGCTGGCATCGGCTGGGCGAGAACATGCTCGATGGCGCGGCGCATTTCTACGGGACATACCGCTGCGCCGACGGCCGGTGGCTTGCGCTGGGCTCGGTCGAGCCGCAGTTCTACGCGCTGCTGCTCGACACGCTGGGCATCGGGAACGCCGCCGAGTGGCCGCAGCACGAGCGCGCCCGCTGGCCCGAGCTCAAGCGCAAGCTGGCCGAGCGCTTCGCCACGCGTACCCGGGACGACTGGTGCGCGCTGATGGAGGGCACCGACATCTGCTTTGCGCCTGTGCTCGATCTCGACGAAGCGCCGCGCCACCCGCACGCGGTGGCGCGCGGCAGCTTCGTGAGCGTCGATGGCACGGTGCAGCCCGCACCGGTGCCGCGCTTCAGCCGCAGCCAGCCGGCGACGCCGCACGGCGCACCGGTCGTCGGCGCGCACAGCGAGGCCTTGCTGGCGGCCTTCGGCTTCGACGCCTCGCGCGTCGAGGCGCTGCGCGCCGCCGGCGTGTTCGCGCAGGCCGCGTCATGAAGCGCCTGGCGGGCCGCTCGGCCATCGTGACCGGCGCGGCGTCGGGCATCGGCGCGGCCACGGCAAGGCTGTTCGAGGAGGAGGGCGCGCGCGTGCTCGCGGTCGACCGCGATGCGGCACTGCTGGCCGAAACGCATGCGGGGCGGGACGGCATTCGCACGCTGGCGCAGGACCTGACCGGCGAAGATGCGCCGCGTGCCGTGGTGACAGGGGCGCTCGCCGCATTCGGCGCCATCGACATCCTGTTCAACAACGCCGGCACCAGTGCCAACAGCCTGGCCGAGGCCATGACCGACGCGCAGTGGGACAACGTGCTCGACGTGAACCTGCGATCGATGTTCCGGCTCACGCGCGAGGCCATCCCGGCGCTGAAGCAGCAGGCCGCGAAGACGGGCCGGGCGCGCATCCTGAACACGTCGTCGGTGATGGCGCGCGACACCGACATCGGTCTGTCGGCCTACGCCGCCTCCAAGCACGGCGTGGCGGGTTTGACGAAGACGCTGGCGCTGGAGCTCGGCAAGTTCGGCATCACGGCCAACCACATCCTGCCGGGCGCCATCGTCACCGGGTTGACGCGGCGCAGCTTCGAGCAGGCGCACATCAGCGCGGTGTGGGAGAAAAAGGCCGCGCTGCGCCGGCTGGGCCAGCCTGGCGATATCGCGCGCGCCGCGCTGCTGCTGGCGAGCGACGAGGCCGACTTCATCACCGGCCACGGGCTGGTGGTGGACGGCGGGCTCACGCTGCGGGCCTGATCAGCCGCTTGAGCCGGTCAACGATGAACAGGTAGCCCTCGGCGTCGCGGTGCACGAGGTCGCCGGTGCGCAGGAAGCGACGGCCGTCGATCTCGCGGAAAGCCTCTGCGTCCGCCTGCGGTTGCAGACGGCCATCGATGCGGTCTCGGTCATGCCCCAGCCCTCGAGGTAGCGCACGCCCAGTTCGTCGGACAGGCGCAGGCTCACCGCTTCGGGCAGGCCCGTGCCCCCGCCCGTGATGGTGCCGAGGCTCGCGATGTCGAACGCGCCCTTGGGCCAGAACGGCGAAGGGGCGCCTCGAAGCGGGGCGAGGGCATCGGCGATGGTCGGCATGGTGCGGCTTTCAGTGTCCGGTCCAGCGCGGGGCGCGGCGCTCGGCGAAGGCCCGCGGGCCTTCGAGGTAGTCATCGGTCTTCACAAGGCGCGCGATGGCGTCACGTGCCAGCGCCTGGAGCGCCGCCTCGTCCAGGTCGGGCACGCGGCGCGCGACGGCCAGGCTCTCGGCCACCGCGAAGGGCGCGTTGGCGCAGACGCGCCCTGCCAGTTGCAGCGCGCTGTGCAGCACCTCGCCGGGCGCGACCACGCGATTGACGAGGCCCAGCGCCAGCGCCCTGTGCGCATCGATGGGGTCGCCGGTTGCGATCATCTCCAGCGCAATGGCTCGCGGCAGCGAGCGCGGCAGGCGGTAGATGCCCCCAGCCGCGGCGATGAGCCCGCGTTGAACCTCGGGCAGGCCGAAGATGGCGTGCTCCGAGGCCACTACCAGATCGCAGGCGAGCATGAGCTCCAGGCCGCCGGCCACCGCCGCGCCATTCACCGCGGCGATCCAGAGCTTGCGCCGCCGTGCGTTCACGAAGCCTGCAAAGCCGCCGTCGGGCGTGGAGCGTGCGCTGGGCGCGCTGCCCCCGGCCAGCTCCTTGAGGTCGGCACCGGCGCAGAAGGCTTGGCCGCCGGCGCCGGTGAGGATGGCCACGCGAATCTCCGCATCGGCCTCGACGGCCTGTACATGCTGCTCCAGCGCCCGTGCGAGCGCGGCATTGACCGCGTTGCGTGCCTGCGGGCGGTTGAGCGTCAGCACCGCGATGTGCACGCCGGCCCGGTGAAATTGGACGACATCTTCAGGGTTCATGAGGTTCCTTCTGCGGTGATGCAGCCACGCAGCGATGCAGCGGTGCATCCGGTAGGGCCGGGTCGGCGATTCGGCCAACGCAACTGCGCGACTGCGCCATTGCGGGACGGGGCGGGCACTTTCCATACTGGCCGCAGGCGGACATCGATCCGCCGTACAACCACCCTGGAGACAAGACATGCATCCTCGATCCCGTTGCGCGCGGCTGTCGCGCCTCGCTGTCGGTGTCGCGTTGCTGGCCGCGGCGCTGGCGTCGCATGCGCAGGACTACCCCACGCGCGCCATTGCTCTGGTCGTGCCCTTTCCCGCCGGCTCGCCGACCGACGCCATGGCGCGAGAGATCGGGGCCGACCTGCGCGCGACGCTCGGCCAGCCGGTGGTGGTGGAAAACCGCCCCGGCGCCAGTTCGCTCACCGGCACGCAGTACGTTGCACGCGCCGCGCCCGACGGCTACACGCTGCTGCTCATGACGACCAGCCATCTCATCAACGCGCAGCTGCAGCCCAAGCCGGGCTACGACCCGTTCGACAGCTTCGTGCCGGTGACGGAGCTCATCAAGTCGCCGGTGGTGTTCGTGGTGCGCTCGACGTTGCCGGCGACGAACATGGCGCAATTCGCCAACTACGCCAGGGGCCGTTCGGTGTCCTACGCCACCTGGGGCATAGGCTCCAACACCGACATCTACGGCGCGATGATTTCCGACGCGATCAAGGCCGGACTGCTGCGCGTGCCTTACAAGGGCGAAGCGCCGCTGGCCAACGACCTGCTCGGCGGCCAGGTCGACAGCGCGATGATGACCGTCGGCATGTACAAGGCCCAATCGAAGACCGGCAAGCTGCGCGCGCTGGCGGTCAACGGCCCGAAGCGGCTGGACGCGTTTCCAGAGCTGCCCACGCTGCTGGAGTCGGGTGTTCCGGGGCCCAGCGTGGCCGGGTTCGCGGGCATCCTGGTGCCGGCGGGCACGCCGGCGGCCATCGCGGACAAGCTGGCCACGCACATCCAGCAATACATCCAGAAGCCCGAGGTCGCGGCGCGCTGGAACGAGCAATGGGGTTTCCAGGTGTCCCCGGTTCATCGCGCGGCGTTCGGCGAGCTGATGCGCAAGGATGCCGTGCGCTGGAGCGAGGCCATCAAGTCGGCCGGCATCAAGCTGGACTGATCGAAGCGCGGTGCGCCGCATGGGCTGTGTCGGTCCATCGCGCTTCGTTCCGCGCACCTGCACGTAGAAGCTTTCGAAGCCCCTTGCCTCACTCGAAACGCTCGTTTGCCGCAGCCTTTTCCTGCAGCAGGGGCGGCGGCGCGAAGCGGCTTCCGTAGCGCTCTGCCAGCACGGTGGCACGCTCGACGAAGCGCGGCAGCCCGTAGGCATTGATGTATTGCACCGTGCCCCCGGTCCAGCGCGGGTAGCCGACGCCGAGGATGGAGCCGACGTTGGCGTCGCGCGCCGAGGCGAGCACGCCTTCTTCGATGCAGCGCACGGCCTCTATCGCCTGCACGAACAGGAAGCGCTCCTTCAGGTCGTCGAAGGGCACCGCCTTGCCGGAGGGCGGATAGTGCTTGGCCAGGTCTGGCCACAGCGTCTTCGGCTCGCCGGGCGGGTAGTCGTAGAAACCTCCACCGCCCGCACGGCCGGGGCGGCCCAAGTCGGCGACCATTTTCTCGAGCACCGCCCATGCCGGGTGATGCGGCAGCGGCTTGCCTTCGGCGGCAAGGTCGGCGGCCGCCTGCTTTCGCACGGAAAGCGTGAGGCTCATGGCCACCTCGTCCATCACCGCAAGCGGGCCGACCGGCATTCCAGCCTGCAGCGCCGCGTTCTCGATGGTCGCGGCATCGACGCCTTCGGCCAGCATGGCGGCGCCTTCACGGGTGAAGGTGCCGAACACGCGGCTGGTGTAGAAGCCGCGGCTGTCGTTCACGACGATCGGCGTCTTGCCGATCTGCTTGACGAAGTCGTAGGCGCGCGCGAGCGTCTCGTCCGATGTATGCTTGCCCTTGATGATCTCCACCAGCGGCATGCGGTCCACCGGCGAGAAGAAATGCAGGCCGATGAAGTTCTCTTGCCGCTCGTACGCTGTCGCCAGTCCGGTGATGGGCAACGTCGACGTGTTGGAGGCCATGACGCCGCCGGGAGCCAGGTGCGGCGCGGCTTCGCGCACCACCTGTGCCTTGAGTTCGCGGTTCTCGAACACCGCCTCGATCACCAGGTCGCAGCCGGCCAGGTCGGCGGGGTCGGCGGTGGGCGTGATGCGCTGCAGCGCGGCCTGCATGCGCTCTTCGGTCATCGCGCCCTTGGCCACTTGCCTGGCGAATACTTTTTCGCTGTAGGCCTTTCCCGCCTCCGCCTTCTGCACCGTCGTGTCTTTCAATACGCAGGCTACGCCGCGCGTGGCGCAGGCGTGGGCGATGCCCGCGCCCATCATGCCGGCGCCCAGGATGCCAACTTTCGAGAAGGTCGCGCGCGGCACGCCTTCGGGGCGGCCCTTGCCGGACTTGATCTCGTTCATCTGGAAGAAGAAGGTCGTGATCAGGTTCTTTGCGACCTGCCCGGTCACGAGTTGAACGAAGTGACGCGTCTCGATGCGCAGCGCGGTATCGAAGTCGACGCTGGTGCCTTCGACGGCGGCCGAAAAAATCGCCTCGGGCGCCGGGTAGCAACCCTTGTGTTTGCGGATCAGGGTGACGGGCACCGTCTTCAGCCATGCAAGCGGTGCCGGTGCGCCCGCGGTGGCGCCCGGCAGCCGGTAGCCCTTGCGGTCCCAGGGCTGGGTGGCGTCGGCGTGGCTGGCGATCCATTCGCGTGCGAGCGCCAGCAACGCGGGCATGTCGCCGGCCACGCCGTCGACCAGGCCGAGGGCCTGCGCCTTGGCAGGCGAGAACGACGTGCCGTCCAGCAGGAATGGCATGGCCTTCTCGAGCCCGAGGTGGCGCACCATGCGCACGATGCCGCCGCCGCCCGGCAACAGCCCGAGGCCCACCTCGGGCAGGCCCAGGTCGAGCTTGGGGTCGTCCAGCGCAAAGCGCGCATGGCAGGCCAGCGCCAGCTCGAAACCGCCGCCCAGCGCCGTGCCGTTGAGGGCCGCCACCACGGGCCGGCCCAGCTTCTCGAGCCGCCGCATCGTCGCCTTCATCGCCATCGCGCGGTCGAACACGGCCTGGCCGTCATCCGGCCCCACGGCCAGCAGGTCGTTCAGGTCGCCGCCGGCGAAGAACGTCTTCTTGCCCGAGGTGAGGATGACGCCGGCGATGCCCTCGCGCTCGGTCTCCAGCCGCTCGACCGCGTCGGCCAATGCCTGGCGGAACACGCCGTTCATGGTGTTGGCGGCCTGGCCGGGCATGTCGATGGTCAGGGTGACGACGCCCGTGGCGTCCTTGTCGAAAGTGATCGCTGTCATGGGATGTTGCTCAGAGTCGTTCGATGATGGTGGCGATGCCCATGCCGCCGGCCACGCACAGCGTGACCAGGCCGCGCTTGAGCTGCCGGCGCTCCAGTTCGTCGAGCAGGGTGCCCAGCAGCATGCAGCCGGTGGCGCCCAGCGGGTGTCCCAATGCGATGGCACCGCCGTTCACGTTCACCTTCTCGGGCGGCACCTGCATGTCGCTCATGAAGCGCAGCACCACCGATGCGAAAGCCTCGTTGACTTCGAACAGGTCGATGTCGTCCACGGTGAGGCCGGCCTTGCGCAGCGCGATGCGGCTGGCGGGCGCGGGTCCGGCCAGCATGATGGTGGGCTCGGCACCGACCACGCCAACTGACAGGACGCGCGCGCGCGGCACGAGGCCCAGTTCGCGGCCCTTGGCCTCGGTGCCGATCAGCATCAGCGAAGCGCCGTCCACGATGCCCGACGAATTGCCGGCCGTATGCACGTGGCGGATGCGGTCGACCTGCGGGTACTTGAACTGCGCGATGGCATCGAAGCCGAACTCGCCCTGCTGGGCGAACGCCGGCTTGAGGCGGCCGAGCGAGTCGGCGGTGGTGTCGGGGCGGATGTACTCGTCCTGCGCGAGCACGGCAAGGCCGTTCGCGTCCGTCACCGGCACGACCGAGCGGTCGAACCAGCCCTGGCTGCGCGCGTTCGCGGCCTTGCGCTGGGAGGCGGCGGCGAAGGCATCGACATCGTCGCGGCTGTGGCCGTCCAGCGTGGCGATCAGGTCGGCGCCGATGCCCTGTGGCACCGGCTGCAGCCGGAAGTTGAGCGGCGGGTAGGTGTCGCGCGCATTGGGTGCGCCCCCCATTGCAATGCGCGACATCGACTCCACGCCACCCGCGACCACCAGGTCTTCCCAGCCCGATCGCACTTTCTGCGCCGCGATGTTGACGGCCTCCAGGCCCGAGCCGCAGTAGCGGTCGAGCTGCACGCCCGGCACGCGCCAGTCCCAGCCCGCATAGAGCGCCGCGGTCTTGCCGATGCACATGCTTTGCTCGCCGTAGGGCTGCACGCAGCCGATGAGGGTGTCCTCGATCTGGGCGGTGTCGAGGTCGTTGCGGCGCTGCAGCGCCCGCATCAGCCCGCCAAGCAGCGCGACGGGGTTGACTTCGTACAGGCTGCCATCGGCCTTGCCCTTGCCGCGTGGTGTGCGCAGTGCATCGAAGATCATTGCTTCCTGCATGTATTTTTCCTTCTTTCGGTAGACGTGTCGGGGGCGTTGCGAGTGGCTTCGCCCGTGCTGCACCCAGTGTGTGTGGGCAGTGCGGCAAGCTCAATGACGGATGAGCGCAATGTCGTTGGCGGGAATGAGCAAGCAACGCATCCGCTGCAATCAGCAAACCGCACGCGCTGGTTCAGGCGTCCTGCCGCGCGCCATCGTCGAAGGTGAAGACCACGCGGCCGAAGCCGGCGCGGTCGTTGGTCTTTTCGGCCGCCTCGTCGAAGCGCTCGACCGGCAGCACATGGCTCACCAGCGGTCGAATGCGGCCTTGCCCATGGAGCGCCAGCACCTCGGTGCGCAGCGCATGCATCAGCGCCGGTGTGCGTTCGCCCGCCTGCCGCGCGTCCACGCCCACCAGCGAAGCGCCCTTGACGATGCTCAGGTTCGACTTCAGCACGCCGATCTCCCCGCCCGCGAAGCCCACCATCAGGTGGCGTCCGCCCCAGGCGAGGGTGCGAAACGCCGCATCTGTCGCATCGCCCCCGATCGGGTCGTACACGACGTCCACGCCGCCTGGGGCGGTCAGCGCCTTGACGGCGGCTTTCCAGTCGCCGGTGGTGTCCACCACCGCATCGGCTCCGGCGGCCAGTGCCGAGCTGCGCTTCGTATCGGTCGATGCGGCGGCGATCACGCGGGCGCCGAGAATCTTGCCGAGCTGCACCGCGGCATGCCCCACGCTGCCGGCCGCTCCCAGCACGAGCAGGGTTTCGCCGGGGGAGAGCTGGGCGCGCGATTGCAGCGCGTACAGCGACGTGAGGTAGGGCGCGAGAAGCACCGAGGCTTCTATCAAGTCCGCCTGCGGCGGCAGCCCGAACGCCAGCGATTGGGGAATGCAGATGTATTCGGACCACGCCCCCATGCGCGTGCCGCAGACGCGGTCGCCCAACCGCAGCCGGCCGTCGGCACCGTCACCCAGGGCATCCACCACACCGCTGAATTCGCTGCCCGGGACAAAGGGCGTGGGAGGTCTGACCTGGTACCCACCCCGTGCAAGCAACAGGTCGACGAAGGAGATGCCGCAGGCGCGGACCCTGACGCGCACCTGGCCTGCGGAAGGTTCGGGGATGGCCGCGTCTTCGAGCCGGATTCTGTCTTCGGGGCCGTATCCGCGCACCAGCAGCGTTTTCATTCAGGCGTGTCTCCGGTGGCGTTCGCTTACTCGATGCGGATCGAGCTGTCCTTCTTGATGGCGATCCATTGCTGCCTGGCTTTTCTCATGACGTCGCCGAAGGCCGCGGGCGAGAGCGGCGCGGCGACTTCCAGCGCGTTGTTCGCCATGTCCTGGCCGAACTCCGGCGTGGCCATGATCTTGTAGATGACGGCGCTCAGCCGGTCGACCACCGGCTGCGGCGTGCGCGCGGGGGCGAAGATGCCGCAGAAGGTTTCGGTGCTGATGCCCGGAACGCCGAGCTCCTCGAAGGTGGGGATGTCCGGGAGGCCCTTCCAGCGCGTGCGCCCGGAGGCGGCCAGCGCGCGAATGCGGCCATCGCGCCCGTACTGCACCGCGGTCGTGCTGGAGACGACGGCGGCATTCAGGCGGTCGCCCAGCAGGTCGGGAAGCATGGGGGCCTCTCCCTTGTAGGGAATGTGGTTCATCGTGATGCCCGCGCTGCGCGCCAGCATCTCGCCGAAGAAGTGCGAGCTGGAGGCATGCCCGGTGGTGCCGAAGCTCAACGGCGCCTTGGCGGCCTTGGCCTGCTGGATGAAGCTCTCCAGCGTCCTGGCGCCTTGCGGCGGCACGGCCCAGATGGCCGCGTTCTCATACAGCCGGGCGACCGGCGCGAAGTCTTTCAGTGCGTCGTAGTTGACGTTGGGCAGCACGATGGGGTTGCTGACCAGCGCGGTCATGTTCATCAGCAGCGTGTAGCCATCGGCCGGCGCGCGCGCGACCAGGCTGGAGCCGATCAGGGAGTTGGCGCCGGGCCGGTTGTCCACGATGACCGGCTGCCCCAGTTCTGCCTCCATGCGGCGGCCCAAGGACCGGGCGATGGCGTCCGTCTGCCCGCCCGCGGGAAAGGGCAGCACGATGGTGATGGCCTTCGACGGCCAGGGGGCGTCCTGTGCGACGGCTGCATTCAGCGCGGGCAAGGAAGCCGCCAGCGCCAGCACCTGGCGGCGGTTGAGTGTCATGGTGTCTCCGTTTTTCTGGGGAAAGGCCGCGGACCCATGCGGTGCGGCCCTGTCATGCCGAACCCAGCGGTGCGCAATGGCCAGTGTGGGCCTGCGCCGCAGCTGGCTCAATGACCGTTGCGCGCAAAGTCGTTGGCTGGAATGCGCAGCCACCATGGCTCGTGCGGCGGGGCATTTCGGCCTGTTTGGCGGGCGCTTGCGGTCATGGTCCGCGAGGCTTGCGCGATCTAACCTGCGCCGCAACGACATCGAGAACGGAGACAAGCATGCGCGCAGACCAAGACACAGCCCTTGCGCCCGGTACCGTGGCGGACACCGACGACCCGGCGTCGCGCATCGCGCTGCGGGTCGCGGCACGGCGCGACGAGGCGCAGGGCATCGTTTCATTCGAGCTGAGACATCCCGAAGGCCTGGCGCTGCCGCCGTTCGACCCCGGCGCCCATCTGCTCGTGGAAGCCGCGCCCGGCATGACGCGCGCCTATTCGCTGTGCAACGACCCGGGCGAGCGCGACCGTTACCTGATCGCGGTGCTGCACGGTGCGGACCCGCATGGTGGTTCGGCCGCACTGCACCGGCACCTGGTGCCCGGCATGACCCTGCGCGCCAGCAAGCCGCGCAATGCGTTCGCCATGAGTCCGGCCGCGCGGCGGAGCATCCTGCTCGGTGGCGGCATAGGCATCACGCCGCTATTGGCGATGGCCGAGCTGCTGGCGTCGCGCCAGGCGGATTTCAGCTTGCACTATTGCACGCGCGACGCGGCCCGCACGGCGTTCGCGCAACGCATCGCCAGCTCGCGCTTCGCGGCGAACACGCAGCTTCACCATGATGACGGACCCGCATCGCAGCGCTTCGACGCAGAGCGCGTGCTGGCGCGCCCGGATGCGCACACCCATGTCTACGTGTGCGGGCCGGCGGGCTTCATTGCGCATGCGATGTCGACCGCGCAGCGCCTGGGCTGGGCCGAGAGCCAGTTGCACCGCGAGTACTTCGCCGCGCCCGCGATCGCAAAAGGGACTGTCGCCGACGGCGTCTTCGACCTGGTTCTGGCGTCGAGCGGCCGCCGCATCGCGGTGAACGCGGGCCAGAGCGCGGCCCAGGCATTGCAGGAAGCGGGCGTGCCGCTGGTGATGTCGTGCGAGCAGGGCGTTTGCGGCACCTGCGTGACCACGGTGCTGCGCGGCACGCCCGACCACAGGGACCACTACCTCACGCAAGAGGACCGGCAGCGCAACGACTGCTTCATGCCGTGCTGTTCGCGCGCGTTCGGCGGCGAACTGGTCCTCGACCTCTGACAGTTCACGCATTTCGACAACCCTAGGAGACAGACCCGATGAGCATTTCCGACATCGACGGTGAAATAGCCAGCCACCAGCTCTACGCAGATCCGCTGCGCATGCATGCAGTGTTCGACAGGCTGCGCCGCGAAGACCCGCTGCACTGGACACAGGCGCCCGGCCATCCGCCGTTCTGGGCCGTGAGCAAGCACGCCGACGTGGTCGAGGTCGGCAGGCACCCCGACGTGTTCGTCGCCGCGCCCAAGACCTTCCTGCTGGACGACGAGGACCTGCGCGTGCGCATCGCCGAGACGGCGGCCACGGGCGGCAAGCTGGTGCGCACCATGATCCACATGGACGACCCGGACCACAGGAAATACCGCGGGCTGACGCAGTCGTTCTTCATGCCCGCCAACATCAAGCGGCTGGAGACCATCATCCAGGACCGCGCGCGGGCGTTGGTCGGGCGGATGCTCGAACGCGCCGACGGATGCGAGTTCTGCAACGAGATCGCGGTCTGGTTCCCGCTTCAGATCATCATGACCCTGCTCGCGGTGCCCGAGAAAGTCCACGCCTACCTGCTGAAGCTCACGCAGCAGTTTCTGGCGCCCAAGGACGCGACCCTCAAGCGCGACGGCCCCGAGGCCCAGGGCAAGGGCGCGGTGGCGCGGGAGTATTTCACCTACTTCGGCAAGATGCTGGCAGAACGCCGCGCAGCGCCCCTCGCAGACGACCTGGGCTCGCTGATCGCCCATGCACAGGTCGACGGCAAGCCGCTGGAGACGATGGAAGCGGTGTCGTACTACGTCATCCTGGCGACCGCCGGGCATGACACCACCAGTTCCTCGATGGGCAGCGGCCTGTACAACCTGTTGCGCCAACCCGGTGAGCTGGAGCGCCTGCGCGCGCGGCCGGAGCTGATGGCGTCGGCGGTGGAAGAGATGTTTCGCCATGGCAGCCCGGTGAAGCATTTCGTGCGTACGGCCACGCGCGACTACGAACTGCGCGGCAAGACCATCCGCGCCGGCGACGAAGTGGCATTGATGTATCACTGCGCCAACTTCGACGAGGAGGTGTTCGACGACCCCAGGGCCTTTCGCGTCGACCGCGCGCCCAATCGGCAGATCGCGTTCGGGTTCAGCGTGCATGCATGCCTCGGGCAGAACCTGGCGCGCAGCAGCATGCGGGCGTTCTTCACGGAGCTGCTCGCGCGCACCGCGCACATCGAACTGATGGGCGAGCCGGCTTTCATCGCGAGCAACCAGGTCGGTGGGTTGAAGGCGCTGCAGGTGCGCACCACCCCCCTGGCGGCGAGCGCGACGGATGCGCAGCCGGCGGGAGCGGCCGCATGACGATCCGACCCGAAACGCAGGTCCTGCCGGCACCGGCCATGACCATCGGCGGTCGCGCGGTGCGGGCCACACAGACATTCGACGTGGTCGACCCTGCCATCGGCCAGGTGTTCGCGCAGGCGCCCGATGCGAGCGATGCGCAGCTCGATGCCGCCGTGCAGGCGGCACGCGATGCCTTTCCCGCCTGGGCGGCACTGCCCTGGGGCGAGCGCCAGGCCATGCTGGCCCGTGTGGCGGGCATCTACATGGCCAACCAGGAAGAACTGGCGAGGCTCCTGACGCGCGAACAGGGAAAGCCGCTGGCGCGTGCCCGCTCCGAGGTTGCGGTGGCCGCGCACTGGTATGCCGAGTTTGCGAAGATGGCGCTGCCGGAGCTGGTACTGCAGGACACCGCGCAAGCCCACGTGGCGGTGCGCCGCGTACCGGTGGGAGTGGTGGGGGCCATGGTGCCGTGGAACTACCCGGTGGTGCTTGCCGCCTGGAAGATTGCGCCGGGCCTGCTCGCCGGCAACACGATGGTGCTGAAGCCCTCGCCGTTTACGCCGCTCGTCACGCTGCGCCTGGGTGAGTTGCTGCGCGAGGTCCTGCCGCCCGGCGTGCTCAACATCGTCAGCGGAGGCGAATCGCTCGGCCCGCGAATGTCGGCGCACCACGGCTTCGACAAGCTCTCGTTCACCGGGTCGTCAGCCACGGGCCGCGCCGTGATGCGTAGCGCCTCCGGCACGCTCAAGCGCCTGACGCTGGAGCTGGGCGGCAACGACGCCGCCATCGTGATGCCCGACGTCGATGTCGACGCGGTGGCCAAGGAATTGTTCTGGGGCGCCTTCGTCAACAGCGGGCAGATCTGCATCGCCGCCAAGCGCCTCTACATCCATGAGGCGATCTATGCGCGCATGGCGAAGGCGCTGGTGGCACTGGCTGAAGCCACCCGCATGGCGCCAGGCGACGCGGAGGGCGCGGAACTGGGGCCCGTGCAGAACCGCCGGCAGTTCGACCGGCTGCGCGAGCTGCTGGCCGACTGCCGCCAGCGCGGTTTGCGGCTGCTCAGCGGCGGCGAGCCCGCGTCCGGACCCGGCTATTTCTTTCCGGTGACGCTGGTCGACAACCCGCCGGACGACGCCCGCGTCGTGCGGGAAGAGCCTTTCGGACCGATCCTGCCGCTGCTGAAGTTCCGCGACGTGGACGAGGTGGTCGCGCGTGCGAATGCGTCGGAGTATGGGTTGGCAGGCTCGGTCTGGTGCCGCGACGAAGCGCAGGCGCTGGCCATCGCGCGGCGGCTGGAAACCGGGACGGTCTGGATCAACGAGATCCAGACCGCTTCGCCGCACAAGCCCATGGCGGGCCACAAGCAGTCGGGGCTGGGGGTCGAGAACGGCCTGGAGGGTTTGATGACCTACACCCAGCCGCAGACGATTTCGCTCAGGCGGGCCGCCTGAGCGCTGCTGAAGCCCAACACAACCACACGCACAAGAGAACCCATCATGCAACTCAAAGACAAAGTCATCCTCGTCACCGGCGCGGCCAGCGGCATCGGGCGCCAGGCCTGCCTGACCCTGGCGGGCGGTGGCGCGCGCATTTTCGCGAGCGACCTCGACGGCGCCGGCGCTGCCGAGACGGCAGGCCGTATCGAGGCCGAAGGCGGCAGGGCCGCGAGCTTTGCGCATGACGTGACCGATGCCGCCGCGTGGACACGCGTGATCGGCGAAATCGAGCGGCAGGCCGGACGGCTTGACGGACTGGTCAACAGCGCCGGCCTGATGGTCGTGCGGCCATTCAAGGAAACGGACTTCGCGCTCTACCGCCGGCAGCAATCGGTGAACGTCGACAGCGTGTGGCTCGGATGCCAGGCGGCACAGGCGCTGCTGGCAAGCACGGCTCGAGAAGGCAAGGACCGTGGCACGACGGCCTCCATCGTCAACATCTCGTCCATCCTCGGACAGAAGGGCGGGAGCATGCATTCGGCCTATTGCACCTCGAAGGGCGCGGTGCGGCTCATGACGAAGGCCCTGGCCGTCGAGTTGGGGCGGCTGCAGATCCGGGTGAACTCGGTGCATCCGGGCCTGGTCGAAACGCCGCTGGGCATCGGCTCGATGCAGGACATGATCAGCCACGGCGTGCCGCTGCCCTCGATCGAGGCCGCGGTCGGCATGGTGGCGCAGCGCACACCGCTCGGGCGCATGGCGCAGCCTGCGGACGTGGCCAACGTGATCGCGTTCCTCTGCGCCGACGAGTCGGCCTACGTCACCGGCACCGAACTGACGGTGGACGGTGGCTACAGCATCAACTGAGTGCCGGGCCGGTGCGCAGGCGCCGGTACGCGAGCGGCGTCATGCCCGTGGCGCGCTTGAAGGCGCGATGGAACGCGCTGGGCTCCGAGAAGCCCAGGCGGTAGCCCACCTCGGCCACGCTCAGCTGTGGCTGGTTCAGCAGCCGCATGGCGGTGTCGCGCCGCAGCGAGTCCACGATGGCGCGATAGCTCTGGCCTTCCTCGTGCAACCTGCGGCGCAGCACCTTGGCCGTCTGGCCCATGGTCGCGGCGAGCGCGTTGAGGCCTGGCAACTGGGCAATGTCCCAGCGCCGCAGGCAGCGGCGCACTTGCAATGCAAGGGGAACATCCTCGCTGTAGGGCGCCACGCGCCGCAGCGGCCAATGGAGGATGAAGATCTTCAAGCCTTGCATGTCGGCGACCAATCGGGCTTCGAGCCAGCGCGCGTCAAACGCGATGCGGCTCGGTGTGCCCCGGCGAAGCGGCGCCTCGAACAAGGTGTCGGCCGGTGCAAGGTCGGGGTAGGACACGGGCAGCGTCACCTCGCGCAGTGCGATTGGCCGCTGCACCATCCACGACATGAGACCGATCGCTCCATACAGCAACACCAGGTGGCCGGTCGCGCGGTACCGGTCGGGCGGCGTGAGGTCCACGATTTCCAGCGTTGCGGTGTCGCCCTCCACGCGCAGCCTCGGCGCAAAGTCGTCCAGTACGAGGCGGTACAGGCTGCAGCCCAGTCGCATCGCCTCGCCGAGGTTGGCGCAACGCAGCATCTGCCGGGCAACGAGCAGGAAGGTGCCCACGCGCACCGGCCGTGTGGCGAGGCCCATCATCTCGTCGCGCAATGCGCGCTGCATGCCGCGCAGGGCGCGCGCGAATTGCACCAGCGTGACCACGTGCGAAGGGTTGTCGAGCTGCGCGGGCGTCAAGTGGCAGCGGCGCAGCAGTTCTTCGGTGTCGCAGCCCCTGGCCTGCGCGGGCGCGAGCAGCAGGCGCAGGTAGCGCAGGGCAAGGCCGTCGCCGCCGCCTTTCAAGTGAACGCGGGGTCGGTCCACCACGGATAGAAGTCGGGCATGCCGGTGCTCACCTTGTCCGGGAACCTGGCGGGCCGCTTCTCCTTGAACGAGGTCACGCCCTCCGCGCTGTCGGCGGAGCCGCCGCGCGATTCGAGCGCCGCGCTCTCCAGCCGGTGCGCTTCCATGGGGTGGCTGGCGCCCAGCATGCGCCACATCAGTTGCCGCGTGAGGGCCACGGACACCGGCGCGGCGTTCTCCGCGATGTCCAGTGCCTTTGCCTGCGCGCGCGCAAGCAGTTCGCCCGGTTCGCACACCTGGCTCACGAGCCCGCCGGCCAGTGCCTCGGCCGCATCGAACACCGTGCCGCCCAGACTCCATTCGAGCGCCTTCGAAATGCCCGCCACGCGCGGCAGGAACCAGCTGGCGCATGCGTCGGGCACGACGCCCCGGCGCGCGAACACGAAGCCGAAGCGCGCGTCGCTGGACGCGATACGCACGTCCATCGGCAGCAGCATCGACGCGCCGATGCCCACGGCCGCGCCGTTGATCGCACCGATCAGCGGCTTGGTGCAGGCAAACAGGCGCAGCGCGAGCACGCCGCCGCCGTCGCGGCCGGGCTCCTCCCCCGGCTCGGGCGCGCGTGCCGGCGACGACGTATCGAAAGCCCGCGCGCCTTCCGACAGGTCGAACCCCGCGCAGAAGGCGCGGCCCGCGCCGGTGACGACGATGGCGCGCACGGCGTCGTCGGCGTCGGCCAGGTCGAGCGCCCGGCATAACTCGCGACGCATCAGGCGCGTCATGGCGTTGAGCTTCTCGGGGCGGTACAGCGTGAGCGTGAGGACCGGCCCGGAAAGATCCCAGCGGATGGTTTCGAACACTGCCTCGCTCATTGCATCTCCGCCAGCCGCGTCGCCTGGGCCTCGACGTCGCCGAAGAGCTGGTCGATCAGCGTCAAGCGGCGCAGGCAGTGGCCCACGGCGTATTCCTCGGTCATGCCGATGCCGCCGTGAAGCTGGATGGCTGCGTGGCAGAGGCTGCGGCCATGCCGGCCGATCATCAGCTTGGCGCGCGCGAGGTCGGCGCGAGCATCGTGCGCATCGAGGCCGTCCGCTGCAATGGCCGCGGCGATCGCCATGCTGCGGCACATCTCGAGGCTGACCAGCATCTCCGCCGCCCGGTGGCGCAGCGCCTGGTTTTCGCCGATCAGGCGGCCGAACTGCTTGCGTGTGTTCAGGTAGTCGATGGCGAGCCGGTAGGCCGATTCCATGGCGCCCACGGCATCGGCGCAAACCGCCGCGGTGCCAGCCGCCAGGGTGCCCTCGATGGCCTTCAGCGCAGTGGCGCCGTCGCGCGGATCGCCGAGCGGCAAGGCCGCCGCCGCGCTGAAATGGAGTTCACCGCCCGGCGTGTCGTCCACCATGCGGTGGGGGCGGCAACCCACGCCTTGGGCGGAGGCGTCGACCAGGAAGAGGGCGAGGCCGTTCGCATCGCCCGGGGCGCCCGCGGTGCGCGCGCTGACCACGAACCGGTGCGCGGCCGTGGCGTGCAACACATTGCACTTGGCGCCGTCGAGGCGCCATTGGCCGCCGTCCTGCCGTGCCGTGGTCTCCACCCACAGTGCAGCCGGGTGCCCGCCGGCTTCGTCGTGCGCCCAGGCCAGGCGAATTTCGCCGCTGGCCACATCGGGCAGCAACTGCGCCTGCACGGCGTCGTTTCCGGCCAGCCGCAGTGCGGTGCCGCCGAGCACGATCGATGCGAGAAAGGGCTCCAGCGACAGCGCGCGGCCCAGCTCCTGCATCACCGGCAGCAGGTCGACCGCGCCGCCGCCGAAGCCGCCGTGTGCCTGCGGCAACGGAAGCGCGGTGAGCCCGAGCTCGCCGAGTTGCCGCCACACGGGCTGGCTCCAGCCGGCGGGCGTGGCGGCGATGGCGCGGCGCTGCTCGAAACCGTAGACGTCGCCCAGCAGGCGGGCCAGGCTGCCCTGCAGCGCTTGCTGCTCTTCGTTGAGTTCGAAGTTCATCGTGACCTACCCCAGGATCGTCTTGGAAAGAATGTCCTTCTGGACCTCGCTCGTACCGCCGTAGATGCTGGCCGCGCGGCTGTAGAAATAGCGCATGGCCAGCGGGCCCGCCCAATGCCCGGCGCCCTCGCCGTCGTGCGGGCGGCGCTCCATGGCCGCGGGCCCCGCGATGCGTTGCAGCAGCTGGGCGATGTCCTGCTGCAGCTCGGTGCCCTTCAGCTTCAGCACGGAAGCGAAGCCGGGTACCTTCTGCGCGGTGTCGGGCGACAGCAGAAAGCGCCAGTTGGTGATTTCGAGCGCGCGGATCTCGGCGTCGAGCATGGCGATTTCGCTGCGCAGCCTGGGGCTGTCGAGCAGCGGCTTGCCGGCCTGGGTGCGCTTGCCGGCGAGTTCGCGGGCATAGTCCAGCCGCTCCCGGCACAGACCCACGTTGGCGATGCCCGTGCGCTCGTTCATCAGCAGGTATTTGGCGCAGTCCCAGCCGCGGCCTTCCTCGCCGACCAGGTGGTCGAGCGGCACGCGAACCTCGTCGAAGAAGACCTCGTTCAGGTGATGCTGGCCGTCGATCGACGTGATCGGGCGAATGGTGATTCCCGGCGTGCGCAGGTCGATCAGCAGGAACGAGATGCCGTGCTGCTTCTTGCCCTCGCTGTCCGTGCGCACCAGCGCGAACACCCAGTCGGCCAGGTGCGCCGTGGTGGTCCAAATCTTCTGGCCGTTGACGACGTACTCGTTGCCTTCGCGCCTGGCGGAGGTGCGCAGCGAGGCCAGGTCGGAGCCCGAGCCCGGCTCGGAGAAGCCCTGGCAGAACCAGATGTCGAGGTTCGCGAGCTTCGGCATGAAGAAGCGCTTCTGCGCCTCGGTGCCGAACTTCAGCAGCACCGGCCCGAGCATGCCGACATTGAACACCTGCGGCAATGGCGCGGGTGCGCGAAACAGCTCGTCGAGCAGGATCAGCCGCTCGGCCTGGCCGAGCTCGGCGCCGCCGAACTCGCGCGGCCAATGCGGCGCCGCCCAGCCTTTCTCGTTGAGGATGCGCTGCCAGGTCACGGTGTCCTGTTTGCGCGGCGGATGGCCCAGGCGCAGGCGCTCGCGAATGTCTGCGGGGAGCCGGTCTTTCACGAACTGGCGTACTTCGTCGCGGAACGCGGCTTGGTCGGGGGTGAGGTCTAGATCCATCGAGCGGGTGGCTGTGCCTGAGAGTTGCCTCGAAGGATCATAGCCGATGACTCGTCATTGGATCAACCATTTGAGGATGTGGTGGCGGATGGGCTCCGCATTCGGCAATGCCGGGAGTGCGTTCGGCATATAGCACTCATATGCGCATGGAAATTGCGGTTGTCCGGGGCTCGATTACCCTCCGCATCCACGATGAAAAAAGCCTACCGCGCCTCCCTCCTGCGATTCGACGCCCACGGCCAGCCTGTTTTCGATGAAGACGGCCTGCTGGTCGTCGCCCCCGACAGCACCGGCCGCCAGCGCGTGCTCGATGCGGGCAGCCATGCCGCCGTCGCGCCGCGCCACCCGGACGCCCACACGACCCACCTGCCCGGGCGCATCCTCGCGCCGGGCTTCGTGGACATGCACATCCATTTCCCGCAGACGGACATCATCGGCTCGCCCTCGCCGGGGCTGCTGCCTTGGCTCGAGAACTACACCTTCCCCGAGGAAAGCCGGTTCGCCGACCCCGCGCACTCGAACGAAGTGGCCGACGTGTTCTTCGACGAGCTGCTGCGCAACGGCGTCACCACCTCGCTGACCTTCGCGACCTCGCACGTGGCCTCGGTGGATGCCTTCTTCGAGGGCGCCCGGCGCCGCGGCCTGCGCATGATCACGGGCAAGGTGCTGCAGGACCGCAACTCGCCCGACGGCGTGCGCGACCAGACCGAGCAGAGCCTGATCGACAGCGAGGCGCTGATCCGCAAGTGGCACAACACCGACCGGCTGGGCTATGCCATCACGCCGCGTTTCGCGCCCGCGAGCACCGATGCGCAGATGCGCGGCGCGGGCGAACTGGCGGCCAGGTACGCCGACACCTGGATCCAGTCGCACGTGGCGGAGAACCGCGACGAAGTGAGCTGGGTGCGCGAGCTCTACCCGAAGGCGCGCTCCTACCTCGACGTGTACGCCGGCTTCGGCCTGATGCGCGAGCGTGCGGTGTACGCGCACTGCATCTACCTCGACGACACCGACCGCGCCTTGCTGCGTGACACGAAGACCGCCGCCGCGGTGAGCCCGACCAGCAACCTGTTCCTGGGCAGCGGCTTCTTCGACTTTGGCGCGGCCGACCGCGTGGGCTATCCCTACGGACTGGCCAGCGACGTGGGCGGCGGCACCAGCTTTAGCCCGTTCCACACGATGATGGCCGCCTACTACGTGGGCCGCGAGGGCCAGACCAAGACCGGCCTGAGCATCGCGCCATCGGAGCTCTGGTGGCGCCACACCGGCGGCGCCGCGCGCGCGCTGGGGCTCGACGGCGTCATCGGCAACCTGCAGCCCGGCTGCGAAGCCGACTTCCTGGTGCTCGACCCGGCGGCCACGCCGCTGCTGGCGCGCAAGACGAAACGCGCCGACACCTTGGAGGAAATGCTCTTCGCGATGATCGTGCTCGGCGACGACCGGGTGGTCGAGCGCACGGTGATCTCGCAGGCTGGCTGAGGCTCGAGAGGGCGAGCCCACCCATGCCACAATCGCCGACCCAGCGAGCGCGGCGAAACCTCTTCCAGGAACACCGCGGAACCGGCTTTGCCGGGCCGCTGGTGTTGCCCCTTGAGGGGTTGGCGTAGCGACACGAAGTGCGCGAAGACTGGGGTGTTTTTCAATGTCTATCAAGAGCGACAAATGGATCCGGCGCATGGCCGAGAACGAGGGAATGATCGAGCCCTTCGAACCGGGCCAGGTGCGTGAGTCCTCTGGCCACAAGATCATCAGCTACGGCACCTCGAGCTACGGCTACGACATCCGGTGCGCGCCCGAGTTCAAGGTCTTCACCAACATCCACAGCACCGTGGTCGACCCCAAGAATTTCGACGAGAAGAGCTTCGTCGACATGCATGGCGACTACTGCATCATCCCGCCCAACAGCTTCGCGCTGGCGCGCACCGTCGAGTACTTCCGCATCCCGCGCAACGTGCTCACCATCTGCCTGGGCAAGAGCACCTATGCGCGCTGCGGCATCATCGTCAACGTCACGCCCTTCGAGCCTGAATGGGAAGGCTACGTGACGCTCGAATTCAGCAACACCACGCCGCTGCCCGCGAAGATCTACGCAGGCGAAGGCTGCGCGCAGGTGCTGTTCTTCGAGAGTGACGAGGTCTGCGAGACCAGCTACAAGGACCGCGGCGGCAAGTACCAGGGCCAGCGCGGCGTGACTCTGCCGAAAACCTGACCCGCCGCCGCGCCTTTCGCTGACGGCCGGTTACCCCGGTGGCCGCCGGGACAAGTACCATCCTCCGGTCACCGGCGACAACTCCTGCAAAAGGCCGGTAAGGAGCGTGCGATGAGATGGGAAGGCAACGAACAATCGGACAACGTCGAGGACCGCCGCGGTGAAGGCGGCGGCGGTGGCGGCGGCTTCATCGGCGGGCGCAGCATCGGCATCGGCACCGTCGCGGTCGCGCTGATCGCCGGCTGGGTCTTCGGCATCAACCCGCTCACCGTGCTGAGCCTGCTCAGCGGCGGTGGAGGGCCTGCGCAGGTGCAGCAGCAGCCCCAGCAGGGGCCGGCACCCAAGCCGCCGGCGAACGACCGCGAAGCGGCCTTCGTCTCGACCGTGCTGCGCAACACCGAGGTGGTCTGGACCGACATCTTCAAGCAGAACGGCGGCACGTACCACGCGCCACGCCTCGTGCTGTTCCGCAATGCCACGCCCACGGCCTGCGGCACGGGCCAGTCGGCCATGGGGCCGTTCTACTGCCCCGGCGACCAGAAGGTCTACATCGACCTCGGTTTCTACGACACCCTGAAGAACCAGCTCGGCGCACCGGGCGAGTTCGCGCAGGCCTACGTCATCGCGCACGAGGTCGGCCACCACGTGCAGGACGAACTCGGCATCACCGCCAAGGTCGACGGCATGCGCAATCGCCTGAGCCAGACCCAGAACAACGCCATGAGCGTGCGCGTGGAGCTGCAGGCCGACTGCTTCGCGGGCGTGTGGGCCCACCATTCGCAGGAGTCGAAGAAGTGGCTCGACCCGGGCGACATCGAATCCGCCATGAACGCCGCGCAGAAGATCGGCGACGACGCCCTGCAGCGCTCCGCGGGCCGTGCGGTGGTGCCCGACAGCTTCACCCACGGCACCAGCGCACAGCGCCAAAGGTGGTTCGGCGCGGGCTACCAGAGCGGCGACATCAAGGCCTGCGACACCTTCAACGCGCGCAGCCTTTGAGATCGAAGGGCCCGCAGGGCCCGCGCCTGCTGCCTTGCATGCTATTAAATAAATAGCAATTCCGCCGGCACGGACGTTGTCACGGCGCGGTCACTGCTGTTTTTTGCGGCAGTGCGACAATAGAGGGCTCAATGACAAGTTCCTTCTCCAATCTATCGCTGGCGGAACCGCTGGCGCGCGCCGTGGCCGAAATGGGCTACGAGACCATGACACCGATCCAGGAGCAGGCCATTCCGGTCGTGCTTTCCGGGCAGGATGTGATGGGCGCCGCCCAGACCGGCACCGGCAAGACCGCGGCGTTCTCGCTGCCGTTGCTGCAGCGCATGCTCAAGCATGAAAACGCCTCGACCTCGCCCGCGCGGCATCCGGTCCGGGCCCTGGTGCTGCTGCCCACGCGCGAACTGGCCGACCAGGTCGCGCAACAGGTCAAGCTGTACGCCAAGTACACCAACCTGCGCAGCACGGTCGTATTCGGCGGCATCGACATGAAGCCGCAGACGCTGGAGCTGAAGAAGGGCGTCGAAGTCCTGGTGGCCACGCCGGGCCGGCTGCTCGATCACATCGAGGCCAAGAACGCGGTGCTCAACCAGGTCGAATACGTGGTCCTCGACGAAGCCGACCGCATGCTCGACATCGGCTTCCTGCCCGACCTGCAGCGCATCCTGAGCTACCTGCCCAAGCAGCGCACCACGCTGCTGTTCTCGGCCACGTTCTCCCCCGAAATCAAGCGGCTGGCCGGCAGCTACCTGCAGAACCCGGTCACCATCGAGGTGGCGCGCCCCAACGAGACAGCTTCCACCGTCGAGCAGCACTTCTACAGCGTGAGCGACGACGACAAGCGCCGCGCGCTCAAGCAGATCGTGCGCCAGCGCGGCATCACGCAGGCCTTCGTGTTCGTCAACAGCAAGCTCGGTTGCGCGCGCCTCGCACGCTCGCTGGAGCGCGACGGTCTGCGCACCACCGCGCTGCACGGCGACAAGAGCCAGGACGAACGCCTGAAGGCCCTGGCCTCGTTCAAGGCCGGCGAGGTCGACCTGCTGGTGTGCACCGACGTCGCGGCCCGCGGTCTCGACATCAAGGACGTGCCCGCCGTCTTCAACTTCGACATTCCGTTCAACGCCGAAGACTACGTGCACCGCATCGGCCGCACGGGCCGCGCCGGCGCCTCGGGGCTGGCCGTGAGCTTTGCCAGCGGCGGCAACGACGTGCGCCTGGTGGCCGACATCGAGAAGCTGATCAAGAAGAAGATCGATCTCGAGCCCGTCGAGTTCGAGGAAGACCGCCCGCGCGGCCGCATCAACGACGGACGCCGCCACTGGCGCGAGGAAGGCGAAGCGGGCGACGCACGCGACGTGCTCGACCAGCCGCGCGAACGCGCCAGCCTGGGCGGCGATGCTCGCCGCGGCGGCGGACGCCCGCACCGCGCGCCCGCGGCGCCGCGTGACCCGTTCTTCGACAAGCCCTACGAGCCGGGCGAACCCGACGCGACGCCGGCCTGGGAAGCCGCTGCCAAGGCCACTCCCGCGCGCGGCATCTCGAGCAACATCAAGAGCAAGCGCAAGGTTGCTGCGCTGTTCAAGAGCGCCGAGCCGAGCTGACCGGGCGGGTTCCACGTAAAAAAAAAGCGGCGCTCTCGAGCGCCGCTTTGCATTTCGGCTCAGCGCCAGCCGCGGTGCCAGCCGTACTGCGGGTGGTGCCAGCCCCAGCCGTAGCGCGGGTGATAGGCCCAGACAAAGCCGACACCCGGCGAGACATATGTCGGCGCCACGTAGGCCACGCCCGGAGGCGCCGAGTAGACGGGGGCGGCCGGGGCGACCACGCAGCCGGTCAGGACTGCTGCGGCCAGCGTGGCGGCGGACAGGGCAAGGATCGGGACTCTCATGGCGAAGCTCCTTTGATGAGTTGTTGTGCGCTATGCACAACCAACGCTTCGGCCTTTTGCCGGATGACGGCCCTGGCCGCCTTTACCCGGCCTACACAGTGTCACCGCCGTGTTGTGATCCTTTCAAAACGCTTGCACTTCGAGCACGCTGAAATGATGGGTTCCATCGCTTTCCAGCTGCGCCACCAGGCCGTACTCCCAATCGAGATAGGCCTGCATCGCCTCCGCGGGCGCATCGGTGCCTTCGTAGGGCCGGCGGTAGCGGTCGGTGCGCGGTGTCGCAAGGCGCGTCTCGCCGCTCTCGGCTTCGAGGCCCGCGGCAAACCAGGCGGCGTTGCCGCCCGCCAGCACCAGCACTTCGACATCGGCCTTGCCCCGGGCATCGAGCAGCGCGCGCACGTCGGCCGCCGCATAGCGCGCGAGCAGGCTGCTGCCGCAGGTCAGCACGTAGCGGCGCGACGCGGGAATGACCGCGTCCAGCGCATGCGCCAGCTGCGCACGAATCGCGTACCACGCGCCCGGGATGTGGCGCCGGACATAGTTGGCGCTCGTGGTCACGTCGATCACGGCGGTGCCGGACGACGGCTGCCCAAGCAGCGCGGCGAGTTCGCCAGGCGTGATCTCCGCCACCACGGCCGCGACGGGCGGGTAGGCGGGCGCGGGGGGCTCCTTCTCGCTGAATGCCGCGGCCTCAGGCACGGCGTGCGGCACATAGGCCTCCCATCCCATCTGTGCGAGCCAGGAGGCGCTCATCGATGCGCGCACTCCGTCGTCGTCCACCAGCACGATGCGCGCGCCGCGCACCGGCACCTGGTGATCGGTCTCCTGCACCAGCTGGCCGCCGGGCGCGTTCGCAAAGCCCGGCAGATGGCCCGCGGCGTATTCCTCGGGCGTGCGCACGTCGAAGCGGTACACGGTGCGTCCTGGCGCCTCCAGTGTCTGCAGCGCGGCCAGGTCGATGCGCCGCACGCCGGCCGCGTCGGCCACGCGGCGCGCATCGGCCTGCGCCTGTGCGCGATGCGCGTCGGACACCGCGGCGGGCGCCTGCCGGCCGGCGCCGTGGTCCAGCACCTGGCCCGCCAGCTTCCAGCCGATCGTGCCGTTGCGCAGCGCCGCCACCGGGTTCGGAATGCCGGCGTTCACCAGCGACTGCGTGCCGATGATGCTGCGCGTGCGGCCCGCGCAATTCACGATCACCCGAGTGGCCGGGTCGGGCGCTAGCTCGCGCACCCGCAGCACCAGTTCCGCCCCGGGCACGCTGGTGGCCGACGGAATGCTCATCGTCTGGTATTCGTCGAAGCGGCGCGCGTCGAGCACCACCACGTCGGCCCGGGCATCGATCAACGCCTTCACCTCGGGGGCCGACAGGGACGGCGTCTGCCGCTCGTGCTCGACCAGTTCGCCGAAGGACTTGCTCGGCACGTTCACGTCGCGGAACAGTTCGCCGCCCGCCTTGCGCCAGCCCTCGAGGCCGCCGTCGAGCAGATGGACGTGGGTGTAGCCCAGCGCGGCGAATGCCTTGGCGGCCAGCGGCGCGAGGTCGGTGCCGCCGTGTTCGCCGTACAGCACGATCAGCGTGTCGCGCCGCGGAATGCGTCGCCATGCTTCGATCTCGATGCGCGAGAGCGGCAGGTTCGCGGCCCACAGCGGGTGTTCCTGCGCGAACGGGTCTTCCTCGCGCACGTCGAGCAGCGCGGTTTCTTCGCGGGACAGCAGGCGCTCGCGCACGGCGGCGAAGGACAGGAGGGGAAAGGAAGCAGTCGTCATGCGGCGGTCGGCGAAGATCTGAGTTCGGCGCTGCGGTCCCACAGGTTGGGCAGCAGCGTGTTGGAGTATCCGGAGACGAAGGGCTTGCGTCCGCCCTCCGGCGGGTAAGTATGACGCCGCACGGCGCCGATGTTCGCGCCGTAGACGTGGATGCTGATCGACACCCGGTCCGCATGCGCGTTGTGCACGCGGTGCAGGTCGCCGACGGTGGGCGACACCGCTTCCACGTCGCCGGCATCGAGCCGCACCGCCTCGCCCTTCGGCTGTGCACGGCCTTGCGCATCGAGCGCATGGCCCTGGCTGTACTCGGCACCGCGCAGCATGCCGATCAGTCCCCACACCGTGTGATCGTGCACGGGCGTGGCCTGCCCCGGCCCCCACACGAAGCTCACGACCGAGAAGCGCTCGGTGCTGTCCGCATGCAGCAGGAACTGCTGGTAGCGCGTCGGGTCGGGTTGCGCGAAGGCCTCGGGCAGCCAGTCGTCGCGCGCCACCAGCGTGCGCAGCAGCGCGCCGCCCTCCGAAAGAATGCGGGGCTCGTCGGGTGCGCCGTCGAGCAGCCGGCCGAAGGCGCCGACAAATTCGCGAAGCGGCGCGATCATGCGGCGCGCTTCCAGAGCTGCGTGTCGGTGATCGCGCGCACGTCCACCCGCACCGGCAGGATGCCGTCGCGCGCCGAGCGGTCGGCCACGACCTGCAGCGCGGCGATGTCCGCCTCGCTCACCGGCCGCCCCGCCACCGACGCCCGCGCGGTGATGATGCGGGAAGCCTCGATCGGCAGCCGCGTGAGCTGGCTGTATGCCTGTGCATAGGCCTCGGGGTTGGCCAGCGCCCAGTCGCCCGCGCGGCCGAGCCGGTCGAGGAACTGCACGATGGCCGCGCGCCGGGCCGGGTCGGCCAGCGAATGTTCGCTCGCGGTGATGAAGCCCAGCGCGGTGTTGATGCCGCGCCCGTCGCGCAGGATGCGCCCGCCCTGCTGCACCGCGATGGTGTAGTACGGATCGAAGATGGCCCAGGCGTCGATCTGCCTCGATGCGAAGGCGGCGGCGGCATCGGTCGGCAGCACGAACTTCACCGTCACCTCGTCGCGCTTCACGCCGGCCTCCTCGAGCGCGCCGTACAACTGGTACTGCGAGATGCTGCCGCGCGCCGACGACACGATCACCGTCTTGCCGCGCAGGTCTGCCACGCTGCGCAGCGGCGAATCGTGCTGCACCACGATGCCCAGCGAATCGGCCTTGCCGACGCGGGTGGCGACGATCTTCAGCGGCGTCTTGCCGACGGCGGCGGCCAGCACCGGCAGGTCGCCGGCCATGGCCGTGTCGACCGCCGCGCCGCGCTGCGCCTCGAACAGCGGCGCGGCGCCCTGGAAGTTGGCCCAGCGATAGGCGAACGGCGCGCCTTCGAGCGCGCGCGAGGCCTCGAACAGCGAGCGCAGGCCGCCGGCCTGGTCGCCCAGCACCAGCGTGGCCTGCGGCGGCGTTTGCGCAAATGCACGCAGCGAACCGGTGGCGGCCAGCGACAGCGCGGCGCCTTGCTTGAGCCAGCCGCGGCGCGAGGCGCTGGAGAAGAGCAGGGACGTCATGCGGCGTCTCCCGAAGGCAGCAGTGCGCGCTTGCCCGCTGCAATCAGGATCGCGTCGTTCTGCGGCGTATGGATGCGGCTGCACAGCACGTCGCGGTAGTGCCGCTCCAGCGGGTTGTGCCTTGTCAGGCCGTGGTTGCCGCTGAGCTGCAGCGCGAGTTCGACCGCACGCACCGCATTGCCCGTCACCGTGTATTTCAGCAGGCCGCTGTCGGCCGCGGGTTGCGCCTGGCCGTCGTCGACGGCGGCGGTGGCGTCGTCGAGCAGCACGCGGTTGGTTCGCAGCAGCGCTTCGATCTCGCCCACGTGCTCCTGCACGCGCGGCAGGCTCGCCAGCGGCGCGCCGAGACTGCCGGGCGCGCGCTCGTTCAGGAAGCCGACCAGCCAGTCGCGCGCGGCCGTGGCCACGCCGTCGTAGAGGGTGCCGAGCAGCACGGTCATCCAGGCCTGCTGCGTGGCGTGGGCGTCGATGTCGGTCTGGCTGCCGGCATCGGGCGCCCAGTCGGACGGCGCGCGCAGGTCGACCGCGTGGTCCGCGCCGACGGCGACGTTCTCGAACACCACCTCGTGGCTGCCCGAGGCCCGCAGGCCCAGGTGGTCCCAGCTGGCGATCACGCGCACGCCGGGGGCCTGGCGCGGCACCAGGAACACGCCGGTGCGCGGGGCGGGCTCGTCGGTGCGGGCCCACACCGCGAGCCACGAGAGGCCCTCGATGCCGGTGGTGTAGAGCTTGTGGCCGTCGATCTTCCAGCCGTCGGCATCGCGCCGCGCCACAGTGGCCGGCAGGCCGCCACGCGCGGGGGAGCCCAGCGCGGGCTCCACGCGCAGCGCGTTGATCAGCGCGCCGTGCTCCACCGCGTCGCGCGCCACGCGTTCGCGCAGGTGCGGCGGCCAGCGGCTGTCGCCGCGCGTCAGCGCGTGGTGCTGCAGATAGGTCATGGTGAGGATCAGCGCGGTGGCCGGCTCGCCGCGCGACACGGCCGCGATCACGCGCCGGGCCGTGGCCAGCGTGGCGCCGCCGCCACCGTAGGCGGCGGGCGCCACCAGGCCGATCAGGCCGTGCGCCTGCAGCGCGTCGAAGTTCTCGCGCGGGAAAGCGCCGCTGTGGTCGTGATCGGCCGCGGTGGCGGCGAATCGGGCCGACAGCTGCGCCAGCAGCGCGGGCGCGGCCAGGCCGCCCGGGGGCGTGGATGGATGTTCCCCGGCCGTGGCCGAGGGGCGTCGCAAAGGGAGTGCACTCATGGTTGCGCACGGTAGCCGGCCGGCCGGCGCCGTAAAACGATGCATCCCGCATATGCAAACTCGTTTTTCTGTGTTTGCATCCGTGCCGCCTCTGGGTACGGTCCGGTGCATGAAACCAGATCTCTCGTTGGAACGGCGCCGCCTGCTGCAGGCAGCCGCCGCATGGGGCGCGGCGGCTTCGGCCGGCTGGGCCCGGGCCGCCGCGCCGTCGGCCGACCTGTCGGGCGTCACGCTGCGCGTGGGCACGTACAAGGGGCTCTGGCGGCCGCTGCTGGCGGCATCCGGCCAGGCCAACACGCCCTACAGGATCGACTGGCGCGAGCTCAACAACGGCGTGCTGCACATCGAGGCCATCAACGGCGACGCGCTCGACCTGGGCTCGGGCAGCGAGATCCCGCCGGTGTTCGCGGCGCGGCAGAAGTCCAGCGTGCGGCTGGTGGCCGTGACGCACGAAGACCTGAACAACCAGGCCACGCTGGCGCGCAAGGACGCGCCGATCCGCACCATCGCAGATTTCAAGGGCAAGCGCGTGGGCTATGTGCGCGCCACCACCTCGCACTACTACCTGGCCAAGCAGTTGGCCGAGGCGGGCCTGTCGTTCAGCGACATCCAGGCCGTGAGCCTCACGCCGTCGGACGGCCTCTCGGCCTTCGCGCGGGGCGATCTGGATGCCTGGGCCATCTACGGCTACAACGGCCAGCTTGCGCGCACGCAGTACGGCGCGCGCACCATCAAGACCGGCGTGGGATACCTGTCGGGCAACTTTCCCATCTACGCCAACCCGCGCGCGCTGGACGACGCACCGCGCCGTGCCGCGCTGGCCGACCTGCTGCAGCGCCTGCAGCGCGCCTTCGCGTGGAGCAACGGCAACTTCCTGGCGTACGCCCGCGCGCAGTCGGCCGAGACGCGCGTGCCGGTGGGCGACATCGTCGAGCTCTTCAACGGCCGCAGCGGCGACTACAGCCTGGGCCCCGTCAGCGACGCCGTGGTGCGCAGCCACCAGGACGTGGCCGACACCTTCCTGAAGATCGGCGTGCTCGACGGCCCGGCCGACGTGAAGCCCTTGTGGGACCGCAGCTTCGAGAACCTGCTGCGCCTGCCCGCCGCCTGATTTCCCTCTCCCAACCCAGACAAGGACAACGACATGAGCCAGCCACAGCAAGACGGTGCCGTCGAATTCATCGGCATGATCCAGGGCCAGAAGGTCTCTGAAATCCACGCGGCAAAGGGCCCGGCGCTCGACCGCGACTACGTGCGCGCCTTCGCGCAGGCGCACGAGACCGCCGGCTTCGACCGCGTGCTGGTGCCGCATCACTCGACCAGCCCCGACGCCACGCTCACGGTGGCGCATGCCGCATCGGTGACCGAGCGCATCCACTTCATGCTCGCGCATCGCCCCGGCTTCGTCGCGCCCACGCTGGCGGCGCGGCAGTTCGCCTCGCTCGACCAGTTCAGCGGCGGCCGGCTCGGCGTGCACTACATCTCCGGCGGCTCCGACGAGGAACAGCGCCGGGACGGCGACTGGCTCGACCACGACCAGCGCTATGCCCGCACCGACGAATACCTCGAAGTGCTGCACAAGGTGTGGACGGCCGAGAAGCCCTTCGACCACGAAGGCGCGCACTACCGCTTCCAGAACGCGTTCTCCGAAGTCAAGCCGCTGCAGACGCGCAACGGCAAGCCGCACGTGCCGGTGTATTTCGGCGGGGCCTCGGAGGCCGCGATTCCGGTGGCGGGCAAGTACGCCGACGTGTATGCGCTGTGGGGCGAGTCGCTCGACCAGGCGCGCGAGCTGACCACGCGCGTGCGCGCCGAAGCGGCGAAGCACGGTCGCAGCGTGCGTTTCTCGGTGTCGTTCCGCCCGATCCTGGCGCAGACCGAAGAGGCTGCATGGGCCCGCGCGGAGAACATCCTGGCCGAGACCAGGCGCCTGCGCGTGGTGCAGGGCTACAACCGCGGCGGCCCGCAGCAAAGCGAAGGCGCCAGGCGCCTGCTGGCCGCGGCCGAGAAGGGTTCCCGGCTCGACAAGCGCCTGTGGACGGCCGTGGCGCAGGAGATCGGCGGGCGCTCGAACAGCACCGCGCTGGTCGGCACGCCCGAGCAGGTGGCCGATGCGCTGCTCGACTACTACGACCTGGGCGTGACGACCTTCCTGATCCGCGGCTTCGATCCGCTCGAGGATGCGCTGGACTACGGGCGCGAGCTGATCCCGCGCACGCGCGAACTGGTGGCGCAGCGCGCCGCGTCCATCCGCAAAGCCGCCTGATCTGACTTTCTCCCTCCCCCTCTGGGGGAGGGCAAGGGTGGGGGCAGGCGGCGTCGAACGCCGTCATGGCGTTGAAGCTGTCGAGCCCCCATCCCAACCTTCCCCCAGAGGGGGAAGGAGCCAGAACCGAACACCTAGGAAACCCATGAGCGCCGTTCTTTCCATCGACCGCAATGCCCCCCAGCCGCTGAAGCTCAACCCGAACCCGCAGCAGAAGTACTGGTTCGACCCCGTGCCCCCGCGTCCCACCGTGCAGGCCGAGCGCCGCCATCGGCAGGAGCGCCTGGCCGGTGCCTTCCGCCTGTTCGCGCGCTTCGGCTTCGCGCAGGGGCTGGCCGGCCACATCACCGCGCGCGACCCCGAGTTGACCGACCACTTCTGGGTCAACCCGCTGGGCATCCATTTCTCGCGCATCCGGGTGTCCGACCTGCTGCTCGTCAATTCGAAGGGCGAGACCGTCATCGGCGATCGCCCGCTCAACAAGGCTGCCTTCGCCATCCATGCGGCCATTCACGAGCACAACCCGAAGATCATCGCCGCGGCCCACACCCACTCGACCTACGGCAAGGCCTGGTCCACGCTGGGCCGCAAGCTCGACACCCTCACGCAGGACAGCTGCGTGTTCCACGACGACGTGGCGCTGTTCGACGACTTCACCGGCATGGTGGTCGACACCAGCGAGGGCGAGCGCATCGCGCATGCGCTGGGCGACCGGAAGGGCGCGATCCTCAAGAACCACGGCATCCTGACGGCCGGCCCCACGGTGGAGGCCGCCGCGTGGTGGTACATCGCGCTGGACAACGCCTGCCACACGCAACTGCTGGCCGAGGCCGCCGGCAAGCCGCAGCCCATCGACGAGGCGACCGCGCGCCACACGCACAGCCAGATCGGCGGCCCCGAAGGCGCGATCCACTCCTTCGACAGCCTCTACGAAGGCCTGGTCGAGGCCGAGCCGGAGCTGCTGCTGTGAAGACGAACGCCACCCTTTCCCGCCGCGGCATGCTGCGCGCCGGCGGTGCGGCCGCGGTGGTCGCATCGGGCGGCCTGATCGCCTCGCAGGCCTTCTCGCAGTCGTCGCGCAAGCTGACCTTCGCATGGAACGCTGCCGCTTTCTGCCTGTCGCCCGTGGTCGTGGCGCAGGAGCGCGGCTACTTCGAGCGCAACGGCCTGCAGGTCGAGCTCATCAACTACACGGGCTCCACCGACCAGTTGCTGGAGTCGCTGGCCACCGCCAAGGCCGACGCGGCCGTGGGCATGATCCACCGCTGGCTCAAGCCGCTCGAGGCGGGCTTCGACGTGAAGATCGTCGGCAGCTCCCACGGCGGCTGCGTGCGGCTGGTGGGCGCGAAGAGCGCGGGCGTCACCAACCTTGCGAGCCTCAAGGGCAAGGTCATCGGCGTGTCCGACATCGCGAGCCCGGGCAAGAACTTCTTCTCGATCCTGCTCACCAAGAACGGCATCGATGCCGACAAGGACGTCACCTGGCGCCAGTACCCGGCCGACCTGCTCGATGTGGCGGTGAAGAAGGGCGAGATCCAGGCCATTGCCGACGGCGACCCCAACATCTACCTGATCGAGAAGCGCAACCAGGGCGCCTACGTCGAGGTGGCGAGCAATCTTTCGGGCGAGTACAAGGACAAGGTGTGCTGCATCGTCGGCGCGCGCGGCGAGCTCGTGCGCAAGGACAAGGCGACCGTCGCCTCGCTGGTGCGCGCCATCGCCCAGGCTTCCGACTACGTGGCCGAGAACCCGAACGAGTCGGCCAGGCTCTTCGCCAAGTACTCGCCCAACGTGGCGGTGGAAGACCTGCGTGCGCTGCTGGGCACGCTCACGCACCAGCACCATCCGCTGGGCCGCAAGCTGCGCGACGAGGTCGAGTTCTACGCGCGCGATTTCCGCGGCGTGGGTGTGCTCAAGAAGAGCACGGACCCGGTGCGCTTTGCCGACCATGTTTCCTTCGATCCGCTCGCATGAGCAACCACAGCACGTTCATGACTCTCCATAGTTCACGCCGCCGGTTTCTCGTCCAGGGCGCATCGGTGGCCGCCGCCGTCGCCGCTGTGCCCGCCCTGGTTCACGCACAGGGCCAGCCGGTGCTCAAGGCCGGCGACCAGAAGGGCGGCCTGCGCGCGTTGCTCGAAGCGGCGGGCGGGCTGGAAGGGCTGGGCTACGACATCCAGTGGTCGGAGTTCCCGGCGGCCGCGCCGCTGGCCGAGGCGCTCAATGCGGCCGCGGTCGATTCGGGCCCCATCGGCGACGCACCGCTGATCTTCGCGCTGGCAGCCGGCACGCGCGTGAAGGCCATCGGTGCGAACCGCTCCGACTCCTACGGCACGGCGGTGCTGGTGCGCCCCGATTCGCCGCTGAAGACCGCCGCCGACCTCAAGAGCAGGAGCGTCGCGACCAACCGCGGCTCCATCGGCCACTACGTCACGCTCAAGGCCATCACTTCGGCCGGGCTGAAGCCCGAGGACGTGAACATCCGTTTCCTCGCGCCCGCCGACGCGAAGCTTGCGCTGACGCAGGGCTCGGTCGATGCCTGGGCCACCTGGGAGCCGTACACGGCGCTGGCCGAGGTCAGCAACCATGCGCGGGTGCTCGTCAGCGGGCGCGGGCTGCTGCCGGGCCTGAGCTATCTCGCAGCCACCGACGGCGCCATCGCCGCCAAGCGCCCGGTGCTGCAGGACTTCCTGCAGCGCGTGGTGAAGGCACAGCTCTGGTCGTACCGCAACGTCGACGCCTACTCGGCCGCGCTGGCGCGGATCATCGGCATTCCGCCCGAGGCGGCGAAGCTGCAGTTCGAACGCCGCCAGCAGAAGTGGGTGGCCATCGACGCGCAGGTCATTGCGGACCAGCAGGGGACGGCGGACTTCTACCGGCGGGTCGGCCTCATCAAGCAGCCGCTTGATGTGAAGGGGACGTTCGATACAGGCTTCGGGGTGGCTGGCTAGCTTGCTGCCCCGCGTCGAGCGAGCACCAAGCGGGCCCCGTCTTGTCCGCTTCGAGCGAACACCACGCCGCCGCGGGCTTGCCCGCCTCCAGGGAGCACCACGCGGCCGCGTTCGTGGCCGCCGGCTCGCCGAATTCCTCGACGCACAGGCGCTGCATCTCCTGGTAGGCCGCCTGCAGGGCCTTGGCGTCTTCCTCTCCGCGCAGGCCAAGGTACGGGAAGTGGTGCAGGAAGTAGCCGAAGGTGGCCTCGCAGTCGGCCGCGTACTTTCTCGTGTCGAGAATGTGCATGTGCCAGAACCGGTCCACGTCCTGCTCCGGCGCGAGCGTCAGTTCGGGGTGCCTGGCGTGCAGCATCAGGTAGCGCTTATAGGCCACCTCCATCCGGTCCGCGTAAGCCGCCGGCCAGCCGTAGCCGTCTTCCTTGCGGCAGGCCTTGAACTTGATCAGCGTGAGGTCGAGCGCCTCAATCGCGGCGATCGTCTGCGCCAGGGTCCTGGCTTGGGTGGAATGAGGCATGAATGCTCCTGTTGAGTGACTGGAAGGTCCGGGCGAACGTGCCCGGGGACGATTGCTCCGAAGATCCGGCCGTCAGGCCGCCACCGACGGAACAAACTGGTTGCGCAGGTGACGCGCCATGAAATCGCGCACCTCGTCGCAGGTCACGGGCTTGCACAGCCAGTAGCCCTGGGCCTCGTCGCATTCGTGGCTGCGCAGGTAGTCGAGCTGGGCCATGGTCTCGATGCCCTCGGCCACCACCTTCATCCGCAAGCCGTGGGCCAGGGTGATGATGCCGTCGATGAGCGCTCGCGCGTCGGCGTCGCGCGTCAGGTCGTTGATGAAGGAGCGATCGATCTTCACCGTCGACAGCGGGAAGTGCTTCAGGTAGGAAAGCGAGGAGTAGCCCGTTCCGAAATCGTCGATGGCCAGGCCGATGCCCATGTCCCGGATGGTGCGCAGCAGCTTCGTCGCATGCTCGGGGTTCGCCATCACCGCGCCTTCGGTGATCTCCAGCTCCAGCAGCGCTGGCTCCAGGCCCGAGGCTTCCAGGGCGGCCCGTATGTCGGCGATGAGCGTGCGGCTTTCGAATTGGCGCGGCGACAGATTGACGCTCACGAGCACCGCAGGCAAGCCGAATTGCTGCCACGAACGCGAATCGGCGCATGCCTGCTCCAGCGCCCACTTCCCCATGGACACGATCAGGCCGGTCTCTTCGGCGATCGGGATGAACTGTGTCGGCGAAATCGTGCCCAGAAGCGGGTGTTGCCAGCGCATCAGGGCCTCGACACCGGAGATGTGCTGGCTCTGCAGGTTCATCTTCGGCTGGTAGTACATCTCCAGCTCGCCACGCTCCTGGGCATGGCGCAGCGCGCTTTCGAGCATCAGCTGTTCGGTGCTCCGTGCATTCATCTTCGCCGCGTAGAACCGGTAGGTGTTGCGGCCCTTTTCCTTGGCGCGGTACATCGCGGTGTCGGCGTTTTTCAGCAGCGCCTCGGCGTCGTTGCCGTTCTCCGGATAGAGACTCACACCGACGCTGGCACTGACGTGCAGTTCGCGTCCCTCGATGACGAACGGCGCTGCGCAGCAGGCCAGCACTTTCTCGGCAAGCACCTCGGCATCCTTCGTGGCGGACAGGTTCTCCAGCAGCAGCACGAATTCGTCGCCGCCAAAACGCGCCACGACGTCGGTGTCGCGCAGCAGCGCCGTCAGGCGCTCGCCGCAGATCCTGATCATCTGGTCGCCCACGCCGTGGCCCAGCGTGTCGTTGATGTGCTTGAAGCGATCCAGATCGACGAACATCACCGCGAACGGCTTCTGCTGGCGGTTGCTGCGCCTGATGGCGTGGGCGAGCTCGTGCTGCAGCGCGGCGCGATTGAGCAGCCCGGTCAGCTCGTCGTGGCTGGCGATGAAGCGAAGGCTCCGCTCGGCCAGCTTGCGCTGCTTGTACTGGGCGATCTGCAAGGTGATCACGCGCAGGGATTCCAGCGTCTCGGCGTCGGCCACCTGCGGATTGGAGCCGAAGAGCTCCAGCGCCGCGGTTGTGTCGGCGGTGGTGATCGGCACGATGAGGCCGGCGGCCAGTCCGGCCTGGCGGGCCATTGCATCGCGCGCGAAATGGCCCGGAGCCGCCAGCGTGTCGATGCGCACGACGCCGCCGATTCCCCATGCGCGACCCAGCGAACCTTCGCTTGGCCGGTAGGTGAGCGTGCGGCTGGCGTCGACGAATTGCCGCAGCGCCGGGTCGTCGCCGGCGTGCCAGGCTGCCGCACAGCGAGCTTGGCCGTCTTCGCCGACGCTCCACAACGCGCCGCAGTCCCAGCGCAGGTCGGTGCATACCGCCTCCAGCGCCAGCGCGATCACCGTCTCGGTCCTGCCGTCGCCGGCGAGCAGCCGTGCGATCCTGTACTCGAGCTTCTGGCGCAATGCGTCCTTGCGCAGCCGCGTGGCGTCGCGCACGGTGCCGCGCACCCATCGCCTGCCTTCATCTTCGGCCGACTGGGCGATGACATGGAGCCAGCGTTCGGTGCCGTCGGGCAGGCACAGGCGGTGCTCGAATTCGCTGCGTTCCGTGGACTGGGAGGCCCAGGCGATCCGCTGTTCCACCTCGGGGCGTTCCGTGGCTGGAACGCGCGAGAGCAGCGCTTGAAGGTCCGGCTGCGAGGCTTCGGTCTCGAAGCCCAGGATGCGCCGGGCTTCTTCGGAGCACTGCAGGGCTCCGGTCTCGGGATCGAGGATCCAGCTTCCCAAGCTTGCCAGGTGCTGGGCTTCCTCCAGCTGCCGCTCGCTCCTGCGAAGGTGGTGGGTCATCTCGTTCGCCAGGACCTGGGCCCGGCTGCGCGAGGCGGTCAGCGAGAGGACGATGCCGGCAAGCAGCATGCTGGTGGCCAGGCCGCCGAGGACGATGAGCCACGGAATGGCCTTGTCGAGCGGGCCGAAGACCTGGGTCTCGTCCTGCTCGACTTCCACCAGCCAGGAGCGGCCGCCCAGCTCGAAGCCGAGCATCCGCTCGAGGCCGCGCTCCGCAGCGGCGGCGGGCTTCGCCGAGGCCGCGCTGTCGAACAGCAGTTGCCGCTCGCCGAACGAGGTCGGCGTCACGAACCGGGTCTCGACGCGCGTTCCGATCGCACCCCGGCCCGGCCCGGCATCGATCAGGCGCAGCCGGGGCGCCGTGGCGGGGTCGGCCCCGGCCACGTCGCCCAGCATTCCCGCGACGCTGAAACCCGCGCCGACCGAACCGGCATAGGCACTGCGCCGCTGCTCGAGCGTGTCGAGCGGTCGGCCTGCGCGATAGACCGGCAGCCGCATCGCCAGTCCGATGTCGGACTCGCGGCCCGGGATGCGCACCTTGCGGCCCGACATGACGAGCCCGCCGGTGTCGCGCCCCTGCTCGAGTGCGTCTCCCCTGTCGGGCATCGCACCCAGGTCGTTGCCGAGCAGCTTCTCGTTGCCGGCCTGCGGCTCGATGTAGATCAGCGGGTAGTAGGTGGCGCGCTCTCCGGGCGGCTTGATGGCGAAGCCGGCGGCCACGCCGGTGTCCAGGCTCGCATCGCCGCGGACCTGTTCCTCGAAGGACTGCCTTTCGCCGGCCGCGACCAGCGGCGCGTAGTTGACAGCCTGGAAGCCGGGGTAGGCGCGCGACAGGTTCAACCCCGCGACGTAGTCCCTGAAGTCGCTCCGGGTCACGGGATCGGAGGTATTGAACCGCGCGCGCAGGCCGATCAGGACGGCGATGTAGTCATCGAAGCGGGCTTCGACCTTGCGTGCCAGATCGAGGGCGGCGGCATCGAAGTGCGCCTGCGCGCTGCGCGCGATTTCCTGGCGGGCGGACACGCCGAGGGCGATCGAGAGCGCCGTGCCGACCACGAAGATCGATACCGGCAAACGGATCCTGACCCACACGGACAATGACATCGGACTTGATCCTGTCGTTGACACAAGCCGCTCAGCTCCGCGTGCAGCAGCGTGCATCGTTGGCGCAATGTATCTGGCTGGCGCAAGAGCGTCACGCTATTTGTCTCGGCGCAAGCCGGGCCGTGCACCGGCGGCATATTTGAATGCTTAAGAATTAATTGTGTTGCGCAGACTTGCGTCGAGCGACGAAACGTAGCCAAGTCCAAGACTCGCGTAGATGCGTCCCCCGGAGGCGCGCTGCCGCTGGATAGAGTCGTTGCATGACTTCCGCCACCGACACCCTCTACGCCATCGCCCCCGCGCCCGTCCACTCGCTGCCCATCCAGGGCGAGCGCGCGCGCTTCCCGGTCAACCGCATCTTCTGCGTGGGCCGCAACTACTCCGAACATGCCCGCGAGATGGGCCACAACCCCGACCGCGAGCCGCCGTTCTTCTTCATGAAGCCGGCCAGCGCCATCGTCGCGGACGGCGGCGAGTTCGCCTACCCCACGCTGTCGAAGGACGTGCACCACGAGATCGAACTGGTGGTCGCGCTCAAGACCGGTGGATCGGACATCGCCGCTTCGGACGCGCTCGCCCACGTGTACGGCTATGCCGTCGGCCTCGACATGACCCGCCGCGACCTGCAGTCCGAGGCCAAGAAAATGGGCCGCCCGTGGGACACCGGCAAGGCCTTCGACGGCTCCGCGCCCTGCGGCGAACTGGTGCCCGTGGCCCGGGCCGGCCATCCCGCGGCGGGCGAGATCCGCCTCGAAGTGAACGGCGCCCAGCGCCAGGTCGGCGACCTGGGCGACATGATCTGGAACGTGCCCGACACCATCGCCTACCTGTCGACCCTGTTCACACTGCAGCCCGGCGACCTGATCTTCACCGGCACGCCCGCCGGCGTGGCGGCCGTGCAGCGCGGCGACCGCATGCGCGGCACCGTGGCGGGCGTCGGCGCGCTGGAGGTCGTGGTCGTCTGAGCCTGAAGGCGGCCCGCGCGCCGGGCTGGAAGTTGGCGTACCCTCGCGGCCAGAAGCCTGCCGCCACGCCAGCCCCGATGCGCCCCTCTCATCCCACGTCCGTACGCACCTACGGCATGCACGAGCGTGCCGACCACCTCGACTTCGACATCCGCTTCCAGGGCGCGCGCAACGAACTCACGCTGCCGCACCGGCATGCGTACTTCCAGATCCAGATCGGCATCGAAGGGCATTCGCGGCAGGCCATCGGCGGCGAGGTGCGCCCCTTCGGACCGCGCCACCTGAGCTTCGTGCTGCCGTACCGCGTGCACGTGATTCCGCATCCGCCCGAGGCGCTGTACTGCATCGTCAACTTCGACCAGCGCTTCCTGTGGCCCGAGCTCGACGTCGATGCGCTCGACCTCGACGACGTGCCGCTCTCGCGCTACCCCGACCTCGCGCCCTTCTTGTTCCAGGAGTACGTCGACTTCGCCTTCGATGAGGCCGACTTCGCACGCATCCGCGGCTGGCTCGACGAGCTGCATGCGCTGAACGCGGGCCGCAGCTTCGGCGCCAAGATCGCCATGCGCGGCATCGTGCAGCAGATCATCGCGCTGGCCTGCATGCGGCAGGAGCAGGCGCTGATGCGGCTCTCGCTGCAACATGACGGCAAGACCTCGCAGCACGACGCATTGCAGCGCGTGGTGCGCTACGTGCGCGACAACCTCGACAAGCCCCTCTCGCTCACCGATGCGGCCGCGGCGGCATTCCTGTCGCCCAACTACCTGGCCAACCTGCTGCGCAAGGAGACCGACCGCACCTTCACCGACCTGGTGACCGAGCGGCGCATCGAGCGCGCGAAGGAACTGCTGTCGTCCACCTCGCTGCTGGTGCGGGAGATCGCGCACCAGTGCGGCTTCGCGGACGAGGCGTACTTCAACCGGCGCTTCCGGCAGTGGGTGGGCGTCACGCCGCGCAGTTTCCGGCGCGAGCATGTGGTGAACGCGCGCTAGCTGGCTTTCTGGCGGGCGACATCCGCCGCCCGCGCCAGCATCGACAACCGCTTGACCAGCGGTTCGAACAATTCCGCCGGCGTATTGCCATACCCCAGCACCAGCCCGTTGTCCGAAGGCTGCGGCTGCATGGCAAAGGCCGACAGCGGGGAGGGCGCGATGCGCTGCCGCACCGCCTCGGCGGCGATCCTGCGGTCTTCGAAGCGTGCCGGCAGCCGCACCGTGAGATGCAGGCCGCAGTAGCCGCCCTCGATCTCGTGGGGCACCTGCAGGTGCCTTTGCAGCGCGAGTCGCAGCGCCTGTTTCCTGTCGCGGTACAGCCGGCGCATGCGGCCGAGGTGCCGGCTGAACTGTCCGCTCTCGATGAAGTCGGCCATGGCCAGCTGCTCGTGGCGATGGCCGCCGCGCAGCATTTCTTCCATGGACGCCTGCACGGCCGGCATCAGTCGTGTCGGCACGACCAGGAAGCCGAGCCGCAGCGACGGGAACATGGTCTTGCTGAAGGTGCCGACGTAGAGCACGGGCGCCTCTTCCACCAGCCCCTGCATCGCGCCGATGGGTTCGCCGGTATGGCGGAACTCGCTGTCGTAGTCGTCCTCGATGATCCAGGCGCCGTGCGCGCGTGCCTGCGCAATCAGCGCGAGCCGGCGCGAGATGCCGAGCACCGCGCCGCCGGGATACTGGTGCGAAGGCGTGGTGTAGATCAGCCGGGGCGGGTGTCTCACCCAGTCGCGCTCGCTCACGCACAGGCCCTCGGAATCGACCCGCAGCGGCACGATGCGCATGTCGCCCGCGTGCATGGCTGCTTTCACGCCGCGGTAGCCGGGGTCTTCGACCCAGCCGGTCTCGCCGGGGTTCGACAGCAGCCGCACGCACAGCGAGATGGCCTCCTGCGCGCCTTCGCAGATGACCACCTGGTGCGGCTCGCAGCGCACGCCGCGCGCGATCGACAGGTGCCGCGCGATGGCCGCGCGCAGCGGCGGCTCGCCCAGCGGGTCCCCATAGCCCAGGGCCGCGGGGCCGGCGGCGCGGATCGCGCGGTCGAGCGCGCGCCGCCATGCAGCCGCCGGAAAGTGCGACAGCGCGGGCACGCCCGGCCGCAGTGCCATGTCGGCGTCGGCGCGCGAGACGGCAGGCTTGATCTTCGACAGGCGCAACGCGGTTCCCGGCACGGCGCCTGCCTTGCCGGCGCGCCTGGGCGGCAGGGCCGGCGAGGAGAGCTCGATCACTCGCGTGCCCTGGCGGTCGGGCTGCACATAGCCTTCGGCGGCAAGGTGCTCGTAGGTCGCGGTGACGGTGTTGCGCGAAATCGCGAGGGACTCGGCCAAGGCGCGCGAGCCGGGCAGCCGGCTGCCGGGTGCGAGGCTGCCGTCGAGGATGGCGCGCTTGAGCCGGTCGTACAGCTGGCGCTGCATCGAACCCGCCTCGCGGTCCTTGGCGAGCGGGGTGTCCAGCAGGGCAGCAGGTGAGAGAGAAGGCCGTGGCACCATGAAATGATATGAACGTGGAGCTTTTGCTGGAGCCAGCATGCGGGTACTTTACATACCCCGACCCGGTGGTCGTTCCTGTTTTTTTCCGAAAGACGCCTCATGCTTGCCCGCCACAACGACTTCGGCCAGTCCATCGGCCCCGAACTGCCCGGCTGGACGCCACGTCCCCTGCCGCCGCGCCGCGCCCTCGAGGGCCGCTTCTGCACGCTCGAGCCGCTCGATGCCGCCAGGCATGCCGACGACCTGCACGCGGCCTACGCGCTGGCGCCCGACGGCCGCGACTGGACCTACCTGGGCATCGAGCGCCCCGCCGACGTCGGCACCACCCGGGCCTACGTCGAGCGCATTGCCAGCAGGACCGACCCGATGCATTTCGCCGTGATCGACAGGCAAAGCGGCCGTGCCGTCGGTTCGCTGGCGCTGATGCGCATCGACCCCGCCAATGGCGCCATCGAGGTCGGCACGGTCAACTTCTCGCCGTTGCTCAAGCAGACGCCGATGTCCACCGAGGCCCAGTACCTGCTGATGAAGCTCGTCTTCGATGAACTCGGCTATCGGCGCCACGAATGGAAGTGCGACGACTTCAACGAACCCTCGAAGCGCGCGGCCTTGCGGCTGGGCTTCCAGTACGAAGGCCGTTTCCGCCAAGCGGTGGTCTACAAGGGCCGCGGCCGCGACACGGCCTGGTTCTCGATCATCGACAGCGAATGGCCGGCGCTGCGCACCGCGTTCGAGCGCTGGCTCGCGCCCGGGAACTTCGACGCGCAGGGACGCCAGCGCATGTCGCTCGACAGGTTCCGGCTGCCTTCCTGAGTTTCAGGATGTGCAGGCCGGGCGCTATTTGCCCGGCTTCTGCGACTGCTCGCAATCGACCTGGATCAGCTCGCGCTCGTCCAGCGTCGCGCCGATGCGCACCGCGCTCAGGCAGCCGCCCCACACGCAGCCGGTGTCGGTCGAGAGCAGGTCGGGACGCGAGAGCCAGCCCAGCGTCGACCAGTGGCCGAAGGCGATCGTGGCCCTGGCGGTCTTGCGGCCGGGCACGTCGAACCACGGCATGTAGCCTTCGGGCGCGGTGGCGGCACTGTCCTTGGCCTCGAACTCCATCACGCCGTCGGCCGTGCAGAAGCGCAGCCGCGTCAGCGCATTGACGATGGCGCGCAGGCGGGCGCTGCCGGTGAGCGTGTCTTGCCATTGCGCCGGCTCGTTGCCGTACATCGACAGCAGGAATTCGCCCAGCGCCGGGCCGCGCAGCACCGATTCCACCTCCGCGGCCAGCGCCAGCGTTTCGCCCACTGTCCATTGCGGCAGTACGCCCGCATGCACCATCAGCAGGTCGCCGCCGCCGATGCGCATGTGCAGCGCCATGTGCTGGCGGCGCACCCAGTCGAGCAGCGCTTCGCTGTCGGGTGCGGCCAGCAGTTCGGCCAGGGTGTCCTTGCGGCCGGCCTTGCGCGCACCGTGCGACACGCCCAGCAGGTGCAGGTCGTGGTTGCCCAGCAGGCTCAGCGCCGAGGCCCCGTAGCCCTGCACGCGGCGCAGCACGGCGAGCGAGTCGGGCCCCCGGTTCACCAGGTCGCCGAGCAGCACGATGGTGTCGCGGCTCGGGGAGAAATCGATCTTCTGCAGCAGCCGCCCGAGGGGGGCGTCGCAGCCTTGCAGGTCGCCAATCAAGTAAAGTGACATTCCCTCATTCTCCCCCTCAGTTCATGGATGTCTTCCTGCTGGCCTTGCTGACGACGCTCAACGCGGCGTTCGCAATGTCCGAAATGGCCCTTTCCACCAGCCGCCGCGCACGCCTCGCGGCCTTGGCCGAAACGGGAGACGCCGGCGCCGAGGCGGCGCTCAAGCTGATGGAGTCGCCGACGCAGTTCCTGTCCACGGTGCAGATCGGCATCACCTCAATCGGCATGCTGAGCGGTATCGTCGGCGAGGCGGCCTTCGCGGCGCCGCTCGCGGTGTGGATGGAATCGGTCGGCATGGGCGCCGGCACCGCCAGCGTGGTGTCCACCGCGGTGGTCGTCACCTGCATCACCTTCTTCACCATCATCTTCGGCGAGCTGGTGCCCAAGCGCATCGGCCAGCTCTACCCCGAGCCGGTAGCGCGCTTCGTGGCGCGCCCCATGCGCGGGCTGGCCAAGGCGGCCAAGCCCTTCGTGTGGCTGCTGGCCGGCGCTACGGCCGCCACGCTGAGGCTGCTGCGCATCGACGCCAATGCGGCCCGCTCGGTGACCGAGGAAGAAATCTCGGCCAGCCTCGAAGAGGGCGTGGACGCCGGCGTCATCGAGCAGCATGAGCACCAGATGGTGCGCAATGTGTTTCACCTCGATGACAGGCGCCTGTCGTCGCTCATGATTCCGCGCGCCGACATCGAATGGCTCGATGCCTCGTTCACCGTGCGGCAGGCGCTGCAGAAGGTGGCGGACGCGGCGGCGCTCAACCTCGTGCATTCCTGGTATCCGGTGTGCCGCAATTCGCTCGACGACGTGGTCGGCGTGATCAGCGTGGCCCACCTGCTGCGGCTGGGCGCCGCGCATACCGGCGTGCTGGGCCAGGAAGCGACGCCCGCGGTGTTCGTGCCCGAGACCCTCACCGGCATGGAACTGCTCGAGCAGTTCCGCGAGCGCGCCGGGCGCCTCGTGTTCGTGGTCGACGAGTACGGCGTGGTGCAGGGCCTCATGACCCCGCGCGATCTGCTCGAAGCCATCACCGGCGAACTGCAGCCCGGGATGCAGACCGACGCATGGGCGCGCGAGCGGCCCGACGGCGTGTGGGAACTCGACGGCCTCATGCCGGTGTCCGAATTGCGCGCGCGCCTTGGCATCCGCGAGCTGCCCGATGAAGAGCGGGGCCGCTACAACACCGTGGCCGGCCTGCTCATGTCCGTGTCCGGCCACCTGCCGGCGGTCGGCGAGCACATCGATTGCGCCGGCTGGTGCTTCCAGATCGTCGCGCTCGAAGGCCGCCGTATCGATCGCGTGCTGGCATCGCCCGATCCGGCGGTGGCGCCCGAGGCCGAGTAGGGCGCGGCTCATGCTGTCGCTGCTTGCTCTCAGCTGTCCGCAATGCTCTGCGCCGCTGCCGCGGGCTGCCCGCTGGCGCACCGTCGACTGCAGCTATTGCGGCGCCACCATCGTGCGCGGCGAGGAAATCGTCGAACGCGAGAGCTTCCGCGCCGCATGGCGCAGGGCGAATGCCGATGTGCCCGGCGGGCGCGTTCTCGCATGGCGCGGCGCGCGCTTCCGCGTGCTAGCCCCGCTCGCCACCGGGGAGCACAGCGAGGTGCTGCTCGCGGAGCGCCTGGGCGCGCTGCCCGAACGCGTGACCATGAAATTGGCCCGCGACAGCGCAGCCAACGGCGTGCTGCTGCGCGAAGCCTCGGTGCTCCAGGCCTTGCAGGACCTGTCGGTTCCGGGCGCCGCCTACTTCACGCGCCGGCTGCCGCAACCGGTGGGCACGGGCGTCGCCGAAGGGCTGGGTGACGGCGCCCGCCAGGCGCTGGTGCTGCGCCATCCGACCGGCTTCTGGGGCAGCCTGCAGGACGTGGCGCGTGCCAACCCGCAAGGCATCGACCCGCGCCATGCCGTGTGGATCTGGCGTCGCATGCTGGAGGTGCTGTCCTTCGTGCACGACGCCGGCTGGACGCATCGCGGCCTGTCACCCGCGCATGCGCTCGTGCATCCGCGCGACCACGGCGTGCTGCTCATCGGCTGGTCGCGCGCACAGCATGCCGCCGGCGCGGCCCATGCCGCCGCCGCCGCGCGAGACCTCATGCAGGCTGCGTGGGCCGTGCGTGCCTTGCTGCATGGCGGCGCGGGTGACGAGGCGGACGCCCCGGGCTTCGGCGCGCACACTCCCGCGCCGCTCGCCGCGCTGTTGCGCCAGTGCAGCGAAGACGCCAACGCCTGCGAACGGCTCGGCGCGCAAGGCATCGAGCAAGCCCTCTCCGCGGCCTCGCGCGAAGCGTTCGGTGCGCCGCAGTTCGTCCATTTCGATCCCGCGCCGCGCCGCGGCGCCTGACCCCCTCAATTTCCTTCCGCATCAAGGAGTCACTACATGGGCTACGGAAACTACTCGCATGCCGCCCACACGGCACTCATCGCCGACCGCGCCGCCAAGCCCGGCGCCGAGGTCTTCACCCAGCGCTCCACCCATCCGCTGATGAACCCGCAGGGGCTCAAGGTGCGCGAGTCGCGCGACAACGCCGACCACCCCAACTCGCTGGGTATCGTCTTCGCGCTCGACGTCACCGGTTCCATGGGCGACATCCCGCAGACCCTGGCGCGCAAGGAGCTGCCCACCTTCATGAAGCTGCTCACCGACTGCGGCGTGGCCGACCCCCAGCTCATGTTCATGGCCATCGGCGACGCCACCTCGGACCATGCGCCGCTGCAGGTGGGGCAGTTCGAATCGACCGCCAACCTCATGGACCAGTGGCTCACCTGGAGCTACCTCGAAGGCGGCGGGGGCGGCTCCGGCGAGGAGAGCTACGAGCTGGCCTTCTATGTCATGGCCCAGCACACCGACATGGACTGCTGGGTCAAGCGCAAGAAGCGCGGCTATCTGTTCGTCACCGGCGACGAGCTGCCGTACCCCGCCGTGTCGCGCCATCAGGTGGAAGGGCTGATCGGCGAGAAGCTCGACGAGGACATCCCCATCGAGGAGGTCATTGCCGCAGCGGCCGAGACCACGAACCTGTTCTTCCTCATTCCCGATGCGCAGCGCCGCCGCCGCTGCGAAGGCCGCTGGCGCGAGCTGCTGGGCGATCACGTCATCTGCATGGATTCGCCCGACGACGCCTGCGCCGTGGCCGCCGGCATTGTCGCGCTCACCGAAAAGGCCGTGCCCAGCCTCGAGGCACTGGCCGGCGTCATGAGCGGCACTGGCATGGCCAAGGAACGCGTGGGCGGCGTGCTGCACGCACTCGACGGCTACGCCGCGCTGCTCGATCCGGCGGCATCGCGCCGCGCGCCACCGGCCGTGGCCACCGCCGCGGCCGGCCCGCGCTCGTCGTGGTGGAAGCGGCTCTTCGGCTGACCGCAGGGTGAGCGCCGCAGCAGTCACGGCCACGCGCTACGTCTCGCTGCTCGGCCTCGGCTTCGGAGACTGCGGCAAGGGGCTGTTCACCGATCATCTGAGCGGCGCGCTGGGGGCGCACACGGTCGTGCGGTTCAACGGCGGCGCGCAGGCGGGCCACAACGTGGTGCTGGCCGACGGACGCCACCACACCTTCTCCCAGTTCGGCGCCGGCAGCTTTCATGCGGGAGTCGGCACGTTGCTGGCGAGCCCGGTGGTCGTACACCCGACGGCGCTGCGTGTCGAGGAAGAGGCGCTGCGGCGCGCGGGCGTGAACGACGCCTTCTCGCGCCTGCTGGTCGATGCGCGTTGCCGCGTGACGACGCCGTTCCACCAGGCGGCCGGGCGGCTGCGTGAATGGGCGCGCGGGTCGGATGCGCACGGCAGTTGCGGCGTGGGGGTCGGTGAAACCGTTCGGCATGCGCTGGCCGCGCCGGACGAGGCCTTGCGCTACGGCGACCTGCCGTTCCCGGCCCGCGCGCTCGAAAAGCTGCAGGCCTCGCGCACCACGCTGCTTCGCGAATTCACGCACACGGCCTTCTCGCATGCCGGCGCCGCGCAGGAACTGTCTGTGCTGCAGGATGAATCGCTGGCACGGCGCTGGCTCGATGCCGTTGCGCCGTGCCTGGCGCATTCACCCCCCGCCAGCGCGGACCGCATCGCCGAGCGCCTCGCGCGGGCCGGCACCGTGATCTTCGAAGGCGCGCAGGGCGTGCTGCTCGACGAGTGGCGCGGTTTCCATCCGCACACCACCTGGAGCACGATCTCCGCGGCGGCGGTCGAGGCCGTGTTGCGCGACGCGGGCATCGACGCACCGGTGCAGCACCTGGGCGTGCTGCGCAGCTATCTCACGCGGCACGGCCCGGGCCCGCTGCCGACACACGACCGCGCGCTCGACGCGCGCCTGCGTGAGCCGCACAACGCGGATGAAGGCTGGCAGGGCGTGTTCCGCAGGGGCCATCCCGATGCGGTGCTGCTGCGCTACGCCCTCGATGCAGTCGGCGCGCTCGATGGTCTGGTGGTGAGCCACCTCGACGCCGTCGATGGTGCCGGACTGCGCTGGTGCGCCGGCTACCGCACGGAAGACGCGGGCCGCCTCACCGCGCTGCCGGCCGGCGGAGTGCGGGACCTTGCGCATCAGCACGCCTTGACGCGGTTGCTGCAGGGCGCCGAACCCATCTACGAACCACACCCCATCGCCACGGCGCACGCATGGGTCGCGCATGCCGAGGCGCTGAGCGGCTTGCCCGTGCGCTTCGGCGCTTTCGGCCCGACGCGCGAGACCGTGCGCGACCGCAAGCATCTTCCTTGATCAGAGCCTTCGTGAGCGAGTGGAACATTCCACTTGTCGTCGGTGCCGGTCTGAGCGCCATCGCGGCACTGCTGCTGCCGGACCTGGATCATTCAAGCGGGTCAATGATTTGCATGGCCATCATGGCGGCGACCTGGTGCTGCAGGCTTTTGCAAAGCGAGTGCAGGCGAGGCTCCGATCGGCGGACGTGTTCGCCCGATTGGGCGGCGAGGAATTCGCGGTGCTGCTGCCAGACACCGATGTACATGCGTGCAGATCAGGCGCTCTACTAGGCCAAGCGGCAAGGCCGCAATCGGGTGGTGGCATGGGGGAGCGAAAAATCGGCACGGGCAGAAGCCGCCGCCGCGTGACCAATTCATGGGAGGCGAAAAGTATTCATTCGACGCAAACTCGCCGCCTCCAGTTTCAAGGTGGCGCACATGCCGAAGTTGTCCGAATACATCCGTGAGAAGTTTCCCGTCGACCTCGTCCTGGGCAAGGTCCGCCATGCGATCCAGTTTGCCGAGGGCGGCGGCATCAAGGCCCTGGGCCTGGACATGACGGCCCAGGAATGCCAGGCGATGGTCGACAAAGTGGTGCTGACCCCCGCTGCCGGCAATCACCGCCATGTGCGCTTCATCGGATTCGACCAGGAGCGCGTCAACGAGCTGGGCGCCGGGCTCGACATCGCGCTGCGGATGCTCGAGGAAGCCAAGCGCAATGTCGGCCTTCACACATGGCCGGGCAAGACGCACTACGAAAGCATCTTCGGCTCGCGTGCATGGCATGGCAGCAGCGCCACCCGCAAGGCGGGGGCGGCCGCCGGCAACGCCAACGCCGAATCCGGGTTCGCGTCGCGCGCGAGCTATGTGCGCGCCAAGATCGACCAGATGATGGACGACCTGCGCGATCCGCGCTGGATTCTGTACAAGAGCAACGAAGCGGGCGATGCCGCGGCCCTGAAGGGCGGCCGGGGCGGCTATCTCATGGCGATCGGCCCGGCATTTCCGCGCGGCGCGGTCGGGCACTTCCATGCCGGCGTGCTGATCCACGAGGTGGGCCACAACCTCGGTCTCGCCGATGTCTGCGGCGAATGCCAGCAGCATCGCCAACTGCTCGACGCCGCCCACTATGCGCCCCGGTCGGACGCCAACATCCCGCAGTGCACCGGCAACACCCCTCACGGCGCGATGGCCGCCTCGGGGAAGGGCCATTTCATCGGCTCGAAGCAGGTGAAGCGTCTGGCGGACGCGCACAAGAACGCCACCATCTACAACACCGACTCCTACCGCTGGTACTGCTATGCCTTCTTCAAGAACGAGGTGGATGCGGGCATCTCGGCGCACAAGGCGTTGTTGCAGCCGGCTTGAGCAGAGCCTCTGAAGATCTGAGGCATAGAGTTACATTTGTCTCCCAGGAGGCACGACATGACTGGATTCTGGCGGAGGAGCAAGGCTGATTCGGAAGAGGAGAAGCGGGCGATAACTGAAGTACTTGGCCGAGGCGGAGCAAAGCCAGAGCCCCAGGCAAAGTGGTCGCCCGGAGTATTCGACGACATCGAGTGGCGTCGCTTCGAGGCTTTATGTGAAGCTCTATTCGCGCAAGCAGGCGTTCGTACCGAAAGCCAGTCACACGGGGCCGACGGCGGAATCGACATCTGGCTTTATTCGGCCAATAGCCCGAAACCGATGATCGTGCAATGCAAGCACTGGAGAAGCAAGCCCGTGGGTGTGCAACAGATGCGTGAATTTTTCGGAGTTCTCAAGGCACACGATCTGCGATACGGCACATTCGCGACCAGCTCGACATTTACCTCCGACGCACTGGAATTCGCTAGGAGCAATGGCATAAATGCACAAGACCGCGCGGGGTTGCTGCAACTGATTTCGCGACGCACAGCCGATCAACAAGCTTCACTTTTGAAGGTTGCCTACGATGGCGAGTTCTGGCGACCAACCTGCGTCAAGTGCGGAGTGAAGATGGTGGAACGCCAGCCCAAAGACGGGGGAGTCCCGTTCTGGGGCTGCGCCAACTTCGCAAAGCTGCGCTGCATGAACAGAATGCAAATGGCGGGCAAGCGCTGATTGCCGCTATCCGCGGTTGCCGCGAGCCGCGGCAATCAACCTGCATTTTTGTGCCGCCTGCCCTGCGTTGAGCTGTGACAGCCCATGAATCAACTGACGCCTTATGCCGTGGTGCGCGTCAAATGTCTTGTGGCAACGGGCAATGACTACGACGGCTGGTGCGTGAACAAACGCCCGCCTGCGATAGGTGATGTCGGGACATTGCTCGACGTCCTTGCAGCGCCGGACCTGCCCTATAGATACGTGGTGGAAAGCTGCGCCGCTGATGGCATGACGGTCTGGCCGGGAGACTTCCTCGCAGAAGAATTGGAGCCTTTCGAAGGTCAGCGGCGCCCGCTCACCAGGCCACCCCATCCCCCAGCAGTTCCCGCCGCGCCAGCAGGAACGCGGCCGCATTCCAGCTCTGTCCCGCCATTCCCATCGGCGCCAGCGTGCGCCCGTGAAACCACTCGGTGAATCGCCAGTCGTCCTGCGCGTTGGCCTGTGCCAGCCGCGCGAGTTCGGTCCATGCCTGCTCATGCAGCCCCAGCCGTGCCAGCGCCATCACCCAGAAGCCGCCGACGAACGGCCAGATGCCTCCGTTGTGGTACTGGTGCACGATGTTCTGCTGGTGCCGGCCCATGTATGCCCGCCACAACTCATGCTGCTGAGACAGCGGATGCAGCACCACGCGCACCGGGTACGGCTGCGATGCGTTCGCCGCCTCGATGGTCTGCACGATGCGCTGCGCCATCGCGGCGTCGGCCAGGCCGCTCTGAATGGCCAGCACGTTGCCGAACACGTCGCCTTCGTCCCCGACGACCGCGAGATTGACGAAGCTCAGGTACAGGCCCGGATCGCGCCGGCCACGCCGCGCGTAGTGGCGCAGCAGCCTTGCGCGGTGGTACTCGGGCAGGTCTCGCTGGAACGGATTGAACAGGTGGTTGAAGTGGTGCCGGGTTTCTTCCGCATGCTCCAGCGCGAAACGGCGCTTGACGTCGAACCACAGCGCGTTGGTGTAGAGCACATAGCCGGAGCGCGGCATGATGTCGGCCCAGTCGCTGGCCTCGTTCTGCTGCAGCAGGCGGAAGTGCTGGTGCTCCTGCGCGAGCAGCCACTGGATCGCGCGTTCCACCTCGGCCTGCCAATGCGTGGCTTCCACGTTGCCATGCCTGCGCACGTGGTCCACCGCTATGAGCCACCACAGGGTGGCGTCGATGCAGCCCAGGTACCAGAAGTCGGCGTCCTGGCCCTCGGGGTCGACGTACTTGGGAATCTGCCCGTTCGCAGCCTGTTGCGAAGCGAGCGCGTCGAGGCTGGCCACGGCGCCCTGTTCCAGCGCCGCTACGCCGGTGCCGCACATGGCCATGACGCAGATGGCGGCGTCGCGGCCGAAGATGCGCGTGTAGCGCCGCGCCACGGCGGCCTCGGTGCGGCTGGCGGCGAGGATGCCGTGCGGCGTGAGGTTGTCCTGCAGCAGTTCGAGGGAAGCCCGTGCGCAGGTGTCGATGAGCGCGAGCGCGGGAGCGTCGAGGTTGTGGGCGGGGGTGGTCGTCGATGCGGTCACGAGTGGTCGGCACACTGCCGTTTCAGATGGTCAATCAGCCATCGCCCTGCGGGGCCTGGCGGTTGGGCGGCGGGATAGACGGCGGAGGTCGTCAGCGGAAAGCCCCCGGGCGGGATCTCGTCGACATCGAGCACGACGAGTGAGCCTCGCGCGATGTCCCTGTCCACCATGTGCCGTGGCATGCTGCCATAGCCCATGCCGTCCTTCAGGAATGCGTACTTGGTCGACAGATCGCCCAGGCGCCAGGTCGTGGGCGATATCACACCGTAGTCGCGCCCCGTCATCAGCTCGGAGCGGTCCGTGAGGACCAGTTGCACGTGCTTGCCGAGTTCGCGCCTGGAAATTCGGCGATCGAAGCTCGCGAGTGGATGCTCGGCCGCAGCCACCATCACCAGGGAAATCTCGTTGAGGCGCTCTGTGACCAGGGAGGGGAATTCCATGGGTAGCGCGCCCAGGATGCCCATGCTGCAGCGCCCGTCGAGTATGGGTTGGTAGGCCGCGCCGAGTGCCTCGACAAAGAGCCTCAGCGGCGTGAACGGAAATCGGCTGGCAAAAGCCTTGATCGCTGCGCTGATGACGTCGGTGGGGAAGAACACGTCCACGACGACCGAAAGCTCGGCTTCCAGCCCCGAGGACATGAGCTTTGCCCTGGCCTTGAGGGTATCAACGCCCGAGACCACGTTGCGCGCATCAGCCAGCAGAAGGACGCCCTCCGGCGTGAGCTTGGGGAAACGCCCGGACCGGTCGAAGAGCACCACGCCCACCTGATCTTCGAGCGAGGCGATCCAGCCGCTCACTGCGGACTGCACGCGGTTGAGCTTTCTCGCTGCCGCGGAAAAGCTGCCTTCGTCGACCGCCGCGATGAAGGTTCTGAGTTGGTCGAGTGAGACGCCGTCGAGCATGACGCGCAGAGTATCTCAAATTCAGATGCTTTGCATCTCAATAAATCGTCTATTCAGATTGGTGGGGGAGCAGCATCATTCCTCCCATCAAACATCTCCATGAAAGATACATCATGACTTCATCCATCTCCGAGCTCCTCCGTGCCACAGCGGCGCGGGTCAGTTCGCCCCTGACCCGTTCCGGCCTCCCTTCCGACTGTGCCACCCACAAGGAAAACCCCATGCAGCTCCTTCATCTCGACTCCAGCGTTCTCGGCACCGCCTCGGCGAGCCGACTTCTTTCGGCTCGCATCGTTGAGCGCCATCGCGCGCTGCACCCCACGGCACACGTCGTGTACCGGGATCTGGCGGCTGATCCAGCGCTGCATCTGTCCGGCACGCACATGGCTGCGTGGCAGGGCATGCCGAGCGACGACGCGACCCTGAACGCCGACCTGCTCAAGGGCAATACCTACATGGAAGAACTCTTTGCTGCGGACGTACTTGTGATTGGCGCGCCGATGTACAACCTTTCGATTCCCACGCCCCTGAAGGCCTGGATCGACCGCATCGCCGTGGCGGGCAAGACGTTTCGCTACACCGCGAACGGACCGGAAGGCCTGCTCAAGAACAAGAAGGCATTCATCGCGTCTTCGCGCGGCGGCGTGTATTCCGCGGGCAGCCCCGCGGCGGCTCTCGAGCACCAGGAAAGCTACCTCATCGGCCTCGTTGGCTTCCTGGGCGTGACCGACGTCACCGTGGTGCGCGCCGAGGGTCTTGCCATCAGTGCGCAAGCCAAGGAAGCCGCCATGCAAAAGGCGCTGAACGACATCGGCGCGATCTCCGCGTAGTCCGCATCCCATCAATCATCACAAGGAAATCACCATGACCTATTCCATCATTGGCGCCGGCAACGTCGGCACGGCCCTCGCTCGTCAATTCGCCCGCAGCGGCATTGCCGTGAATATCGCGAACACCCGCGGCGTCGACTCGCTCGCCGAGCTTGCCAAAGAACTGGGCGACCATGTCACTCCCGTGGCGCTGGAGGACGCGCTCAAAGCAGAGGTCGTCATTCTTGCCGTGCCGTTTCGCTCGCATGCCAGCGTCGCGGCCGCTCTGCCGGACTGGTCCGGCAAGATCGTCGTCGACGCCATGAACACCTATGGCATTTCGCCCGATGAACTGAAGGGCCAGGCGTCCAGCCATGTCGTTGCAGCCGCCTTTGCGGGCGCGGATGTGGTCAAGACATTCAACCAGCTGCCGGCCAAGCTGCTTGCGATGAACCCGGCCGCTCAAGGCGGCCGGAGAGTCATGTTCGTTGCCGGCGACTCGCAAGCCGCCTCCGGCGCAATTGCAAAGCTGGTGGACGATCTCGGCTTTGCTGCTCTCGTGCTGGGGAAGATCGCCGAAGGCGGTTTGCTGCTGGGTATGGGCGGCCCGCTGATTCTGCAGAACCTGATCAAGTACTGAGAAGGTCCGCGCGCCCCCCGGCCGGTGACTTTCCTCTCGTCCTACAGACCGGCCGCGAGCCATGGGCCAGCATCCGCGCATGAAGAGCAAACCGATCCTTGCAGGCCTCGCCGCGGCCGTTTGCTTCGCGGCTGGCCTGGCTGCCGCCGAACCCGTGAAGCTGCCCGTGGACAACGACGACAAGGGTACCGTGTATGTGGCGCCCAACGTCAACCCCACCGAAACCTCGGCCTACACCACCGGTGCGACCGTGGGCGTCGAGCGGCGCGACGGCAGCGGCGCCTACATCGGCACCGACACCTCCACGCCCCGGCCGACCTATTCGCTCGGCGCGAGCACCGGCGGCAATGTGTCGCTCACCGGCGGTGTTTCGTCGGACGGCAAGGCCAACAACGGCGTGAAGGCCGGCGTCACCATCAAGTACTGAGCGGCAGCAACGTCAGACAAGCGTGCCGTAGACGATGAACCCGTCGTGCGACGCGACCTTGTCGTACAGCGTGCGGCCTGCGGTGTTCGTCACATGCGTCTGCCAGTACACCCGGTGTCCGCCTGCCTGCTTCACACGTTCATACACGCCTTGAATCAGCTGGCGCCCGACGCCGCGGCCGCGCTCCGATGGCAGCGTGAACAGGTCCTGCAGGTAGCAGGTCGGCTCGATGCGGGTGGTGCTGCGGTGAAACAGGTAGTGCGTGAGGCCGACGAGCTGGCCGTCACGCTCCGCGACCAGCGCATGCACCGGCTCGTAGGCGTCGAAGAAGCGCTGCCACGTCAGCTGCGTGATCTCGTCGGCCAGGGCCGTGGGGCCCTCGCGTCCGTAGAAGGCGTTGTAGCCGTCCCACAGCGGCTTCCACGCCGAATAATCTTCCGCCACGGGAGGACGGATCAGGAGAGAAGAAGAGCTTGTCATGAGGCTGCGGCTGCCTTGCCTTGGTGGAAAACGGACAAGCCCGCGATTGAAACATGACTGGGCTCAGGGCAGGAAAAAAGCCTTGAGCAATTCTTCAGGCAACTGGCCGCGCAGGCCGATGGCGACGACCCCCGCGCGCGCTTCACCGGCCGGTGGCGCGGCCTTGCGCAGCGTGCCGTGGCGGCCGGCGAACTGCACCTCCGACCATTCATCGCCCGCGTCCCCTAGGCCGGTGCGCAGCACGCCCTTCAGGCGCAGCACGCCGGGCGGCATGTCGCGCAGCCAGGCACGCAGCCTGGCGACGGGAATCACTGCTTCGGGCTGTGCATTCCACGTCTGGAACAACCCACCGTGATCGGGTGCGCCCTGCGCATGATGATGGTCGTGGCAGCCAGGCCCGCAGGCATGGGGCAGCGTGTGCGCCGCATGCGGCAACCCCGACAGCAGCACCAGCGGCACGGCCGACTCCACGGTCTGGATGCACGGGGTGCCTGGCGCGGTCGCCGCGACCCAGGCATTGGCGCCTGCCAGCGCATCGGCGGATGCGATGTCCGCCTTGTTCACCGCCACCAGGTCGGCCGACTTCACCTGCCGTGCCAGCGTGTCCGCCAGCAGCGGGTCGCGAGACTGCTGTGCCGCCGCGCTCGCGTCGACCAGCACGATGACGCTCTCCAGGCTCAGCTCCGGCGCCGCCATGCCGATCTGCGCGATGCGCCACGGGTCCGACACGCCGCTGGCCTCGATCACCACCGCATCGAACGGCGTCCGGGCCTCGATCACTTCCACCAATGCCCGCCCCAGGTCGTCGCCGATCTGGCAGCACACGCAGCCGTTGGTCAGCGCGGTGGTGTCGCCGTGCGTGGCGGCGATGAGATCGGCGTCGATGTTGAGCGCGCCGAAGTCGTTCACCAGCACCGCCAGGCGCAGTCCATTCGCCTCGCGCAGCCAGCGGTTGAGCAGCGTGGTCTTGCCCGCGCCCAGGAAGCCGCCAATGACCGTGAGCGGCAGGCGCTTCCGTTTCGGGTTTGTCGATGCGGTCACGCCGTCTTCAGCCCCGCTGCGCCTGGAACACGCGTCCAGAAAGCACGGTGCCCCAGACGCGCGCGTCCTTCAGCGCCATCGGGTCCATCTCCAGCGGGTCGTCTTCCAGCACGCAGAAGTCGGCGCGCTTGCCGCATTCGATGCTGCCGATCTCGCCGTCGAGCTTGAGCGTCCAGGCCGCGCCGAGCGTGATGGCGCGCAGCGCCTGCGGCACGGTGATGCGCTCGGCCTCGCCCAGCAGGCGGCCCTTGGGCGTGATGCGGTTCACGGCGCACCACGCGGTGAACAGCGGGCCCAGCGGCGTGACCGGCGCGTCGGAGTGGATGGCCAGCGGCACGCCCGCGGCGAGCGCGCTGCCGCAGGCATCGAGGCGGTTGGCGCGGTCGGGGCCCATGGTCATTTCATAGTGCTGGTCGCCCCAGTACCAGATGTGGTTGGCGAACAGGTTGGCGCACAGGCCCAACGAGGCCATGCGGCGGAACAGCGGCGCGTCGATCATCTGGCCGTGCTGCAGCGTGTGGCGGTGGTCGGGACGCGGCGCGCGCGTGAGCACGCGGCCGATGGCGTCGATGGCCACCTCGCTGGCCTCGTCGCCGTTGGTGTGCGTGTGGATGGTGAGGCCGGCGCGGTGGTAGGTCTCGAAGTCGGCCTCGTACTGCGCGGGCGCCGTCACCCAGATGCCGTTGGGCGCGCCGTTGAAATGCCCCGGCCAGCGCAGCCGTGCGGAGAAGCCCTGGATCGAGCCGTCCAGCATCATCTTCACCAGCCCGTAGCGCAGGCGGTCGGTGTTACGCGGCACCAGCGACTTCACATGTTCCGCGCCCTGTGCGGCGCCGTGCGTGCCATGGAAGGCCTGGAATGCGGGCAGGATGCGCACCGCGAAGTCCTCGTCCCGCGTCACTTTCTCGAGCACGCCGCAGTCGTCCGCGGCGAGCTTGTTGACCAGGTCGGTCGCGGTGGTCACGCCCTGCAGGCATGCCAGCCTGGCGAACGAGCGCACGCCGGCCTCGGTCATCGGCGCGAGCAGGCCGGCGTTGCCGATCTTGCGCAACACCTGGAACATCGCGGCCGGCTCCTGCAGCTCGCCCGTGGGTTCGCCTTCGTCCGCGCCTTCGGCGAACTTGACCACGCCCTCGACCTCGTTGTCGCGCGTGATCTCGGCAATGCGCAGCATGGCACTGTTGACGTTCATCAGGTGCCCGTTGGCATGGCCGATGACGATGGGCCGCGTGGCGCTCGCGCGGTCGACGTGATGCACCGTCATGCGTTCTCCGCCGAAGTAGATGGGGTCGAAGCCCCAGGCAACCAGCGGCTCGGTGTCGGGCACGCCGTCCGCCGTCATCTTCGCGGCGACCTCCGCCAGGCGCGAGACCACCTCGTCCATCGAGCGCAGGCCGCTCCAGACCTTGCCTTCGGGGTCCCGGCGGTCGAACCAGCCCAGGTACGTCCAGTCCCACATGCTGCCTTCCTTGAGGTGGCAGTGGCCTTCGACGAGGCCGGGCATCAGCACCTTGGCCGCGAAGCGCTCGTCCAGCGTGAAGGTGCCCCATGCCTGCATGTCCGCCAGCGAGCCGACGGCCAGCACGCGGCCGTCGCGCACCGCCACGTGGGTGGCATGCGGCTGCATGGGGTTCATGGTGATGATCTTGCGGGCGGGGTAGACGGTGGTTGTCGTTGCTTGGCTCATGGCGACTCTGGAATCGAAAGAGGAGGGTGCGGCAGGCCGTCGACGACGTCGACACGCCGGCAGCGTACCCAGTGATCGGGCGCGACTTCGCGCAAGGGCGGCAGCTCGGCCGCGCAGGCCGGCTCCGCCACCGGGCAGCGCCCGGCGAAGCGGCAGCCGGCGGGCGGGTTGATGGGGCTCGGCGGATCGCCGCTCAGCTTGATGCGGTGGGCCGCGCGCCGGCGCCCGCCGCTCACCGTGGGCACCGCCGACATCAGCGCCGCGCTGTACGGATGCAACAGCCGCGCGAAGAAGCTGCGCCGCGGCGCGCGCTCGACGATCTGGCCGAGGTACATCACGGCGATGTCGTCGCAGATGTGCTCCACCACCGCCATGTCGTGCGAGATGAAGAGGTAGGTCAGCCCCAGCTCGCGCTGCAGCCGCGACAGCAGGTTCAGTATCTGCGCGCGGATCGCGATGTCCAGCGCCGACACCGGCTCGTCGCACACCACCAGTTCCGGGTTGGTGGCCAGCGCCCGCGCGATGTTGATGCGCTGGCGCTGCCCGCCCGAGAACTGGTGCGGAAACAGGTGCTGCTGCTCGGGCCGCAGGCCGACCGCCTCGAACAGCTCCGCCACGCGGCGCGTGCGCTCTTCAGGCGTGCCGACCCGCATCAGGTCCAGCGGCGCGCGCACCGCGGCGCCCGCGCGCTCGCGCGGGTTCAGCGAGGAAAACGGGTCCTGGAAGATGATCTGCATGCGCGTGCGCGCCTGCCGCAGCGCCTCGCCGCGCAGGGCGGCCAGGTCGGTGTCGCCGAGCTGCATGCGCCCCGAAGTGACGGGCGACAGCCGCATCACCGCGAGCGCGGTCGTGGTCTTGCCGGAACCCGATTCGCCCACCACCGCGAGCGTGGTGCCGCGCCGGATCTCGAAGGACACGCCGTCCACCGCCTTCACCACCTCGGGCGCGCGGCCCCAGCCGGCCTTGCCGCGCGGAAAGTGCACCTTCAGGTCATCGACCGAAAGCAGCGTGTCGGTCTTGCCGATGAATGTCATGCGGCCTCCCGTTGGCGCTGGTCGAGGGTCTGCGCATGCAGCCAGCAGGCCGCGCCGTGCGGGATGCCGGGCGCGATGTCGCCGTGCACCGCGAACATGGGCGGCACTTCCGTCGCGCAGCGCGCCAGCGCGCGGGGGCAGCGTTCGCGGAAGGCGCAGCCCGTGCCCAGCTCCCAGATCGACGGCACCACGCCCGCGATCTCGGCCAGGTCCTCGCGTGCGCCGTCGCCGTATGCCGCGCTGCTGCCGAGCTCCGGCAGGCAGTCGATCAGCCCGCGCGTGTAAGGGTGGCCGGGCTCCGACAGCACCTGTTCGGTCGTGCCCTGTTCGATGACGCGGCCGGCGTACATCACCATCACGCGGTCGGCCATCTCGGCCACCGCGCCCATGTCGTGGGTGATGAGCATGATGGCCGTGCCCTTGTCGCGCTGCAGCTCGCGCAGCAGGTCGAAGATCTGCGCCTGCACCGTCACGTCGAGCGCGGTGGTCGGCTCGTCGGCGATGAGGATGTCGGGCCGGCAGGCCAGCGCCATCGCGATCATCACGCGCTGGCGCATGCCGCCGGAGAGCTGGTGCGGGTACTCGTCCACGCGCCGCTCCGGCGCTGGAATGCCCACCTGCCGCAGCATCTCGATGGCACGCTCGCGCGCCGCGTGCGCATTCATGCCCGCGTGCAGCCGCAGCGATTCGCCGATCTGGTCGCCCACGCTGAACACCGGGTTCAGCGAGGTCATGGGCTCTTGGAAGATCATCGAGATGCGGTTGCCCCGCACTTCGCGCATGCGGGCATCGCTGGCCTGCACCAGGTCTTCGCCCTGGAACAGCACCTGCCCGCTGCGGATGCGCCCGGGCGGCGAAGGAATGAGCCGCAGCAGTGCCAGCGCCGTCATGCTCTTGCCGCAGCCCGACTCGCCGACCACGCACAGCGTTTCGCCGGCGCGGATCTCGAAGTCGACCCCGTTGAGCACCAGCGCCTGGCCGCGGCGGGTCTTGAACTCGACGTGCAGGTCCTGCACGCGCAGCAGTGCGTTGTCTTGCGTGGCCATCAGCGTTCCCTCAGCTTGGGGTTGAGGGCGTCGTTCAGGCCGTCGCCAATGAGGCTCACGGCCAGCACGGTGATGAAGATCGCAGCGCCGGGGAAGGCCACGGCCCACCAGCAGGACAGAACATACTGCCGGCTGGAGCCGATCATCAGCCCCCAGCTCATCTGGTTGGGGTCGCCCAATCCGAGGAAGGAAAGGCCCGCCTCGAACAGGATGGCGGCGCCGATCGCCAGCGTGGCCGACACCACCAGCGGCGGCAGCGCGTTGGGAAGAATCACCTTCCAGATGATGCGCGCGTCGCCGGCGCCGATGGCCCTTTCGGCCCGCACGAACTCCAGTCCGCGGTACTTCATGAACTCGGCGCGTGTGAGCCGCGCCGTGCCGGTCCAGCTCACGATGCCGATAGCCAGCGTCACCGTCACCAGCGTGGGCGAGAACAGCGTGACCACCACCATCGCGAACAGCAGCGCGGGCAGCACCTGGAAGAACTCGGTGAGCTTCATCAGCGCGGCATCGATCTTGCCGCCGTAGTAGCCGGCAAAGGCGCCGAGCGTGATGCCGATCAGCACCGACAGCAGCGCGGCCACCGCGCCCACCAGCAGCGTGGCGCGCCCGCCGTAGATCAGCGCAGTGAGCACGTCGCGGCCCAGGTAGTCGCTGCCGAGCCAGGCGTCCTCGCTGAACGGCGGTGTGAGCGGCGCGGCCCTGATCTCGAACGGGTCGGCCGGGTAGAGCCACGGCCCGGCGACGGCCACCACCAACACGATCAGCAACATGGCCATGCCGGCAATGGCGGCGGGGTTGCGCAGGAACATGCGCATCGCCTCCATGCCGGGGTGTTCTACGCGCACTGGCGGCCTGGCGGCGGGTTGGGAAGCGGAAGCAACAGGAGGCATCGCGATGACCTTGCTCATGAGGTCTTGATCCGTGGGTCGATGAAGCGGTAGCACAGGTCGGTGAGCTGGTTCATCACCACCACCACGACGGAAGAGAACAGCAGCACGCCCAGGATGGTCGGGTAGTCGCGCCGCAGCACCGACTCGAAGGCCAGCCGGCCGAGGCCCGGCCAGTTGAACACCGTCTCCACCAGGATGGCTCCGGCCAGCACGTTGCCGAACTGCAGCCCCAGCACCGTGACCACCGGCAGCAGCGCATTGCGCAGCGCATGCTTGTAGAGCACCACGCGGTCGGCCAGCCCCTTGGCGCGGGCGGTGCGAATGAAGTCCGAGCCCAGCACGTCGAGCATCGACGAGCGCGCGAGCCGGCTGTACTGCGCGAGATACACCAGGCTCAACGTGAGCGTGGGCAACACCAGGTGCTGCGCCACGTCGAGCATGTCCGCGAAGCCGCCGGTGCCCGTCGAGTCGATGGACCGCATGCCCGCGACAGGAAGAATCGGAAACACCGAGGCCAGCAGGATCACCAGCATGATCCCCAGCCAGAACACCGGCGCCGCAAAGCCCACCAGCGACAGCACGGTGATGAACTGCGACAGCCACCCGTTGGGCTTGCGTGACGAAAGCACGCCGAGCGCGGTGCCCGCGAAGAACGCCAGCAGCACAGAACTCAGCACCAGCAGGAGGGTGGCGGGAACGCGCTCGGCGATCATCTGCGTGACCGGCAGGTTGAAGAAGTACGAGTAGCCCAGGTCACCGCGCGCCACCTTGCCCAGGTACACGGCCAGCTGCACCGGCAGCGACTTGTCGAGCCCGTACTGCGTGCGCAGCTGCGCCATCAGCTCGGGCGACATGCCGCCGCTGGCGCCGGCAATGGTTTCCACCGGGTCGCCCGGCGCGGCGTGCACCAGCACGAAGTTGAGCACCACCACCGCGATCACCAGGCCCAGGGCCTGGAGAAGTCGCGAGGCGGCATGGCGCAGAAACGGCAGCATGCCCATGACTCGTCCGCCTTACTTGAAGTACACCTCGTCCAGCGGCGACAACGGCCCCCAGATGGTGACCGGCACGTTGCCCAACTTCCTGCTGGCGACGGTGTGATACGGCACCTGGTTGATGAATTCGATCGGCAATTCGTCGGTCACGATCTTCTGGAAGGTGGCGTAGTAGGCCTTGCGCTGCGTCGGGTCGATCAGGCCGCCGGCGGTGTTGAGCAGCTCGTCGACCTTCGGGTTGGCATACGACTGGGTGTTGGTCCAGACGATGGGCTTGATGTTGGTCGAGAGGTAGGTGCGGTGCACGCCGATGATCGGGTCGCCCCAGTTGAACACCGTGTCCATCGACATGTCGAAGTCGTGCGAGGCCAGCCGCTTGGCCCAGGCCGGGAAGTCGGCCGAGGCGCGCACCTCCACCGTGATGCCCACCTTCTTGAGCTGGCCGCGGATGTATTCGGCCACGTTCTTCTGCTGGTCGTCCACGCCGGGCAGGTAGTCGATGGTGAGCTTGAAGCGCTCGCCGCCCGCGCCCGCCTTGTAGCCCGCGGCGTCGAGCATCTCGCCGGCCTTCTTCAGGTCGAGCGGGTAGCGCACCAGGTCGGGCACGGCGAACGGGCTGCTGGCCACCAGCGGGCCGTCGGACACGGTGGCAAAGCCGCCCATCAGCGCCTTGGTGATGAAGTTCTTGTCGATGGCGGTGGCGATGGCCTTGCGCACCTGCACGTCCGACAGCGGCTTCTTCGCCGTGTTGAATGCCAGCCAGTTGAGCGCGCCGATGCCGTCGTAGCCCTTGGGCGTGAGCGACATCTTCGGGTCGTTGGCCAGGCGCTTCAGGTCGGTGGGCAGCGTGGCGAAGGGCACCATCTGGATGTCGCCGCGCTCCAGGCCGAGCATCAGGCTCGCCGAGTCGGGCGTGATGTTGATGATGACCTTGTCGAGGTAGGGACGCCCGGGGATGAAGAACTTGTCGAAGCGTTCCAGCACCACCCGCTGGGCAGGCTTGAACTCGGCCACGCGGAAAGGGCCGGAGCCGATCACGTCGGTGGTGTTGCGCGGGTGGTTCTTCAGGTCTTGTCCGTCGCCGTAGATGTGCTTCGGAAGAATCGGGCACAGCGCGGGCGACATCGCCAGCACGATGGCGGGGTGCGGCACGCTCATGCGCACGACGGCGGTGTAGGGGTCGGGCGTGTCCACCTTCTCGACCGGGCCCATCATGGTGGTGAAGGGGTGGTTGGCCTTGATGGCCAGGATGGAGAAGGCCACGTCGGCTGATGTAACGGGCTTGCCGTCGTGGAACAGCGCGTCCTTGCGCAGCTTGAGCGTGAGCGACTTGCCGTCGTCCGCCAGCTTCCATGACTCGGCCAAATAGGGCTGCGGGGCCCACTTGTCGTCGAAGCGCAGCGGGCTGGCAAAGATCTGCGTCGACGGCATGGCGGTGGCGATGCCCGACTGCACCGCGCCGTTCAGGTGCCGGGGCGTCTGCGTGCTGCCGATCACCAGCGTGCCGCCGCGCCTGGGCTCGTCGGCCGCGAAGACGGACAGCGGCAGCAGGGTGCCTGCCGCCGCGAGGCTGGCGGACAGCAGGGTGGCTCGGCGCGAGAAAACTGGAAGCTCGGGATTGGGGATCGGCATGACAGGACCTCAGGGGAGTTCGACACAGGCAATCGGATTCGGCCCCGGTAAAGCGAAGGCCTTGGTGTCGAAGATAGGCGCTCGCCGCGTGACGGCGAAGAGCCAACGCGGCGCGACTCGCAGGGCCAGAAGGGGCGGGTTTGCCCCGTTGTGCGGCAGGCTGGTGCATCGGCCTGCGCCACTTCGGGGAATGCGCGCCTGCGCCTACTTCTCGTCGCGCAGCCAGTACCACTTGTAGAGCATGCGCTGCCCGATGCGCCGGAACGGCGCGAACGCGCGCGACTCGACCAGCCCCAGCACATTGGGAAAGGGCAGCGGCGAGCGGTAGATGGGCAGCTCGAACACTTCCTTGCCCGTGTCCTTGCCCGCGACGCGCTCGGCCAGCCGCTTGCCGGCCCAGGTCGAGAAGGAAACGCCGTTGCCGCCGTAGCCCACCGCGTACCAGATCTTCTTGCCGGCGTCGGGCTGCGTGATGCGCGGCATCATGTCGTGGCTCATGTCGACCCAGCCCCACCACGAGTAGTCGATGCGGATGCCCGCCAGCGGCGGGAACTTGCGCGCGATGGCGTCGGTGAGCAGCTTCAGGTGCACCGGGTGTTCGGCGTCGGCGCCGCTCACTGAACTGCGGCTGCCGATCTGCAACCGGTTGCCCTTGAGCAGTCGGTAGTAGAAGCGCAGCGTGCGCGTGTCGGTCAGGAAGGTCTGCGACCTGAAGTTGGTGGCCTGCAGTTCGGCGTCGGTGAGGGGGCGCGTGACCACCGAGTTCGACAGGATCGGCATGATCCGGTTCTTCAGCATCGGGTTCAGCGCCTGCCCGGTATAGCCGCCGGTGCACACCGCCACGCGGCGCGCGCGCACCACGCCCGCGGGCGTGCGCAGGTGGTGCACGCCGTCGACGGTGTGCCAGCCCTGCACCGGGCTCGAGGTGTGCACCGTCACGCCCAGCGCGCGAGCCCGCTGCATCAGTCCGAAGGTGAACTTCAAGGGGTGGATGCCGATGCCCTCGGCCTCATACATCGCACCGACCGTCTCGCGTTCGTCACAGTAGTCGCGGCGCACTTCCTCGGCGCTCATCATGCGGGTGGCGTAGCCGAACTGCTCGCGCATCAGGCGCGCCTCGGCGTCCAGGATCGGCAGCTTCTCGGGCCGGTGCGCCAGGTAGAGGTGGCCGCCGTCGAAGGCGTCGCAGTCGATCTGCGTGGTGAGATGGCGGAAGTTCTCGAAGCCGCCGCGGATCTCGGCGTCCAGCCGCCTGGCGGTGTCGATGCCCCAGCGCGCGATCCACTGCGAGCGCTTGAGGCGGCCGCTCGCGTTCTGGCCCTGGCCGCCGCTGCGGCTGGAGCAGCCCCACGCGGCCTGGTTGGCTTCGAGCACGGTGGCGCGAATACCGTGCTCCTGTGCGAGGTAGAGCGCGGTCGACATGCCGGTGGCGCCCGAGCCGATGATGGCCACGTCGACATCGATGTCGCGCACCAGCGGTCCGTCGTCTTCGGGCGGCGTGCCGGCGCTGGCCACCCACCAGGTCGGCGCGTAGGCGCGGCCGGCGCCGGGGTCGGGCGCGTGCAGCGGGTCGTACTGCGGGTCGTAGGGGCGAAACGGTGCCTGCGTCGGCTGCTGTTGCTGCTCGGGCGATGCGCCGTCGACGGTGGCGCTGGCGGTGGCGAACTGCGCCGTGCCTGTCATGGTCATGAAGGGCTCCAGTAAGAGGAGGAAGGTCGGCTCACTTCGCGGCGGGCAGGTTGGGGCGGGCCTTGCGGAACACGTTCTTCAGGTGGATCTTTCCGTTCCTGAATGTGAAGACGTCGATGCCGTCGGTCTCGATGCGGCTGCCGTCGGCGGCGGTGCCGGTGAAGGTCCACTGCGAGGTGCCGAAGTCGCCGTGCACGAAGTGCTGGCCGTTGATCCATTGCGCGTCGGGCACGGTTGCCCAGGCGGCGGCGAAGGCCTTGCGCACCGCCTCGGTGCCCGTGTGGCGCGTGCCGCAGGCGTCGGGGCCGGCGGCGGTCTGGAAGATGCAGTCGGGCGTCATGAAGCCCATCAGCGCGTCGATGTCGTGGCGGTTCCAGGCGTCGCTAAATGCGGCGAGGGTGTCGGTGGTCACGTGGGAAGAAGAGGAAGAAGGCTGGGCAGTCACGCGGGAACTCCGGAAATTGATGCGGCAAGCGTAGGCAGCCGCCTGGCGCCGCGATAGGGCCAGTTCCGGGGATTCGACCGAGCCAGAACGCCGCCGGGGTGCCGCAAATTGCGGCGGCTGCCCTAAACTGCGGCGCACCATGCCCAACCCGCGAGCCACCCAGTGGGCGCAGCTATTCGCGCTGCCCGACCAGCCGGCATTGCCCCTGCAGGCCCGCTTGCGGGCCGCCGTGGTGCAGGCCATTCTTGAAGAGCATCTGAGCCCCGGCGCGCCGCTGCCGTCGTCGCGCGAGCTGGCCGCGCTGCTGGGGCTGAGCCGCAACACCGTCACGTCGGCGTACCTGCAGCTGATCGACGAAGGCTTCCTGGAAGCGCGTCCGCGCAGCGGCGTGTTCGTGGCGCGCAACGCGCGGCCGCTGTCCGCCGCGCACGCGGAGCCGCTGGTGGGCCGCAGCGGGCAGGCCAGCCAGCCGCCGGACTGGCAGGGGCGCGTGCTGCGCTCGCTGGTCGACAAGCCCACGCTGTCGAAGCCCGACCGCTGGCGCGACTACCCGTATCCCTTCGTCTACGGCAACTACGACCCGCAGCTGTTTCCCACCGAGGACTTCCGCGAATGCTGCGCGCGCAGCCTGGCGCGTTCACAGCTGCCGCACTGGACGCCGGACTTCGAGACCGACGACGTGCCCGACCTCATCGAGCAGATCCGCACGCGACTGTTACCCAAGCGCGGCGTGTTCGCGCTGAAGGAAGAGATCCTGGTCACCATGGGCGCCCAGCATGCCTACTACCTGCTGGCCGAGGCGCTGTTCGACGAGCAGACGCGCGTGGGGCTCGAGGAGCCCGGCCATCCGCATGCACGCAACAGCTTTTCGTTGCGGCAGCCCAAGTGGGTGGAGGTCGATGTCGACGAGGACGGGCTGGTCGTCGATGCGCTGCCCGCGGCCGACTACCTTTTCGTCACACCCTCGCACCAGAGCCCGACGACCGCGACCCTGAGCCTGGAGCGGCGCCAGTGGCTGCTGCGAAAGGCGGAGCTGCAGGACTTCGTGATCATCGAGGACGACTACGAGGCGGAGAACCTGTACGAAGGCACGCCGATGCCCGCGCTCAAGAGCCTGGACAAGACAGGCCGGGTGATCTACGTGGGCTCTGTGTCCAAGAGCCTGTCGCCCGCGCTGCGGCTGGGGTTCATCGTGGCGCCGCGGGCGCTCATCAAGGAACTGCGGGTGATACGCCATGCGATGGTGCGGCATCCGAGTGCGTTCCTGCAGCATGCGTATGCGCTGTTTCTTTCGCTGGGGCACCACGAGTCGCATGCGCGGCGGGTCAACCACGCGATGCAGGAGCGGCTCGCTCTGGCCGCCCAGGCGCTGCGCGACCATCTGCCCGATTTCGAGTTCCGGCTGCCTTCGGGTGGGGCCTCGATCTGGGTGCAGGCACCGACCTGGGTGGATGCCACGGAGCTGTCGCTGATGGCGCGCAACCACGGCGTGCTGATCGAGGCCGGCGATGTGTTCTTCGCGCGGCCGCCGTATCCGTGTCCGTTCTTCCGGCTGAGGCTTTCGTCCATTGCGGCCTCGCAGATTCCGGCGGGCATCCGGGCCTTGGGGATGGCCGTGGAGGAACTGGCTCTGGCGCGAGGCGAGAAGAGGCCTGCCGGCGGGCGGACGCACTGAGCCCTTGTCGATGGGGCGCAGGCTCGCGCGCACCGGTGGCGTGCGCGGCGCACCAGAACGAGGGTAAGTCCTGATCCACTGGCTCTATGCCGACAGCGGCGCTGGTACTTCCTGGCGGCGGGCGATCGGTGCAAAGTCCGCTTCGATTCACCTTCAGGAGAAACAGAGATGACCTTGTCCCGACGTCTTTCCCTCCAGTGCGCAGCGGCCCTCGCGACCGCGTTCACGCTCAGCGGCGCGGTGTTCGCGCAAACCAAGGAAGTCACCTTCGCCCACCAGGACATGCTGGTGCCGCTGCGGCTGGTGATGGAATCCGGCGAGGTCGAGAAGGCCACGGGCTACAAGATCAACTGGCGCATGTTCGCGGGCGGCGGCGACGTGATCCGCGCGATGGCTTCGGGCGACGTGCAGATGGGCGAAACCGGCTCCAGCCCGCTCACGGCGGCGGCCAGCCAGGGCCAGGACATCAAGCTGTTCTGGATCTCCGCCGACATCGCGAATGCGGAAGCATTGGTGGCACGCAACGGCACCAACATCAACAGCATCAAGGACCTGGCCGGCAAGAAGGTGGCCACGCCCTTCGTGTCGACGGCGCACTACCAGCTCATGGCCGGCATGAAGATGGACGGCGTCGACGCCAAGAGCGTGAACGTGATGAACATGCGCCCGCCCGAGATCGCGGCGGCCTGGGAGCGCGGCGACATCGACGCGACCTTCATCTGGGACCCGGTGCTGTCGAAGATCAAGGCCAACGGCAAGACCATCGCCACGTCGGGCAGCATCGGCAAGCGCGGCGCGCCGACCTTCGAGGGCATCGTGGTCAACGCCAAGTGGGCAGCGGCCAACGAGCCTTTCATGGTGGCCTTCGTGAAGGCGCTGAACCGCGCGAACGAGGAGTACAAGGCCACCGGCAAGAGCTGGACGCCCGATTCTCCGCAGACCAAGGCCATGGCCAAGTGGACCAAGGCCGACCCGAAGGATGTGGGGGCTGCGATGGCGCTGTACACCTTCCCGACGATGGCGGAGCAGGTTTCTCCGACCTGGCTGGGCGGTGGTGCCGCGAAGGCGATGGCCAACACGGCGGCCTTCCTGAAGGAGCAGGGGCGGGTGCAGGAGGTGAAGCCGGACTACAGCGCGTTCGTGACCACTGCCTATGTCGACAAGGCGATGGGGAAGTAGTTTTTTGGGGCGCGCTCACGCCGACGGGGTACCTTGCTCCGCGAATGTCCCCCGGGGCTTCGCCCCTCCTCCTTTATTTCGCTGCGCAAGGCACCCCATCGGCGTGATCGTTCAGAGCACTGGCTGATCGACCGCAGACCAGCAGCGTGCCCAGTGCACAGGGCACCGCGTGCTCCCCGCAGCGAAATAAAGGAGGAGCCCGAAGGGCGGGGGACATTCGCGAGGGGAGTACCCGGTGGCCTGTGCACACGCCCCGAATGAGCAACGACAGCAAGCAATCAGACAGCAACCCGCATTGGAGAACTGAATGCCCACGCTAGACATCCGCGACCTCACGGTCAACTACGCCGTCAAGGGCGGCACGCTGCAGGCGCTGGCCCCCGTCAACCTCACGATGCACGACGGCGACTTCGTCGTCGCGCTCGGTGCATCGGGCTGCGGCAAGACCACGCTGCTCAACAGCATCGCGGGCTTTCTGCCGCCTTCCACCGGCGAGATCCTGCTCGACGGCAAACCCGTGGCCGGCCCCGGTGCCGACCGTGGCGTGGTGTTCCAGAAACATGCGCTGATGCCCTGGCTCAACGTGCGCGACAACGTGGCGCTCGGCCTTCGCCTGAGCGGTGTGGGAAAGGCCGAACGCGACCGCATCGCCGAAGAAAAACTCGGCCTCGTCGGCCTGCAGAAATACGCCGACCGCGCCGTGTATGAACTGTCGGGTGGCATGCAGCAGCGCGTGGGCATTGCGCGTGCACTGGCCAGCGACCCGGCCGTGCTGCTCATGGACGAGCCCATGGGTGCGCTCGATGCGTTCACGCGCGAGCAGGTACAGGAGATTCTTCTGCAGGCCTGGTCCAAGTCGAACAAGATGGTTTTCTTCATCACCCACTCGGTGGAAGAGGCACTGTTCCTGGCCACGCGGCTCATCGTGATGAGCCCGAGCCCGGGGCGCATCTCGCACGTCTACGACGACGTGCCGTTCTCACGCCAGTACCTGTCGCACGGCGATTCGCGCAAGGTGAAGTCGGAGCCCGAGTTCATCCGCATGCGCGAGGAAGTGCTGTCCATCATCCATCACCGCGAGGCCGCCCATGCATGAGGTCGTCACCGTTGCATCGCCCAGCGCCGTCATGACGCAACCGCCACCGTCCAAGCTTGCCGCGCCGCCCGCTCCCGCGGCAGCAGGCGCCAAGCTCAAGACCAGCGCCTTCAAGGTGCCGGGCGAGGGCTCGAGCGTGACCATCAGCGTGGTCACGGTCGTGGCGCTGGTGGCGCTGTGGTTCATCGTCACCAACATGGGCTGGGTCAAGCCGCTCTTCCTGCCCACGCCGCAGGCCGTGTTCCAGCAGTTCTACGAATACCTCACCGGACAGGCCAACGACAAGCCGCTGTGGCAGCACTTCCTGGCGAGCATGTTCCGCGTGTTCTCGGCCTTCTTCCTGGCCTGCGCCACGGCCATTCCGGTGGGCATCGCGATGGGCATGAGCCGCTTCTGGCGCGGCATCTTCGATCCCCCGCTGGAGTTCTACAGGCCGTTGCCGCCGCTGGCCTACCTGCCGCTCATCATCATCTGGTTCGGTATCGACGAGCTGCCGAAGGTGCTGCTGATCTTCCTGAGCTGCTTCGCGCCGCTCGCGCTGGCCGCGCGCTCGGGCATGCGCAGCGCCTCGCAGGAACAGATCAACGCCGCGTACTCGATGGGTGCGAGCTACATGCAGGTCATCCGCCACGTCATCTTGCCCTCGGCGCTGCCCGACATCCTGGTGGGCATGCGCATTGCCATCGGCTTCGGCTGGACGACGCTGGTGGCGGCCGAGATGGTGGCCGCCAACATGGGGCTGGGTCAGATGGTGCTGAACGCGTCGAACTTCCTGCGCACCGACATCGTCATCATGGGCATCATCGTCATCGGCGTGGTGGCCTATCTGTTCGACTTGCTGATGCGGTGGCTCGAGCGACGCCTTGTGCCCTGGAAAGGGCGCATGTAGGCGGCGACACCGGCGATGGCGCGGGCATGGGCGGCAGCACCGGGTCACTGTCTTCAATGACCATCGACTGTTCGAGGAAATCCAGCATCGCCCGCATCGCCGCGCTGTTGTGGCGGCGCTGCGAATACGCCGCGTACAGCCAGTGATCGCGCGGCATGTGCTCGCGCAGCACCGGCACCAGCGCACCGCGCTCCAGGTGCGACTGCGCCAGCGGCTCCGGCACGTAGGCCACGCCCACGCCGCGCAACGCCAGCTCGATCAGCGCCACGGCATCGTTGGCCTCCATGCGGCTGTGCACCGCCACCTCGTGCGCCTTCCCGCCGGTCTCGAAGGGCAGGTGCGTGGTCGGCATCGAGGCATAGCTCAGCACGTCGTGCCGGCCCATGTCTTCCGGCACCTGGGGAATTCCGCGCTGTGCCCAGTAGGCGGGCGAGGCGCACACCACCATGTCGAACTGCACCAGCCGGCGGACGATGAGGTTCATGTCGTCGATGCGCCCGCCGGTCAAGTGAATGTCGATGCCTTCGCCGATCAGGTCGACCTCGCCGTTGGTGAAGACCAGGCTCACATACACATCGGGGTAGAGCTTGATGAACTCGGCGATTACGTCGGACATCCACCCCGCGATCAGCCCGTGCGGCGCGCTCATGCGCAGCCTTCCGCGCGGATGCGAGCCGTGCGCCTGCAGGTCGTTGAGCGTGTTCTCGGCCATCGTCACCAGTTCGGTGCTGCGGTCGAGCAACACCTGGCCGGCGTCGGTGAGGCTCAGGGAGCGGGTGGAGCGGTTCAGCAGGCGCACGCCGCTGCGGGTTTCGAGTTCCGCGACGTAGCGGCTGACCGTGGCTTTCGACATGCCCAGAGAAATCGCCGCGCGGGAAAAGCTGCGCCGAAACGCAACTTCGCGAAATGTTTTGATGAGATCGAGACCGTCCATGGTGGCCGGATTGTTCCAGCTTCCTGATCCGGGGTTTTTCGCGGGGGCATCGTCTGGCTGGGGCTCGCGGCGGCGCTTGTCTGCCTGCGCCATGGATGCGCCTGCCATGTGCGTCTTGTGGTCCGGAGCTTCCTGAATCAGCTGCCAACCGCCGCCAATTCGCCTTCCCCCTACGGCGAATCTTGAAATGCATTGACCAGAAAGTCGACCATCACCCGCACCTTTGCACTGAGGTGTCGGCGGCTTGCGTAGATCGCCAGGATGTCGATGGGTGGCATGCGATAACCGGGCATGACCTCGACCAATCGTCCGGCCTGCACATCGTGGCCCACCACGAAGCTCGGCTGCCATATGACGCCGACGCCTGCGAGTGCCGCGGCTCGAGCAGTATGGCCGTTGTTGGCCCGCAAGGCCCAGCGCACGCGCACGGATTCCAGTGTTCCGCCGGGGCCGGCGAACTGCCACTCATCGGATGTCGCGCCGTACGTGTAGCCCAGGCACAGGTGCCGCGAAAGGTCCGCCGGGACCTTGGGCATGCCATGGGTCGCGAGGTATTCGGGCGAGGCGCAGACCAGGTTCTGCGAGCGGCCGAGGCGCCGTGCGATATGGTTTCCCGACGTGGTCCGCGAGATGCGTATCGCCAGGTCGTAGCCCTCTTCGACGATGTCGACCACGCGGTCGATGAGCGCGATGTCCAGCTCGACATCGGGATACTTCGCCATGAACTGCGGCCACAGGGGCGCCAGCACGAGGCTGCCGAAACTCAGCGGCGCGTTGATGCGCAGGCGCCCACGCGGCTGGAGCGACGCGGTGGTGGCCAGCGCTTCGGTCTCCGCCACTTCTTCCAGAATCGACTTCGCCCGGTCGAACAATGCTTCACCCCCTTCGGTGAGCGACAGGCGGCGCGACGTGCGGTTGATCAGCCGTGTGCGCAAGTGGGCTTCCAACTCGTTGACGTAGCGCGTCACGTTGGCCGGGGAGGTGTCCAGCGCGTCGGCCGCCTTGGTGAAACTGCCCCGCGCGACCACCGTGACGAACACCTCGTAAGCACGCAATCGGTCCATGGGCGTCGGTTCCAATCATTCATGAAAGCTGAATGAGTAAACCACTTTTGGGGCCTTTGTGGAAGTGAAGCTGAATCATAAATTCTCCTCACCCCAGACACCGACAGAAAGGATCTCAGCATGACCGATACCCATCCCATCCCCACCCGCCGCGCGCTGCTCGCTGGAGCAATGGCGGCTGGTGCCGCGCTGACCATGGGCGCCACGGCGCACGCCGCACCTGTCGTCGACGCGGTGCCAGGCTTCCGCGCAGGCACGGCAGAGGTGAACGGCACCCGCATCCACTACCGCATTGGCGGGATCGGGCCGGCCGTGGTGCTGCTGCACGGCTACGCCGAGACCGGGCACATGTGGAACCCGCTGATGCCGCTGCTGGCGAAAACGCACACCGTGGTCGTGCCCGACCTCCGGGGCGCCGGCAGTTCGTCGAAGCCCGAGACGGGGTACGGCAAGAAGAACATGGCGGTCGACATCCACGAGCTCGTCCGGTCGCTCGGCATTCGAAGCGCCAGCATCGTCGGCCACGACATCGGCCTGATGGTGGCCTACGCGTATGCCGCGCAGTTTCCTTCCGAGACCGACAAGGTGGTGCTCATGGACGCGTTCCTGCCCGGCATCGGCGAATGGCAGAAGGTCTGGCTCCTGCGCGACCTCTGGCATTTCCATTTCCACGGCAAGACGCCGCTGGCGCTTGTGAGCGGGCGAGAACGCATCTACTTCGAGCATTTCTGGAACGACTTTGCGGCCGACCCGAATCACTCGGTGCCGGAAGCCGATCGCCGGTTCTATGCCAAGGCCTACGCGCAGCCGGGCGGCATGCGTGCCGGATTCGAATACTTCAAGGCCTTCGAGCAGGACGCCGCCGAGTTTGCGGAAATGGGCAAGACGCCGCTGCCCATGCCGATGCTGGTCCTCTCCGGCGAAAAGGCCGGCGGGACTTTTCTTATCGAACAGGGCAAGATGGTCGCAACCAACGTGCAGGGCGTGATCGTCAAAGGGTCCGGGCACTGGCTCATGGAAGAGGCGCCGGACCAGGTCATACCGGCATTGATCACCTTCCTCGGCTAGCCTGAGGGCTCGAACAGTGGAACTCAACGGGCACAAACGTCGAATCGACAAAGGAGAATCAACATGGACCTTCAACTCAACGGCAAGCTCGCGCTGGTGAGTGGCAGCACCGCCGGAATCGGTTACGCCATCGCGCGCACGCTGGCCCAGGAGGGCGCAAGCGTGATCGTGAACGGCAGATCGCAGGCGGCGGTCGACGAAGCGGTGGAGCGCATCCGCTCGGAAACGCAAGGCACGGTGCTCGGCCATGCCGGCGACCTCAGCCGGGCCGACGCCGCCGAGGAGGCGGTGCGCCGTCACCCCGGCATCGGCATCCTCGTCAACAACCTGGGCATCTTCGAGGCCAAGGCCTTCGAAGATATTCCGGATGAAGATTGGCAGCGCTTCTTCGACGTGAACGTGCTGAGCGGCGTGCGCCTTGCGCGCCTGGTGCTGCCGGAGATGAAGCGAGCGAACTGGGGAAGGATCATCTTCATCTCGAGCGAGAGCGCAGTGCAGATACCCACCGAGATGATCCATTACGGCATGACCAAGACCGCGCAGCTTGCGGTTTCGCGTGGGCTTGCGGAATCGGTCGCCGGCACGAACATCACGGTCAACAGCGTGCTTCCGGGCCCGACGAAATCGCGCGGCGTCGGCGACTTCGTGGAAGGCATGGCGCGATCGAGCGACAAGAGCTTCGAGCAGGTCGAAGCGGAGTTCTTCGATCACGTCCGCCCGACATCGCTGATCAAGCGCTTCGCTTCGCCGCAGGAGGTGGCCTCGCTGGTGGCCTACGTGGCAAGCCCGCTCGCTTCAGCAACCACGGGCGCGGCACTTCGCGTCGACGGCGGTGTGGTCAAGAGTGCCTTCTGACCCGAGGCATTTGCGACGGCGATCGGAATCTGTCCGAGCTTGGTGCGCAACAGGCACACACTGAAGATGCCGCCGGGAACATTCAACGTTTGCAAGCTTTTGAAGCTGACCTGTTCGCCCAAGTAGTATCGGAGGCTGGTCTCCAGCGAGCGCCTGATCTGACCGCAGCCAGGCTTGGCAACAAGCCTGCGCGACAGGCCCCGTGCGCTCTCGGGAGGATTGCCGATCCGTTCCCCGAGGGGAGAGCGTCAGTCATGGCGCAACCGACGAAATGCGACAAGTCATCTACTACTCGCTGATGCTCCTGCTGGGCTTCTTCTGGTACCGGTATGGGCAGAAGCTTCTTCGCCAGGGGCCTCGAGACGAGAACGACGAACTCGCCAAGGGGCCATTGGGTCCCGTGGGCCTGCTGATGTCCGCCGGCATTGCCTGCACCCTGTTTTTCTTCATGATGCGCGGATTGATCCGCCGCGAGATCCCGTGTGTTGGAAAAGGCTGCCAGAGCCAGCTTTACACCCTGGCTGCGAATGCGGCCGACTACTGGGCCAACATGTTCTTCCTGCTTTGGATGGTGCTCGGCCTCGGCTATGCGGTGTACGTGACGCTCAGGATCTGGTTGCGGCCGTAGCGCCGTTTCGACCAGGACTTCGCAGGCCATGTCATGCCCTGGCGATCGGCAACGTCACGGTGAATACACTGCCATGCCCCTGCGTGCTGCTGACTGCAACGGTGCCACCGTGCCGCTCCACGACCGTCTTGACCAGGCGCAACCCCAGCCCGTGCCCTCTTGCGGCGTCTGATTTCGTATCGCTTGTGCCGAACTGGCTGTAGCGGTCGAACAGATAGGGCAGCGCCGAAGACGGAATGCCTCCGCCCTGGTCGCTGACCGTCACCACGGCCGCGGCATCCCCTGCGGTACAGGCCAGGCCGAGCTCGGTCCGGCTGCCGGCCGCGCTGTACTTGATGGCGTTTTCCATCAGATTGAAGAACGCCCGTCCCAGCAGGCGCGGCTCCATGAGGAGCCAGCATGCGGAGTCTTCGCTCGCGTCGTTGTCGGGCAGGCTCAGCCGCAGTTCGATGCCGCGGTCTTTTGCAAGCGGCCACGCGCGTTCGAAAACTTCGATCAGCAGTTGCGCCAGGTCGACCTCTTCGCAGACATAGCGCTCGCCCTCCGCGCGCAGCTGCAGCACGAAGTCGTCTGCCAGCCAGAGCGTGGTCTGCACCTGAAGCTCGATGCGCTCGTACAGCATCGCGCTGGCGGGCGTGAGCGGCGGCTGCGTGCGCAGCAAGGCCAACACGGCGGACTGCGGCGCTCGCAGGTCGTGCGACAGCAACTGCAGGGCCTCGGTGCGTTGGCGCTGGGCCTGCTTCTCCGCCTGGAAGCCGCGGTCCAGCGCATCGACCACGTTCTGCCATCCATCGCGCGACGGCTTGGACGGCGCCGGTTGCATCGCGTCGGCGCGCTTGTACAAATCCGCCAGCAGCACCATCAGGCGTCGCCAGCTCCAGAGCACATAGCCGAGCAGCGAACCCGCCAGGCAGATGCTTACCGGAAACCACAGATGACCGCCCAACTGCAGGGCGGTCGTGGTCGCGAGGCTTGCCAGCAAAAACACCGGAAGGCCCAGCAGGGATGTCTGCGGCCCCGAGCGCCAGAGCCACGTCATCCAGCCGAGCAGTGCCAGCGCCGTGACGAGGGTCTGAACCCGAACGCTGACCGGCGCAATCAGCTGTCCGCGCAGAAGGCCGTCCAGTGCGGCAGCACCTATTTCCACGCCCGGCATGAGTCCGGAGCCGCCGGAGACGGTGGTCGGGTGCTGGTCTCCGAGGCCGGTTGCGGTCAACCCGACCAGGATGGTCTTTCCCCGGAGCATGGCATCGGGCACCTCGCCGCTCAGCACGCTGGCGTAAGGCACCGACCGGTAGTGCCCCGGTGGGCCCGAGAACGGAATCAGCATGCGAGAAGTGCGCGACCAGCCCGTGCCGTCCGGCGGTGCGTCGACGCCGCTTTTCGGCACGTCGACGCCGCTGGCCCGCGCGAGCGCGACGGATAGCGAAGGCCAGCGTTGCTCGCGGATGCCTTCCTGCATGTAGAGACTTCGCACCACGTTGTCGCGGTCCACCTCCACGTGGATGTGGCCCAGCCCGGTCACCGCGCTCTCGATCAGGGGCAAGGGGTACAGCACCTCGGGCGCGCGCCCTTTCACCAGTGGCGAATGAAGGCTCACCGGAAGGAACACCGGGCACACGTCGCGCAGCGCTGAAAACGCACGCGCGAGCCCGGCGTCGGATGCAGGACTGCGGGCGGGCTCGCTGAAGATGATGTCGAACGCCACCGCACGCGGCCTGGCCGCGGCCAGCCGCTGCAAGAGCCTGGTGTGCACATCGCGGGGCCAGGGCCAGCGGCCCAGTGCCCGCAGGCTGGCGTTGTCGATCGCAATGATCAGGATGTCGTCGCGCGTGGGTTGTATGTCGGCGCGCACCAGCGCGTCATAGAGCATCAGGTCGAAGCGCTCCAGCATGTTGGTGCGCTGCATGAGCAGCGCAAAGCCCAGCACCACGATCAAGCACATGAGCCACTCCTGGCGCAGGCGACGCAATGTGGAACGTGCGGCCGCTGCAGGCATCAGCGTGCGCCCTCCACCCACAAGGGCAGTGTCGGCCCGAAGCTCACGCTGCGCTGGCCCTGCGCGACGACTGCGGCGCAGGCGCGCCAGTAGTACTGGCCCGGCGGCAGCGCGGCCACGCGCACGGCGTGGGCCTGGAGACCATCGGCTCTGACGATCATGCGCGAAAAGGCCGGGTCCTCGGCAATCTCCAAGCAGTGCAAGGCACGGGGTACCGGCTCCCATTCGAATTCGATGGCGCCGGCCCTGGCCAGCCAGCGAGCGCTGCCGCCGGCCGGCGACTGTGGTGCGACACCCCTGGAGAAGCTGCCGACGGCCGCGCGTCCCTCGACGCCGTCAGAGTTCACGGCTGCGACGCGCGAGAAGTAGCTGCCCGGCGCGATGCCTTCGAACAGCGCAAGTTCACGCCCGCCCGTACGCGCGGTGCGCTGTTCGGCCACGAGGTCCAGGAAGAGCGCGTCGCGCGCGATCTGGGCGCGATAGCCGCTGGCTCCGTCCACCTCGTGCCAGGCGAGCAGCACGCCCGGCTGGTTCTGCGGTTCCCCCGCGCCGGACAACTCTGGCGCCGGCAGGAGCGGCGTGGCGGCCGCGGTCGGGCGATGGCCTCCCACTACCGCGCCTTCGAGTTCGGAAACGAAGATCTCCGGAAGGCCGCCGGTCTGCACCACCACGCGGCTTTCGAGCACGCTTACAGCCACCTCGTCTTTTTCTGTCACGCTAACGCGGAAACGGGTGCCCCGGACACCCACGGTTGCGATGCGCGTGCGCACTTGGAACACGTCGCGGCCCGAGGGGTGGGCCTGTGGCGGCACGCGTGACTCGACTTCGCCTGCCTGCAGGTCCAGCAGGGCGCCCCGCTGGCCTGATGGCATCGCAAAGCGCAGCAGCCTTACCGACGAATTCGATGGCAGCGTGCAGAGCGAACCGTCGGGCAGGCGCAGCGTGACGAAGCCGTCCGGGCCCGTAGTCACCAGCGCGCCTTTGGCGACGCGCATCGCGGCCATGGCGTCGCCTGTGCCTCTTTCGCCGCCGTGTTCCGACACCCGCACATCGCCGCTCGCCGCGACCACCACGGCATCCGCGCCACCCTCGGCAAATTGCAGCACCGTGCCGATCTGCAATTGCCGCGGCTCGCCCACGCCGTTGCTGTCCCGCACCGCGGGCCAGAGTTGCGCGCGGCCCAGGTGCGTGCGCGCAATCTCCCAGAGCGTTTCGCCAGCACGCACCACATGCGGCGCCAGCCGGGGCGCTGCATCTAGCCCGGCATCAGGCGCCGGAGGCTCGGCCTGCGCCGACAGCGTGCCCGCAAGCCCTGCGAGCAACCACCACCAGCGCGCCGTCATTCGAGGCGATCCAGACGGTAGCCGAATCCATAGAGCGCCTGCAACTGGAAGCCCTTGGCGATCGTCAGGCCCAGGCGGGTCCTGACGCGCGATACGTGCGTGTCGATGGTGCGCGAAGCGGCCTGGCCCGACCACAGCAACTGATTCAGATGCTCGCGCGACAGCGGTTCGCCCAGATGGCGAAACAGCAGCCGCGCGACTTCGAACTCCCTGAGCGGCACGCGGAACTCTTCGCTGCCGTTGCGAATGATCTGGCCCGCCGAGCTGAAATGCCAGCCCTCGATTTCCTCACCGTCGAACTCGATCGTGCGCGGCTTCGCGTTGCGCAGAAGCACCTGGATGCGCGCGAGCAGCTCGAAGGGACGCCAGGGCTTCACCAGGTAGTCGTTGGCGCCGCCGTTGAGCGCCTGAACGATTTCGAACTCCCCGTCGCGCGCCGTCAGCATCAGCACCGGCACGCTCAGGCGCAGGTCGTCGCGGATGCGCCGGAGCACTGTGTAGCCGGGCAGGTCGGGCACGTTCCAGTCGAGGATGAAGATGTCCACGCTCTCGCGGCGAAGCATTTCCAGGAATGCTTCGCCGCGCTTCTGGTGGATGACGTCATGGCCATTGTTCTTCAGCAGTTCGATGACGGCCTGCGCCTCGGCCGGCGAGTCTTCGAGCAGCGCGATGCGCGCGCACACGGCAGACACCTTGCTCGACGTGTACGTCACGGCCGGGCCGCGAATCAGCCCGCTCATGTCAGGTTGCATCTTCTGGACACCTACTGCTCGCCTGCAATTTCAAGTTCGACACGCCGGTTGGGCTGCAGGCACGCAACCAGCTCGCTTCGCGGCAGGCTGTCAGCACACTGCTTCACCGGCTGCGTCTTGCCGACACCGAAGGAACGCAGCGCATTTTGCGGCAAGCCGCGCGCCACCAGGTAGTCACGCACCGTGGCCGCGCGGGCGATGGACAGCGCCTGGTTGTAGGCATCGCCGCCCAGGCGATCCGTGTGGCCGATGACAGTGACGGTGTCGAAGCGCTTGTATTGTCCTTTCAGTTGCTCTGCCAGCGCGTCGAGTTGCCTGCGGCCTTCGGGCAGGATGTCGTTGGCGCCCGATCTGTCGAAGGCGAACAGGGCATCGGCCGCGAGCTTGAAGCGCTGCGTGGCGGTCGCGGGAGCGGGGCGCACCACTTCGGTGACGCGGGGCGCCAGATAGTCGGCGCAGGCAGGATCCTTCCAGTACATCGCGTTGGATACGCCGTCCTTGAAGACCACCTTGTACTGGCAGGTGGCGAACTCGTCGCCCCTGCCGGTGCGCAGGTTGAACACGTAGTCCCACGCGTTTGGCCCGAACAGCCCTTCGGAGAAGTGCGGATAGCTGATGAGTTCGCGGACCTGGTTTTTCGTCATGCCACGGCCGATGCGACGCAACTGCTCCACGTCGACGAAAGTGCCGCCCTTGAGCCATGCGCTGTCCACGGCGGGGAAACTGACCTGCTCTTTGTCAGGCGAGCCGGCCTGCGCCTGATTGGCCGCCTCGACGGTGGAACCTGTGGCTGCACAACCGGTGAGTGCAAGCACGACGCAGGCCAGCGCGAGAGAAGCGAAGGAGGTTTGGTTTTTCATTTGGGTTTTCCAGTCGCGAAGCGGTCAGTCGAAGGAGAAGCCGAAGCCCACGCGCACGATGGCCTTGCCGCCGCCGCTGCCCCAGCCCACACCGGCATGCAGCGTGGTCTGGCCGTTGTCGGAGCGCTTGAGAATGTTGAAGCCGATACCGCTTTCGCCGTTGTAGCCGGCGACCGCGCCACTCACGTGGTAACGCCCGGGCTCCACCGGCGTGACGACCGCCATGGCGGCTGAGGCCGCGATGCCGCCCGAAAGCATTTTTGTGTTCCTGTTGACCTGGTCGCTCAGCGCGTTCACGCGGTTGTTGATGCCAGCCGCCGTGCTGTTGAGTTGCTGCACATTGACCGCGTCGTTGGGCGCCACGCCATTGGCCACGTTGTGAACCGCCACGGGGGCCGTGGTGTTGCTGCCGCCCATGGTCACGCTGTTGTAGTTGGTGGAGCCGTCCGCGTTGGTGTCGTACTTGACGGTCGACTGGTCGATGACGGCCACGGTCCCCTGCACCGCCTTGAGTTGCGACACGTTCACCGCGTCGCTGTTGGCGGTGCCGGCCGCCACGCCCGTGATCTGGCGGTACTGGCCGCCGGCGGCATCGCCGACCGACACGGCTGCCTGCGTGCTGGTGGTGGCGCCGATGGCCGCGCGCTGCGCGTCGGTGGCCGTGGCGGGCACATAACCGGTCAGCCCGGCCGCGGTCGATGCCGTGGAGCCTGCGCCGAGGGCAACGCCGCCCGGCTGGGCCACGCTGCTGCCCGTGCCGATGGCCACGCCGCCCGTCGCGCTTTGCTGCACGACTGCGCCGTTGCCGATGCCGACACCGCTGTCGCCGTTGACGACGGTCCGGGGTCCCACCGCCACCGACTCGGCACCGACGGCCAGCGAATCGGCCGCGCTCGATTTGGCGTGGAAGTACTGGATCGGCGTGACGGCGAAAGACTGCAGCGCGCCCGTGAGCTGGCGCACCGTGACGGCGTCCTGCGCCTGCGTGCCGTCGGCCACGTTGGTGATCTGGCGGTAGCTCGTGGCGTTGCCCACCGAGACAGCGCCGAGCAGGGTGCGGTCGGTCGTGTTGTAGCTGACCAGCGCGCTGCCGGCCGGAATGCTGCCGGTGGTGGGCGCGACGGCGCGGTCCGCCGTGCTGCCCGAGCCCAGTGCCACCGACCCGTCCGTGCTCGCGGAACTCAGCGAACCCAGCGCCAGGCTCCGGCTGCCGGCCGAAACAGCGCCGGAGCCGTAGGCCGCGGAAAGCAGGCCCGTGGCCTGTGTGTCGAGCGTCGTCGTGGTTGCGGAAGGGAAACCGATACCGGGGACATACGCGTCTTCGCGCGGAACCCCGTCGACCAGATAGACGCGGCTGCCGGTGGCCGTGGCGTAGTTGCCCGTTGCCGCCGAATTGCTGCCGATGGCTGTGGCGGCGGTGCCGGAGGCCGTCGAATTGGCACCCAGCGAAGTCGTGCGGACATTGCCCGCATTCGCCTGGCGGCCCATGCTGATGGCGTAGTCGTTGGTGGCCACCGCGCTCTGGCCCAAGGCCACGGTCGAGAAAGCGCTGGAGGTCGTGGCATCGCCGATGGCCACGGCACCGTTACCCGCGGAATTCGATGCGAAGCCGATGGCGATGCCAAGCCGCACCGATGCGGTGCCGCCGATGGCAATGGTGTTCTGCGCCAAAGATTGCGCGCCCATGCCGATGGCCACGAGCCCGCCGTTGCTGGCGTTTGCACCCTGGCCCACAGCCACGCTGTTGTTACTCGCGGCGTTCGCGCCGAGGCCGACTGCAACCGCGCTGGCGCCGGAAGCCGCTGCGTTGGGGCCGACCGCAATGGCGTTCGCGCCCGTTGCACCCGAGTTCGACAACGTCGAGTTGCCGACCAACGTGGAATTGGTGTGGAAATACGGCGTTTCGTCCGCACTGACCCACTGGCCGCCCTTCCAGACCGCCAAGCCCTGCTGGAGACCGTTGACTCCGTTGCCGGCCGTGGTGTTGAAGACCACCATGCCATCGACCGGTTGGTTGCCGCTCAGGCCCCAGACGGTGCGGTCGGTGAGTGCGATGCGGGTTACCAGGAGGCCGCGGTTGGTGCTCTCGAGTTCCAGCACCGAGCCTGGATTGATCGAGACCGGGTTTTCGCCAATCTTGACCTGGGCGTGCGCCGCACATGCTGTCCCCAGCAGCAGCAGAACCGACATCCGGACCGCCGTGAGCCTTGCGGGCCGGCTGCTTTGTGGGCGGAAACTCCTTCGTTTGGCGGGCGGGACTTGTACGGCAACGGACTCCGCGGGCCGGTCGGAAATGCGCATGACTGCTTCCTCAAAATGTAAAAAAAGGTGAAAAGAGATTTTTTCGGTTCACCTTGTTTCACGACAGTCACGTACACAGTTGTTAACTTTTTATTGATAACTAATGCTCAAAATTTGAGCTGCCGCTATATAAAAAGCATTGGTCTTCTCGAAGTTATTTGTCCTTTGGTACTAATAAATGCATTGCCCGCCCTGCAGGCCGCGAAAGCTTCAACAGCCCGAATTCTTCGCAGGCAGCAACGCCTCCAGCACGAAACGCGTCGGGCCGCTGGTGTCCCTTTCACTGACTGCCAGGCCCAGTTGCCGCCACAGCGCCCGGCTCAGCGGGCGAACGGTGATGCGCGGATCACGCGCGGGCTCGTGTGATTCCTCGGGCAGCAAGGCCGCCCCGTAGCCGGCGGCGACCAGTGTCCTGATCGCGTCGTTGTAGTTGAGCTCGATGCGCGGGCGGCAGTGGACGCCGGCCGCGGAGAACCATTCCGCGGTCAGGCGGTAGAGGCGCGTGGAGGCGTCGTTCATGATCAGCGGACGCTGGGCCAGCCACCGCGGTGTCAGCCGCCTGGGTGCTTTCCAATCCGCCGGCAGAAAGGCGACCACGGCCTCGCGCCGCAGAGGCGTGACATGAACACCGCGCACGGGCGGCTGGGGCAGGGCCACGACCGCCAGGTCCAGGCTGCCCGCGGCGAGCCGGGCCATGCTGTCATTGGAAGTCAGCACCTGGACGTTCACTTCGATGCCCGGATGGTTGCGCGCAAGACGTTCGAGCGCGGGCGGCAGCAGGTGCGCGATGGCACCGGTCGAAGCGCCTACGCGCACGCGGCCGGTCTGGCCGGCGAGCTGGCGTCGAACGTCTTCCACCGCATCGTCCGCGTCCGCCAGAAGCCTTCGGGCGCGCGCAATGAACCGCTCCCCCAAAGCGGTCGCTTGCGCAGGCCCGCGCCCGCGAACGAGCAATTGGCCACCCAGGCGCGATTCCAGCTCCGCGATCTGCACGGTGACGGTGGGGGCCGCCAGGTGCAGTGCGCGGGCGGCATTGGCCAGGGATCCGAGGTCGGCAATGGCGACCAGGGTACGCAGGTGGTCAAGGCTCAGTTCCCGCATGTTGCAGATTCAACTTTTCTTAATTTGGGGTTGCATATATTTAGCTGGAGCTATCTTGGACGCCTATCTACGATCGCGCTCCATGGACCTCAATATTTTCATCGACGGCGATCAAGGCACCACTGGCCTCGATCTGCAGAACCGGCTCCGGGGTGGGGAATTTCTCATCCGCACACTGCCGACGGACTTGCGCAAGGATGCAGCGGCGCGCAGGGCTGCGCTCAACGAGTGCGACATCGCGATCCTCTGCCTGCCCGATGCCGCGGCCCGGGATGCGGTGGCGATGATCGACAACCCGGCAGTGCGTGTCATCGACGCCAGCTCGGCGCACCGCACCAGCCCGGGTTGGGTCTACGGCCTTCCGGAGCTCGATGCGGGGCAAGGCGAACGCATCGCGTCGACATCGCGGGTCACAAATCCGGGCTGCTATCCCACCGCCGCAGTCGCGCTGCTGCGGCCGTTGACGGATGCGGGTCTGCTGCCGGCCGACTATCCGCTCGTCATCCACGCCGTGTCAGGCTATTCGGGCCAGGGGCGGGCGGGCGCGGAAGCGTACGAGGCCGGGACGGGTGCGCATTCGTTGAAGGTCTACGGGCTTGGCTTGGAGCACAAGCATGTGCCGGAGATCGAGACCTATGCCGGCTTGGCGCAGCGGCCCATCTTCGTGCCGGCCTATAGCAGCTACCGGCAGGGCATCGTGCTCACCATCGGACTGCACACGCGGATGCTTGCCGCAGACGCCTCCGGCGCGCGCATCCACGAATGCCTGATGGAGCGATACCACGATGCGGCGCATGTGCGTGTGCTGCCGATGTCTCCGGACGCGCCAATGACGGAGCTGGACCCGCAAGTCCACAACGGCACGAACGACATGAGCCTGGCGGTTGCCTGCAATGAACGCATGGGACAGATTGTCTTGAGCGCGGTTCTCGACAACCTGGGCAAGGGCGCGGCAGGCGCGGCCGTGCAGAACCTGCGCCTGATGGCTGGGGTCAGACCCCTTCGATGATCCGCAGATCGCGCTCGACGCCGTCTCCCAGCGCGTCAAGCGCGGCCTTGTATTCGGGGCTGTCGTGCGTGGCCGTCGCCTGTTCCAGGCTGTCGAACTCGATCAGCACGGTGCGCTCGGACAAGCCGTGTTCGTAGACCTTTGCGGGAAGGCCGCGCGCCAGGAATCGCCCGCCGCCGGCGGAGATCGCAGGACCTGCCAGCTTCGCGTAGGCCGCGAGCTTGTCGGCGTCCTTGACGGCACGGTATGCACTGACCCAATAGGCTTTTGCCATGGTGATTGCTCTTTGGTTGACCAGCCGGAAATATAGCGTGGCGGCGCGGGCGATGCAGGCGCACCCGGTGCTCAGGCCTCCAGCGCCAGCACGGCAAAGCTGGCCAGCCAGTGTTCGCCCATGTAGTCGCCGGCCACATGGGGCAGGCCCAGTGCGAGATGTTCGTCGGCGGCCTGCAGCGCGGCAATGCGGCGCGCATCGCCCTCGGGCAGCGAAGAGGCGATGCTGCGCCAGCACCAGGCGCGGCTGAGGTTCAGGCCGTCGAGGTGTGCGATCTTGCCGTCGGTGCGGTCCGATACCGACGCCGGGCGAAACAGCGTGGCCGGTTCGCGCGATGCGATGCGCGGCAGGAAACGATCGAGCCACGACACGAACGCGTCTGGCGGCAGCAGGCGCCGCATGCATTCGGCTTCGATCAGCGCGGAAGACTGGAAGTCGTCGCCGCTGGGTTCGCCCCAGGCCGGGCAGTCGGTGTCGTCGCCGTACCAGCGGCTGGCCGTGGAAAGCAGCAACTCGGCCAGCGCGGTGTCCGATGTCGCCTGTGCATAGTCGGCTGCCATCCGGAGGCCGAAAGCCGTATTGAAATGGGTGCCGACGCGCACGGGGTAGGTGGCCAGCGGAAGGAAGTCGCGGTAGCGCTGCGCGAAGGTTTCGGCAAGCGGTGCCATCGCGTTCGACCAGCGTGCGTCACTGTGCTGCGCGAGCTCCGACGCCAGCTTGAGCAGCCAGCCCCAGCCGTACGGCCGCTTGAAGCCCCGGGCGGTGGGTTGTGCGAGGTAGGCGCATTCGGCGGTGATCTTCGCCGTCACGTAGTGTTCGTCGAAGAGCTGTTCGATCCTCGCGGCCGGCGCGATGCCGGGGAAACGGCGCAGCAGGTACGCCAGCATCCAGTGGCTGTGCACGCAGGAGTGCCAGTCGTAGCTGCCGTAGAACACCGGATGCAACTCGCTCGGCGTGCGTGCGTCCTGCGGGCCGGCCAGCACGTGGTCGGGCTTGTTGGGGTATTCGCGCGTGACATGGCCCAGTGCGATGTCGGCAAAGCGCGCGGCCAGATCTTCGGTGAGGGTCGGTTGCATCCGCGGATGTTGGCATATCGCTCGTTGCGAACGAAGAAGAAGCCGCGCGCTATGCGGTCCGGATGGGCAACTGCTACCAGTTCAGTCCACAGGCCTGCGGCAGCAGGTCATTGGGGATCGACGACATCGAACTCGAACTGCACCGGCGCGGAGTCTTCGACGTAAGCGGTGATCAGGTAGTGGCCGGCAGGATCGCCCTGGGCCACGTCCCAAGACTTCGAAATGGTGCCGTCGTAGACGTTCAGCGTCACGTCCATCGAGATGGTCTTGCGATCCGCCGACATGCCGTGGGGCTGGCCACCGGTACCCCATATCTTCGGGGTTTCCGGCAATGACATGCGTTCGAGAACGCGGACCTTGCCGGACTTCTGGTTGAGTTTCAGGATCCAGCCGTAGTTCTGGTTGACCGTTCGAGGAACGGTGTTCGAAGCCCTGAATTCCAGCACGTCGTTGTCGGGTGCGAGCTTGAAGAGGCCGAAGACCGCATCGAGGGGACACGCGCCGTTCGTTTTCGGCGCGGCGGCGCAGGCTTTGAACACGGCGGCATTGGATTCGGCCATGGACGCATGCGACGTTGTGCCTATCGTTTGAGCGCCGATGTGTATCGACGTGAGCGCGGCGGAAAGAACAACAAGGTGGCGGAAATGGTTCATGGCAAATCAAGTTCCTCGAGCGGCTGTCGAACGGCCAATCCTAAGCGTCCGCTTTCGAGAACCTCTGATGGCCGATTCGGGGCTGGTCTTGTAGGCGGTGCTTCGACCAAAGCTGACCAACGGCCGTCGTTGGCGAGAGACTTGCGACTTAGACCGCCGCCGGGTGGTCCTCAAGCGGCACGAAGGAATTGCCGGAGGGTGCCAGGGCCACGATGGAGCCGGACTCGATGTCATACACCCATCCGTGTAGCGTCAGCTTTCCTTGCGCCAGCGCGAGCGCCACGGAAGGATGGGTGCGCAGGTTGTTCAACTGTGCGATGACGTTCTCACGCACCATGCTGTCGATGCGCGCTCGCGCGGTGTCGTGGTGCTTCGATTCGTTGATCATGCGGGCTGCGTCCGCATAGCGAAGCCAGTTCTTCACCGCCGGCATGTGGTCCAGGCACGCGCAGGTGGCAACGGCAGTCATCGCACCGCAGTCGGAGTGGCCGCATATGACGATGTCCGTGACCTTCAAGGCGGCGACCGCGTATTCGACCGTTGCCGACACGCCCCCAGGTTCAGGACCGAAGGAGGGAACGATGTTGCCGGCGTTGCGGATGACGAACAAGTCGCCGGGCTCGCGCTGCGTCACCAGCTCAGGGACCATGCGGCTGTCCGAGCAGGAAATGAACAGCGTCGTCGGCTCCTGCTTGGTCGCGAGCTTCTGGAAAAGTTCTCTGCGAGTGGGAAACACCTCTCGCTGGAACCGCAGGAATCCGTCTACAACGTCACGCATCGAGTCTCCAACTGATGGTGAATTTTACCAAGGAGCGGGTGCGGCCCGGCAAGGCGCTGTTTCAGGGAGACCGGGCAGGCTCCTTCGCGATGAAATCGACTGGTTGGATTTCGTCGCCGGAGCAGGTGTGCCCGTGGCCAGCATGCTTCTCGTGCGTCCGGCCTCTTCCAAGTCTTGGCCTCGGGACCACCGCGCCATCCGGTCAGAATGGGAGACTATGCCGATGCCTATGCAGCCCCTGTTCGACGCAATCGCTTCAATGTCCGCACCGGTGGATGCGCAGCGCATCTTCCACGGGCGCGGCGGGCTTCATCCCGAGTGCGCTCACTTGTCGCTGGACTTCTTCCCGCCGGTTTGGCTGTTGACCAGCTTCAAGCCCGCGACGGGCGACGAACTGGCTGCAATCGGCGCCGCGCTGGAGCGCCGCTGGTCGCAGTTGGCACCGGGTGAAACGCTGCAATGGGTGTTTCAGTGCCGGCATGAAGGCCAGAGCAGCACGCAACTCATGAGCGGCTCGCTGCCCGACCCGCATTGGGTCACCGAGGAGGGTGTTCGCTATCGCGTCAACGTGGCCCGGGGCCAGAACCACGGGCTGTTTCTCGACATGGCCGAAGGACGGCGCTGGGTTCGTGCATTTGTGAAGGCGCGCCCCGACGCCCGGTCGCGCGTCAAGGTGCTCAACCTGTTTGCCTACACCTGCGCGTTCTCGGTGGTCGCATTGCAGGCAGGAGCCCGCCACGTCACCAACCTGGACATGAGCAAGGGCGCACTGGCCGTGGGGCAGCAGAACCACCGCGCCAACGGCGTGCTCGAAGGCGCGAGCTTCCTCCCCCATGACCTTTTCAGTTCGTGGGGAAAAATCACGCGCGCAGGCCCTTACGGGCTGGTCATCGTCGACCCACCGAGCTATCAAAAGGGAAGTTTCGTTGCGACCAAGGACTACGCCCGGCTGATCAAGCGCTTGCCTGACCTGCTCGCGCCCGATGGCCATGTCCTGCTATGCCTCAATGCGCCAGAACTGGGACCCAAATTCCTGCAGGAGCAAATGAGCGAACTGGCGCCGGAACTGGATTTCGTGGAGAGACTGGCGAATCCGAGCACCTTTCCCGACGTGTCCGACGAGCGGTCGCTGAAGGTGCTGGTGTACCGGGCGCCGCCGGATGTCCGGACCTGAGGTCTGAAGCGACCGGCCTGCTTTTCCTTCCCTTTCTTCCCTCGCTCGTAGTGCCACTTGATGGCGATGAACATGCCCGTGCCGAACACGATCGCACTGGTGCGAACCGGCGTCGCTGCTCGGCGGTGATGCACTGGAAATTACAAAGCACCTTTTCATGCCTTGATGCATGCCGCGAAGCGTGCGCTCCTAAACTGGGAAAAAGCATTCCGCATCCCATTCAGGAGACATCCCATGCCAGTCCGGAAGCGCCTTGGCGGCTTTCTGCTCGGTCTCGTCCTCGCCGTCGGTGCGGCGCAGGCCCAACAACCCTTGCGTATCGTCGTTCCCTTCGCGGCCGGCGGCGGAACCGATCAGTACGCGCGGCTGCTGGCCTCCGAACTCACCAGCCGCGGCACCCAGACGATCGTGGAGAACAAGCCGGGCGCCAGCGGCATCGTGGCGGCGGACAACGTGGCGCGTTCCAAGCCCGACGGCACCACGTTGCTGATGAGTTCGCTGAGCATCCTGGCCAGCAACACCGTGATGTACGACAAGCTGCCCTACGACCCGGTGACCAGCTTCACGCCGGTCACGCAGATCGCCTACCAGCCGACCATCATCGTGGGCCGCACCGACCTGCCCTACAAGAACATCAAGGAAATGGTGGCCTATGCCAAGGCGCATCCGGACAAGATCAATCGCGGCTCGCCGGGCGCATCCATCCTGACCAACCTGGCGCCCCTGGCCTTCGAGAGCATGGCGGGCATCCGCACGATGCACATTCCCTTCAATGGCGATTCGCCCGGCCTGCAGGCCATGCTCGGCAGCCAGATCGACATCCAGGGAACCTCCATCACCGGCCCGCTGCAGCATGTCAAGGCGGGCAAGATGCGCGTGCTGGGCGTGATGGACGTCAAGCGTCTGCCCCAGGTGCCCGATGCGCCCACCTTCAAGGAGCAGGGCTACGACATCGAGGCGCTGCTGTGGTACGCGCTTTCCGCACCCGCCGCCACGCCCAAGGACATCGTCGACAAGCTCAACCGCGCGGTCAACCAGGTGCTGGTCGATCCCGCCTTCATCGCGCGCGCCCAGGCCATAGGGATGGAGCCGCGAGGCGGCACGCCGCAGGCGCTGGCCGACTACGTGAAGGCCGAGACGCAGCGCTGGATCCCGCTGCTGCAGCGCCTGGACCTGCCCAAGCAGGGGCACTGAATGAGCCCCTTGTTCGACGACACCGTGGCCCTGGTCAGCGGTGCGAGCCAGGGCATCGGCTTCGCGATTGCCACCCGCCTGCTCGAGGCGGGCTGCCGCGTGGCACTGACAGACCTCGACGCCGACAGCACCCGGGAAGCGGCCCGTCGCACAGGCCACGCGGCGGACCGCGTCCGGCCCTATGCGCTGGACGTGCGCGATGCCGCGCAATGCGAAGCCGTGGTCTCTGATCTGCAGGAAGCCTGGGGCCCCGTGGGCGTGCTCGTGAACAACGCGGGGGTGAGCGGCCGCAGCGCCGTGTTCGAGGCACAGGCACTCTCGCAGGACATCGACCACGTGATGGCGGTGAACGTCAAGGGCGTGCTCAACCTGTCCGTGGCCTGCACCCGGGGCCTGCACCGGACCCGTGGCGCCATCGTCAACGTGGCCTCCATCACTTCGCTGGTGGCGACCTCGGCGCACATCGCCTACGGCGCCTCCAAGGGGGCCGTCGCCCAGCTGACCAAGTTCCTGGCGCGAGACTTCGGGCCGCACGGCGTGCGCGTCAACGCCGTCGCACCCGGACTGGTGATGACGCCCATGACCGCCCACATCGCGGATGACGCCGAACGCTGCGAGCGGATGGTGCGTCGTACGTATCTGCGCCGCGCGGCGGATCCGCAGGACATCGCGGGGCCCGTGGTGTTCCTGGCTTCGGAGCAGGCGCGCTACGTCACCGGCACCATCCTGCCGGTGGATGGCGGCTACACAGCCAACTGATGCCTTCATTGCGGGAAGAACACATGATCCGGGATCCCTCTGCATTCGACGAAACCCTGGCCGCCTTGCGGCGCTATGTGCGGGAGCAGCTGATTCCACGCGAGGCGGAGGTCGAGCAGCGGGACGAGGTTCCGGCCGACCTCGTCGACGACATGGCGGCGCGCGGCTTCTTCGGCTGGTCCATTCCGCAGGAATGGAACGGCGCCGGAATGACGACCGAAGAACTGGTGCTTGCCGCGATGGAGCTGTCCCAGGCCTCGGTCGCGTTCCGGGCGCGGGTGGGCACGAACACCGGCATCGGCTCCGAGGCGCTGGTGGCCGACGGCACGCCGCAGCAGAAGGCACGCTACCTGCCGCTGCTGGCCAGCGGCGCCTTGACCGGCGCGTTCGCATTGACGGAGCCCGATGCCGGCTCGGATGCGACCGCGCTGAAGACGAGCGCCACACGCGACGGCGAGCACTACGTGCTCAACGGAACCAAGTGCTTCATCACCAATGCGCCGATCGCGGGGCTGTTCACCGTGCTGGCGCGCACCGATCCGCAAGACCGCTCCGCCCGTGGCATCTCGGCCTTCCTGGTCGAGCGCGGGACGCCCGGGCTTTCGACGGGAGAGGCCTACCGCAAGATGGGGCAGGCCGGATCGCCCGTGTCCGAGGTGCTTCTGAGCGACTGCCGCGTGCCGGCCGACAGCCTCATCGGCGGCGTGGAGGGCATGGGTTTCAAGACGGCGATGAAGGTGCTCAACAAGCAGCGCATCCACCTGGCGGCGCTGTGCACGGGACCTGCCATACGCATGCTGGATGAAGCCGTCGCGTGGACCTGCGAGCGCCGCCAGTTCGGCCAGCCGGTGGCCGGCTTCCAACTGGTGCAGGCCCTGATCGCCGACTGCCAGACCGAAATCCAGGCGGCGCGCGCGCTGATCCTGCAGACCGCGCGCCAGCGCGACGCCGGCGAGGACGTGACCATGCAGGCGTCGATCTGCAAGTACTTCGCCTCGGAGATGTGCGGGCGCGTGGCGGACCGCTGCGTGCAGATGCTGGGCGGCACGGGCTTCATCCAGGGCCATCCGGTCGAGCGCTTCTACCGCGACGTCCGGCTGTTCCGCCTCTACGAAGGCACGAGCCAGATCCATCAACTGAACATTGCCAGGCGCACCATCGCGGCGGCGGGCTACCGGCTGGGCGACTGAGCGAGCGGTATCAAAGAAAGCAAGATCCGGGAATATCGAATGAACCACTCTTCTTCCATGCAGCCGCTTGCCGGCGTGCGTGTGCTGGACCTCTCCAGGGTCATGGCGGGCCCGCTGTGCGGCATGGCGCTGGCCGACCTGGGCGCCGACGTGATCAAGGTCGAGCACCCGGAGCGCGGCGACGACACGCGGGACTGGGGCGTGCGCATCGGCAGCCACAACACGTCCTACTTCAACAGCTGCAACCGCAACAAGCGCTCGATCTGCGTGGACCTGCAGGACAAGGACGGCCAGGAACTCGTGCGCAAGCTCGCGGCGCAATGCGACGTGGTGATCCAGAACTTCAAGTACGGCGGCGCGCAGAAGATGGGGCTGGGCTATGAAGACCTGCGCAGCATCAACCCGGAGATCATCTACTGCTCGATCTCGGGCTATTCGGTGCTGAGCGACGAGAAGGCGCGGCCGGGCTACGACCTCGTGATCCAGGGCGAGACCGGCTTGATGGCCATGAATGGCGAAGAAGGGCAGGGGCCGCTGAAGTTCGGCATTGCCGCGGTCGACATGTTCACCGGCATGTACTCGGCCCAGGCCATCCTGGCTGTGCTGTACGAGCGCACGCGCACCGGCGAAGGCCGCCACATCCAGATGTCGCTGTACGACAGCGGGATGATGATCACGTCCTACTACGGGCTGACCGCCTGGCTCAACCGGGGGGATCCGGCGAAGTTCGGCAACTCGCATCCGTCGATCGTGCCGTACGGCGTGTTCGAGGCCGCGGACGGACCGCTGGTGATAGCGGTCGGAAACAACGGCCAGTTCAAAAGGTTCTGCGACGAGGTGATCTTCTGCCCGGAACTGCCTGTCGATCCGAAGTTCGCCACCAACACCGAACGCTCCAGGCACCGGCACGAACTGCTGCCCATACTGCTCGGCAAAGTCGGCCAGTTCTCGCGCGCCGATCTCATCGGCCGCATGAACAAGGCCGGCATTCCCTGCGGCGAGGTGCTCGGCCTCTACGAGGCGCTGCAGTCGGAGCGCACGGCGCAGACGCAGGTCTGGCACCGCTTCGAGGACACGCAGGCGGGAGCGCAGGCCGTCCACGCGCCGCCCTACATCATCGACGGCGCGCGCGCCGGTGTGCGCCATCCGCCGCCGCACCTGGGGGAGCACACGGCCGAAGTGCTGCGCGAGCTGCTCGACATGGGCGAGGCGCAGCTCGAAGCCCTGGGCAGCAGGAGCATCATCAAGTAAGCGGGCAGGGCCCGAGGGCCCTGCCGCTTACTGCGCCTGCTTGGGCAGGTTGAGGCTTTGCAGCAGCGGAACCCAGCGGTCCGCCTCGGCCTTGATGAACTTGCCCAGTTCTTCGGGCGTGCCGCCCTGGGGCTCCATGCCGATCGCGTGGGCCCGGGCCACGAACTCGGGGTCGGCGATCACCTTGTTCACGGCCTTGTTCAGGCGGTCGATCGCCGGCTTGGGCGTGCCGGCAGGCACCGAAAGGGAATACCAGAGCCTGGCTTCCATGTCGAAGCCCTGCTCCTTGAAGGTGGGCGCATCGGGCACCTGCGGCAGGCGCTGAGAGTCCATCACGCCCAGCACGCGCAACTTGCCCGACTTCACATAGGGCAGCGATCCGGTGATGGATGTGCCGTGGATGTCGATCTGGTTGCCCAGCAGGGCCTGGAGCGCAGGGGCGTCGCCGTTGAAAGGAATGTGCAGCGTGCTGAAGCCCTGTTCCTTCTCGAAGGCGAGGGGAGCCAGGTTCGTCAGGATCGCCGCCCCCGGCGAACCGCGGTTGATCTTGCCCGGGTTCTGCTTGGCGTAGGCCACCATTTCCTTGATGTTCTTGTACGGCAGGTCGGTGCGGCCCACGACGATGGCGGGTTGGTAGGCGATCTGCGTGACCGGCGAGAAATCCTTCGCGGGGTCGTAGGGCAGCTTGTCGTAGAGAACGCTGTTGTTCGCGAGCGTGCCGAGCGAGGACACGAGCACCGTCTGTCCGTCCGGCTTCGCGCGGGCGACGTAGTCGGCCGCGAGGATGCCGCTGGCGCCGGGCTTGTTCTCGATGATGACGTTGAGCCCCTGCTTGTTGAGCTCCTGGGCCAGGATGCGGCAGTACTGGTCGGTGCCGCCGCCGGCCGCGAAGGGCACGACGATGCGGGTCACCTGCTGTGCGAGGGTGGGGGCGATGGCGCAGGCACACAGTGCCAGCCCCATGACGAGTTTGCGATAGCTCATTTTGTCTCCAGCTTCGGTCCGGATCCGGACTCTCGAATCAGTCTAGATGGCCGCCCGGCGTGTGGATCGGCAGGGAATGAAAAGCAGCTTTGCGTGATCCGCAGCCGGGAGCCACCGGCCCGCCCACACACTTGGCCGATGACCGTGAAGATCACCAGAGTCGGGACGACCAAGGATCAATTGGGCGAGAGCCCCTGCTGGGATGCCGACGCCCAGGCCCTGACCTGGATCGACGCACTGCCCGGCACGCTCTGGAGGCTGCCCCTGGATGCCGTGCAGGCCGAACGCCACCAGCTGCCCGCGCCCGTGGGCTCGATCGCGCCCTGCCGCAGCGCGGCCGTCGTGGTGGCGCTGCGCAACAGCTTCGCGCGCTATGACTTCGCCACGCGCAGGCTGGAGCATCTGGCCGGCATTCCCGTGGACCATCCGAGGGTTCGCTTCAACGACGGCAAATGCGATGCGGCCGGCAACTTCCTGGCGGGCACCATGCACATCGACCGCCAGGCCGGCGAGCCCGTGATGGGCGGGCTCTACCGGCTGCGCACCGACTGCCGGGTGGAACAACTGGCCGACGACATCGGCTTTGCCAATGGGCCTTGCTTCAGCCCCGACGGCGCCGTGCTGTACCTGGCCGATAGCCTGGAGCGGATCATCTGGGCCTACGACTACGACCCGGACGGTCCCCTGCGCAACAAGCGCGTCTTTGCTCGCACGCAGGCCCTCGACTCCGGTCCCGACGGCGCAACGACCGATTCGCAAGGGTTTCTCTGGACCGTGCTGACCCGCGCCGCCAGGCTGGCGCGCTATGCGCCGGACGGCGAACTGGACCGCGTGATCGAGCTGCCGGTGAGCTATCCGACGAGCATCTGCTTTGGCGGGCCGCGCCTTGAACACCTGTACCTCACGAGCATTTCGCGCAGCACGCGGCTGGAGGGCACGCTGGCGCAGGACGGCGGCCTGTTCCAGCTCGAGGGACTTCCCGCGGCGGGACGACTGCCCCATCATTTCGGAGATTGCTAGCCGGTCTCGCTTCTCATCGCGTCCGCCACGTAGTCCACGAAGGCCCGCACCTTCAGCGGAAGCACACGGCTTTGCCGGAAGACGGCGAAGATGCCGTTCGAGAAGGCCCGCACCGCGAATCGGTATTCGGGCAGCAGCCGCACCAGGGCGCCTTCGCGCAAGTCGTCGCGAACGGTGGCCTCGGACAGCAGCGCCACGCCCATGCCGCCGATGGCGGCCAGCCGCAGCACCTCGCCGTTGTTGGCGCTCAGCACGCCCTGGATGAGCAGCTCCTGCTGCTCTCCGGCCTGGTCGATGTACTTCCAGGTGGTGATCTCGCGGTCGCGCCGATAGGTGAGGCAGCGCACCTGCGGCAAGTCGGAGGGATGCCGGATGCGGGAGTAGGTCTTCAGGAAGGCCGGGCTGGCCACCAGCACCTCGTCGCTCGACAGCAGCCGCTTGATGACGAAGCCCGAGTCGTTGGACTCACCGGTGCGGATGTCGACATCGAAGTCCTGGTCCACCAGGTTGATCGGATGCTCCGAGAGTTCCAGCTCGACGCGGATGTCCGGATAGAGCTCCGCGAAACGCGGCAGCAGCGGTGCCAGCACCCGCAGGGCGATGTGTGTCCGGGAGTGCACGCGCAGGCGGCCTTCCGGCCGTTCGCGCGCGCTGTGCACGGCCTGCTCGGCCTCGTTCATGAGCTCCAGCATCGCCTCGGCCCGCTCCAGGAAGGCCTGGCCCGCTTCGGTCACCTTGAGGTTGCGGCTGGTGCGGTCCACCAGTTGCACGCCCAGTTCTTCTTCCATCGCACTGATGCGCCGGGAGATGGTCGCCGGCGAAAGACTGAGGCTGCGGGCCGCGGCCGAGAGGCTCCCCTTGCGCTGGGTGGCGACAAAGATGCGCAGCGAATCGAGCGCTTTCATTTCGAAAGACGCAAAGAAGCTGTGCATGCGCTGGTGATCCAGCGAGGGCTTGAGTTCCTACGATTGGCCTCGATCAGAACCAGCCAACCAGGAGCAACAGCGATGGACTTCGGAATCTTCATTTTGATGCAGCAACGGAACAAGCATAAGACGTCCCACCAGATTCTGCGCGACGCCGTCGAGCAGACGCGCCTGGCGGACGAACTGGGCTTCGGTGCCGCGTGGTACGCCGAGCACCACTTCAGCAACTACGGCATGTGCTCGTCGCCGCTGACCATGATCGCGCACTGCGCCGCGGTCACGCGCAACATCCGCCTGGGGACGGGCATTGTCGTCGCTCCGCTGTACACGCCGGCGCGCCTGATCGCGGACGTGGCGATGGTCGACCAGCTGTCCAACGGACGCCTGAACCTGGGCATCGGCTCTGGCTACCAGCACTTCGAGTTCGAGCGCTTCGGCGTGTCGCTGGAGTCGGCCAAGGGCCGCACCTTCGAGATGCTCGACATGCTCGAGGCCGGCCTGCGGCAGCCCAAGTTCAGCTATGACGGCGAGTACTACCAGCAGCCCATGAGCGCGATCAGCCAACGCGCGGTGCAGCGGCCGATGCCGCCGATGTGGATCACCAGCGTCGACCCGGCCTTCCTGTCGCGCGCAGTGAAGTCCGGTCACCACGTGTTCGTCTCCGGCGGCGACGGCGGGCTGGAGAAGCTGGCGAGCACCCGTGGCCTCATCGACAAGGTGGCCGCGGCCGAGGGCAAGGACCCCGCGGGCGTGCAGGTCGGCCTGCTGCGCGCGGCCTTTGCGAGCAACGACAAGGCCGAGGTGGAAAGCTACCTCGAGTGCGCGCGCTACCAGCGCCGCATCGCCGTCAGCCTGAAGCGCCGCACCGCGCAGATCGCCGACGACTACCAGGTCGAGGAAGGCATCGTCGAAGGCGAACCCTCGCTGGACGAGATGCGCGCGCTGCTGCCCGTGGGCGACATCGACACCGTGATCGAACGCGTGGTCAACGAGATCCGCACGCTCAAGCCGGTGCACTATTGCTTCCAGACCCAGATGGGCGACTTCGACCACCCGACCATGCTGCGCCAGCTCGAGGTGTGGGGCAAGGTCATCATTCCGACGGTGCAGCAGGAGATCGCCAACGATCCGCCGCACCGGCCGGCGGCCAAGGCCGAACTCGCCGCGGCCTGAGCCCGGGTGCCTGGAGACGCCATGTCCGAAGCCGCCGAAGGCATCCGCTCGCTCATCGAGCCTGCCCAGTTCCGCCAGCTGCTCGGTTGCTTTCCGACCGGCGTGGCCGTCATCACCACGCGCGCACCCGACGGGCAGCCCGCGGGCCTGACCTGCAACTCGTTCAGCTCGGTGTCGCTGGATCCGCCGCTGGTGCTGTTCAGCCTGCGCAATGCCAGCCGCCTGCTGTCCACCTTCCAGGCAGCGGACGGCTTTGCCATCAACATCCTGTCCGAGCAGCAGGACGCGCTGTCGGGCCGCTTCGCGTCGAGCAAGATCGAGGACAAGTTCGACGGCGTGCCCTGGCGCGCCGGCTCGCTGGGCATGCCGTTGATCGACGACTGCCTGGTGGGCTTCGAGTGCAGCGTGCATGCCGCGCACGAGGCGGGCGACCACACCATCTTCATCGGCGAGGTGCGCCACCTGAGCGCCGGGGCGTCCGAGCAGGCGCTGGTGTTCTACAAGGGCGCCTACATGAAGCTGGCCGAGTCGCTGCGCAAGCTGGTCGTGGAAGGGCGGCTGGGAGACGCCGACATCGACGAGGCCTATCGCACGCTCTACGGCACGCTGCTGCGCCTGGCCAGCGAACGCGCCACCGAGGCCGAGCTGGACGCGGTGCACGAGGCCGCCGACACCATCGAGGCGCACCCCGACGACGCACCGCTGAAGGAGCGCATTGCCTCCGCCAGCGCGTTCTTCGCCTCGATCGCGGCCGCAGGCCACAACGAGGCGCTGACGCTGATGGCGCAGACCATGACCAGCGTGCTGCGCGAGCGCATGACGCACGTGCTCTCGGTGCGTCCGCGACCCGACCTTTTTCCGCTGCGCCGCAAGGTGGCGCACAACCTGCGCCGGCGCGATGCCGACGGCGCCGCGGCCGCCCTGGACGAGCTGATCACGCAGTTGCGCAGGGGCTGAGCCTTTCCGTCATTCCACAGGAGACAAGATGTCCATCGACTACGCCGGCTTCCGGCGCGAACTCGAATCGTTCGCGCGCGATGCCTGCCCACCCGAGATCCGCGCCGTCGTCGCGGCCGGGCAGAAGATCACCAAGCGCGAGTACCAGGCCTGGCAGAAGATCCTCGCCACCCGTGGCTGGGGCGCGCCGAGCTGGCCGGTCGAAGCCGGCGGCACCGGATGGGACATCCGCCAGCGCCTCATCTTCGAGGAGGTGATGGCCGAGAACGACTGTCCGCCTCTCTATCACCACGGCCTGGGCCACATCGGCCCGGTGATCATCCGTTTCGGCACGCCCGAGCAGAAAGCCCGGTTCCTGCCGCGCATCCTCGACGGCTCGGACTGGTGGTGCCAGGGCTATTCGGAGCCGGGCTCGGGCTCCGACCTGGCCTCGCTGTCGACCAGTGCGCGGCTCGACGGCGGCGAGTGGGTCGTCAACGGCCAGAAGATCTGGACCTCGCATGCGCACGAGGCCAGCATGATCTACATGCTGGTTCGCACCTCGAAGGAGGCGAAGAAGCAGGAAGGCATCTCGCTGCTGCTGGTGCCCATGGACAGCCCGGGCATCACCGTGCGCCCCATCAAGACCATCGACGGCTGGCACCACCTGAACGAGGTGTTCTTCGACGAAGTGCGCGTGCGCGCCGACAACCTCGTGGGCGAGGTCGGCAAGGGCTGGACCTGCGCGAAGTTCCTGCTCGAGCGCGAACGCCTGCCGCCGGCCAACGTGGCGCGGCTGGAGCTCATGCGCCGCCAGGTCACGCAACTGGTCGAGGAGGCGAGCCGCGCCGCCGCGGGCCGGCGCGACTTCGGCGGGCTGCACCACAAGCTGTTGCTGTGCGAGGCCGACGTGAAAGGCGCCCGCGTGATGATGGCGCAGGCCACCGACGACCTGATCCACCAGCGCCCGCTGGGGGTGCAGCCCTCCGTCATCAAGATGACCTGCGCCGACGTCGCGCAGCGCCTGACGACCATCGCGCTGGACGCGGTCGGCCCCGATGCGGCCCATCGCTTCCTTGCCGATGCGGGGGATGACGTGCCCGACGCCACCTGGATACAGAACTACATGTTCACGCGCGCCCGCACCATCGCCGGCGGCACCTCCGAGGTGCAGCGCAACGTCGTCGCCAACGAACTGCTGGGAGCCTGAGCCATGTCCACATCTTTCCCATCGCTCTTTCCCGGCATGCTGCTGGATTCGGCGAGCCGTTACGCCCAGGACCACGCGGACCGGGCGCTGCAGGGCGACCCCGTGCGCGAACTGGGCTGGACGGCCACCCTCGTGCCCGAGGAGGCCGGCGGCGTCGGCGGCAGCCTGAGCGATCTCGCGTCCATCGTCGAGGGGCTGGCCACGCATGGCCTGCAGCTTCCGGTGGTTGAGACCTGCGCCGTCGTGCCGCTGCTGTTGCAGGCCGCGGGTGCAGAGACGGCCGGGCGCTGGCTGGAGGCCGTGGCCGAGGGCAGCGCGCAGGTGGCGCCGCTGACCGCGCTGTCCGGCATGCCCGACGACACCGCCCTGGCGGCCCGGCACCTGGACATCGGCTACGAGCTGGGCGGCAAGGTGCAGGGCGTCGACGTCACGCTGCCTGCCTCGCACTACCTGGTGCCCGCGCGGGTCGATGGCGAGGACGCCATCTTTCTGGTCGACGCCGAGCGCGTCGGCGCACCGAAGGCCCGCTACAGGACCACGGAGGGCCGCGAGGGCGCGGACTTCGTGCTGCAGGGGCTCGCCGTGCCCGAGGGCGCGTGCATCGCGCGTGGCGCTGCCGCCCGCGAGGCGCTGGAGAAAGCCACCGATGCTGCCTTGCTGCTGACCGCCGCCGACACGGTGGCCGCGATGGCCACGCTCATCCGCCAGACCGTCAGTCACCTGAAGGAGCGGCGCCAGTTCGGCGTGGCGCTTTCCACTTTCCAGGTGCTGCGCCATCGCGTGGCCGACATGTACGTGAAGTACCTGGGCGCCAAGGGCCTGGTGATCCATTGCTTCCACGAACACGAGCAGCACGCGGCCGGCCTGCGCCGCACGCTGCGCCTGGCCAAGGTGTCGCTGGCCGAGTCGGCGCGCGCCTGCGCCGAATCGGCCATCCAGATGCACGGCGGCATGGGCGTGAGCGAGGAGGTGCTTGCCACCCGCACCGCGCAGCGCCTCATCGCCTCGGAGTTCCGCTACGGCGACCGGCTACTGCATGTCGCCCGGTTGCTGGCGCCGCAGGCGTGCGCCACGCCGATTCCTTCTCTTTCCAACCAAACCGGGAGTGTGCGATGAGCATCAATCTGGAAGTTTCCGACCACATCGCCGTCATCCGGCTGGACAAGCCGCCGGTCAATGCGCTCGACCGCGCCACCCGCCGCCGCCTGATCGAGATCTTCGACGAGGTGTCCGAGCGCGCCGACGTGCGCGTGGCGATCCTCACGGGCACCGGCAAGTTCTTCTGCTCCGGCGCGGACCTCAAGGACCGCCCCGACGCCGGGAAGGCGGGCGACTTTCTCGACCACAACCGCTGGACGCGCGAGACCGGCAACGCCATCCGCGAATGCGCCAAGCCGGTGATCGCCGCGGTCAACGGTCCCGCGCTGGGGGCGGGCTTCGGCCTCATGGCCGCCTGCGACATCTTCCTGGCGAGCGACGACGCCACTTTCGCCATGCCGGAGATCAACGTGGGGCTCGCGGGCGGTGTCTCGATGCTCAGGACCATGTTCGGGCGTTCGTTCACGCGCCGCATGTTCTTCACCGGCATGAAGGTGTCCGCGGCCGAGCTGTACCGCCGCGGCGTGCTCGACGAGGTGGTGCCTGCCGGGGAGCTGATGCCGCTGGCCATGGAGATCGCGCAGGAGATCGCCTCCAAGGCACCGATGGCCGTGGCCTATGCCAAGCAGGCCGCCAACATGATGGACCTGATGCCGCAGCGCGACGGCTACCGCTTCGAGCAGAACATCACCATGGCCCTGTCGCGGACCGAGGATGCGCAGGAGGCCCGCAAGGCCTTCCTGGAGAAGCGCAAGCCTGTCTACAAGGGGCGCTGAGATGCAGGCCGTGGAAGTGGGGCGCGGCATGGACGCGCTGTTCAGCCCGCGCTCGATCGCCATCTTCGGTGCGTCGGACGACGTCACCAAGATCGGCGGCCGTCCGCTGCAGTTCCTGCAGAAGTATGGCTACGCGGGCGGCATCTACCCGATCAACCGCAAGGGCGGCCTGGTGCAGTCCCTGCCGGCCTATGCGAGCGTGGACGACGTGCCTGAAGTACCCGAGCTGGCCGTGGTCGCCGTGCCGCCCGCGGGCGTGCTCGACGTGGTGCGCGGGTGTGCCCGGCGCGGCGTGAAGGCCGCGGTGATCCTGTCCGCCGGATTCTCCGAGATGGGAGACGAGGGCCGCCAGCTGCAGGAGCAGATCGGCGAGGTGGCCCGCGCCACCGGCATGCGCGTGGTCGGCCCGAACTGCCTGGGCGCGATCGGCGTGCCCGACAGGAGCATCGCCACCTTCTCGGTGGCGCTGGAGTCGTCGTTTCCCGTGGCCGGCTCCGTGGGCATCGTCTCGCAGAGCGGCAACCTGGGCAGCTTCACGCTGCGCCTGGCCGGCGAGCGCGGCCTGGGCGTCAGCCGCATGCTGACCACGGGCAACGAATGCGACGTGGACATCGCCGACGCCATCGCGTCTCTGGCGGGCGACCCCGGCACCCGCGTGATCCTGTGCTGCATGGAAACCTGCCGCGACGGCGACAAGCTGCTCCGGGCCATGGCCATGGCCCGCGAGGCCGGCAAGCCGCTGGTGGTGCTGAAGGTCGGGGTCTCCGAGGCAGGCAGCGAGGCCGCGGCCTCGCACACCGGCGCGCTGGCCTGCTCCGACGCCGTGTTCGACGCCGTGCTGCGCAAGGGCGGCGCCATTCGCGTGCCCAGCATCGAGCAGTTGCTCGAAGTGGGCCACGCGCTGTCCGTCGTCGGCCCGGCGCATGTGCCGGGCGGCAACCGCGTGGCCGTGCTCACAGCCTCGGGCGGCTTCGGCGTGCTGCTGGCCGATGCGGCCAGCGCGCAGGGCCTGGCTTTGCCCAAGCTGGCCGCGCACACGCAGGAGCGCATCCTGTCGGTGGTGCCCTTCGCCTCGCCCTCCAATCCGGTGGACATGACGGCGCAGGTGTCGAGCCGGCCCGAAGTCCTGGCGCAGATGCTCGATGCCGTCGCGCGGGATGCCAGTTGCGACGCGCTGATCCTGCAGTCGGCCAACGCCTTCCACCTGCCCCGTCTGCGCGATGTGTTTCTTTCCGCGCTGGAACAGTTGCGCAAGGACCATCCCTCGCGCCTGATCCTGCTGTGTGCCCGCGCGCCCCACGAGGTGCGGGCCACGCTCAACGGCATGGGCTTCCCGGTGGTGGAGGGCATCGATGCCGCTTGCGCGACCCTGGCCGCGCTGTTGCGCTTCGGCGCGCGAGGCACCACGGAGACCGCCGCGGCGGCCATCGAGCGCATGCCGCTGGCGGCGGAAGCCTTCGCCACCGAGGCAAGCGCCAAGGCCGTGCTGTCGCAAGCCGGCCTGCCCGTGCCGCAGGAGGTGATCGCAGCCAACCGTGACGAGGCGCTGGCTGCGGCTCGTGCGCTGGGCTTTCCCCTGGTGCTGAAGATCGTCTCGCCCGACATCGCCCACAAGACCGAGGTCGGCGGCGTGTTCGTCGGCGTGCAGTCCGAGGCGCAGCTGCTCGAGGAATACGCGAACCTGCTGGCGCGCGTGGCGCAGAAGGCGCCCGAAGCCCGCATCGCCGGCGTGCTGGTCGCGCAGATGGTGCAGGGGGGTGTCGAGCTGATCCTGGGCACCAAGAAAGACCCGGTGTTCGGTCCGATGGTGATGGTCGGGCTGGGCGGCATCTTCGCCGAGATCTTCAAGGACGTGGCGTTGCAGCCGGCGCCCGTCGACGAGGCGCAGGCCACCGCCATGCTGCGCTCGCTCAAGGCCTTCGCGCTGCTCGACGGCGCGCGCGGGCGGCCCCGGGCCGACGTGCAGTCGGCCGCCAAGGCGGTCGCGGCGCTGTCGCGATTCGCCATGCGCCATGCCCAGGACGTGTCGGAGATCGATATCAACCCCTTGATGGTGCTGGAGCAGGGGCGCGGCGCCCATGCGCTGGATGCGCTGCTCGTGCCCGAGGAACAAACCACGAAAGCCAAGCCATGAACATGTCTCTTTCAGGCCGTGCGGCCTTCATCAGCGGCGCCGGCCACGGCATCGGCCGCGCCACCGCGCGCGCCATGGCGCGCCTGGGCGCGACCGTCGGCATCAACGACCTGAAGCCGGAATTCGTAGAAGAGGCCGTGGCCGAGATCCGCGCCCTGGGCGGCCAGGCCATCGGGCTGCCGTGCGACGTGTCGACGCGCGAAGGGATGCGCGAGGCGGTGGCGCAGTTCGCCAGCGACGCCGGACGGCTGGACATCATGGTCAACAACGCGGCCTGGGTGCGCTACCAGCCGCTTGCCGAAATCACCCCGGAGGTGATGGACCGCATGGTGGAGATCGGCTTCAAGTCGGTGATCTGGGGCATCCAGGCCGCGGCGGAGGCGATGGACCCGCAGCGCGGCGGCTCCATCGTCAACGTGGCATCCATCGCGGCCTTCAAGTCGCCCATGCGCTCGGTGGTCTACAGCGGCATCAAGGCCGGCGTCCTGGGCATTACCCGGGCTTCGGCCGCCGATCTGGGCGCCCGCAACATCCGCGTGAACGCGGTGGCGCCCGGCGCCATCCCCACCGAGGGCACGGCCAAGCATCGCAATGCGGAGCTCGACGCCAAGCGCATCGGCCGCACGCCGCTGGGCCGCCTGGGCACGGTGGAAGACATTGCGGACGCCATCTGCTTCCTGGCCGGCGACGAATCGCGCTTCTTCAATGCGGACGTGCTGCGCCTGGACGGCGGCGCCTCGGAGACCTCGCTGTGAGCGGCGTGGTGCGACCGCCCAAGCGGGTGCAGAACGTGTTCGTCGCGGCAAGGGATCCCGCCAGCCTGCACGGCTTCTATGAAGGCGCGCTCGGCCTGCCGCTGAAGTTCCGCGATGGCGACCGCTGGATCCAGTACGGCGCGGGCAATACCAACGTGGCGCTGGCCTCCCTCGAGGAGGCCGCGCCTGCCGCGAGCGGGCTGGTGATGGTGCTGGAGGTGGACGACTTCGAGGGCGCGCCGGAGCGCATTGCGGCCGCCGGCGGCCAGGTGCTGGGCCTGCGCGACATGGGCGCCCACGGCGCCGTGCTGTCGCTGCGCGACCCGGAAGGCAACCTGCTGCAGCTGTTCCGGCGCGCCGCGCCCGCCGCCGCATGAGCGAGCCGCAGACCGTGCCGGCAGCCTTGCAGTCGTTGCTGGACCGCGAAGCGATCCGCGACTGCCTGCTGCGCTATTGCCGGGGCATCGACCGCTGCGACGAGGACGCCTTGCGTTCGGCCTACTGGGAGGACGCCACCGATTGCCACGGGGCCTGGAACGGCAGCGCCGCCGGCTTCATCGCGCAGGCGCTGCCCAGGCTGCGGCAGGGCGGGCGCCGCGTCCACCAGATCACCAATGTGCTGATCGAATTGCACGGCGACGTGGCCGCCGTGGAAAGCACCTTTCTTGCATTGCAGTCCACGGCCGCGCAGCCGGATCGCGAGACCTTTCTTTGCGGCCGCTATGCGGATCGCTTCGAGCGTCGCGGCGGCGAGTGGCGCGTGGCCGCGCGAACCGTGGTCTATGACTGGATCGAGGAGCGCACGCGACCTGAACTGGCGCAGGACGACGCGGCCCTGTTCGGCGCGCGCCAGCCCGTCGGCGGCCGTGCACCGCACGATGCGGTGTATGCGCTGCTGCACAACGTGCGAGGCGGCTGATGGCTGGATCTCGCAGCGTGCTGATCACCGGCGCAGGCGCCGGCATCGGCCGCGCCGCGGCGCTGGGCCTGGCGCGCGCGGGATGGCGCTGCGTGCTGGTCGACGCCGACGCGGCCGCATTGGAACGCACCGAAGCGCTCTGGCCGGCCGGAGCCCAGAGGCCGCTGGGCCTGGTGGCAGACCTGACGGACGCGGCCCGCATCGAACGCCTGCGCCTGGAGGTTCCGCCGCTCGATGCGCTGGTCAACAACGCGGGCATGTCGGCCGGCGGCGCCGAGGCGACGTCCGGCCATGACGACGGCGGCGCGGCGCGCCTGCTGGCGCTCAACCTGGCGGCACCGGCGCGCGTGGTGCAGGCGTGCGCCCCGCATTTGCGGCCGGGGGCGCGCATCGTCAACGTGGCTTCCGGGGCGGGCCTGAGGGCCATTCCCTGGCGCGGCCTCTACAGCCCGAGCAAGGCCGGATTGATCGGGCAGGGCCGCGCGCTGGCGCACGCCAGGCCCGACTGGACGGTGACCACGCTCGCACCGGGTTTCGTGAGAACCGAACTCGTGCAACGCCTGATCGACGGTGGGCGGCTGGACCCCACGCAGGCGGCGTCGAAGATTCCCATGGGCCGCATGGCCGAGCCCGAGGAGATGGCCGACGCCTTGTGCTTCCTGGCCAGTCCGGGCGCGCGTGTGCTCACCGGCCGGCTGCTGGTGCTCGACGGCGGCTCGTCTGTTTGCGGAGGCAGCCAGCCGTTGCCGCCTTGCGAACGTCCGCCCCTGGCGTTCGATGCGCCCTTGCGCCCGAGCTGCGAGGCGGTGCGCGAACCGATGTGGCGCGCCGCCCTGGACAAATGGGTTCGCTCGCATTCGAGCCATTCGGGCTCCACGGGCTACGCGGGTGTTGCCGATGCGCGCGCGCTGGATGCGCCGCCGGGCTCTCGGCTCGATGCGGTGCTCGATGCGGCGCGCTGCTTCCGCACGCGCCATGCAGCGCACGCCAGCCTCACGCTGCTGATGCCTGCGCCCGAACCGGGGCTCGACTGGCAGATGGCCGGCGATGCCGATGCGGCACGGATGCTGGTCGCCACGCTGGCCGCCGAATGGGGCTCGCACGCGCTGCGCATCAACGCGCTGGAGCTGCCGCGCGATCTCGCACCCGACGCCTGCCTGCCGCTGCTCGACTACATGGCCGGCCCCCGGGCGCAGTTCCTGACCGGCCAGGTGCTTCGCCTCGGCGCCGCCGCGGCCCGAGATCACAACAAGGAGACTCCAGCATGATTCCACCGACCATTTCACGCCGCCGCCTGCTGGCGGGCGCGGGGCTGCTCGCCCTTCAGGGCCAAACATGGGCCAGCGAAGCCGGCGCCTGGCCGGCGCGCCCGATCCGCCTGGTGGTGCCCGGCCCTCCGGGTGCCGGCTCGGACATCTTCGCGCGCTTGCTGTCCGTGCCGCTGCAGCAGGCCCTCGGGCAGCCGGTGGTCGTGGACAACAAGCCCGGCGCGAACGGCCTGATCGGCAATGACACCGTCGCCAAGGCGGCGCCCGATGGCTACACCATCCTGCTGTCGCCGTCCTCGGCGATTGCGATCAACCCGGTCATCCAGCCGAAGATGCCCTACGACACGCAGAAAGACCTTCTGCCCATCGCGCAGGTCGGCGCCGCCGGCATTCTGCTGGTGGCGAACCCGGCGACGGGTATCCGCTCGCTGGCAGACCTGGTTCGCCAGGCCAGGGCCAACCCCGACAAGCTGGCCTGCGGCTCCTGGGGCAACGGCTCGACCGGCCACCTGGTGCTGGAGGGCATCAAGGCCCAGTACGGCATCAGCATCGCGCATGTGCCCTACAAGGGCGTCTCGCCGCTGGTGACCGACCTGCTGGGCAACATCATCGGCGTGGGCTTCGTCGACATCGCATCGCCGGTTCCGCACATCCGCAGCGGCAGGCTGATCGCACTCGGCAGCACCGGCTCCGCCCGCGGACCCGCGCTGCCGGAAGTGCCCACGCTGACCGAGCAGGGCTACCGCTCCGACGTGGACGGCTGGTACGGCATCTTTGCGCCGGCGGCCACGCCGCGCGAGGTGGTCGCGCGCCTGAACCAGGAGATCAACCGCATCCTGTCGACCGAAGAGATCATCCAGAAGTTCGCCGCGCAGAACATGCCGCGCCCGCCGATCAAGAACGCGGAGCAGTTCGGCGCCACCGTCCACCGGGACCTCGCGGTCTGGCAGTCGCTGGCGAAAGTCGCCAGGTTGCGGGTGGACTGACCTGGGCCGGCTCAGCCTGCCGGGCGCTTCATGCGCAGCGCGGTCTGGACCACCGCGCCGCGCAGCGATTGCACCGTGGGGTGCGCTTCGAGCTCTTTCAGCGTGAAGAAGCTCACCGGCGGCAGGTTCCAGCTCAGCCGGTAGGGCAGCGCGGCGCAGTGGCCCGCGTCCTCCATGCCGGCTAGCACGTCGCGCGCGAAGATGGTGATGACGTTGGGCTCCTGGCGCAGCACGGTCTGGATGCTCCGGATCGCGGTGGTCTCCAGGATGGGCAGCGGCGGCTGGACGCCGGCGCCGACGAAGATGGCGTTGTAGGTCCTGCGCATGGGTGTGTTGGGCGGCGGCAGGATCCAGTCAAGCTGGGCGAGCCGGGCCCAGTCCAGCGGCCCTCGCGACAGCCGCTCGACGTTCTTCGCACCTACCACGAGGCAGGGCTCCTGCTCGTGGATGGCCTCCTGCACCAGCCCGCTCGCGTCGCCGTCGTAGGAGCGGCCGATGGCGCAGTCGAGCTCGCGCGCGACGAGGCCGGCGACCAGTTCGTCCGTGGTGCCTTCGCGCACCATCACCGAAATGCGCGGCGAACGGTCGAGCAGATGCGTCAACGCGGCCGACATGAGCTGCTGCGGCACCTGCTGCGTGAAGCCCAGCCGCAGGCGGCCGCTGCGGCCCGCCTCCAGCGAGGTGAGCACGCGCGTGGTCGCCTCGAGCTCGGCAAGCCAGCGCCGCGCGTAGTGCAGCACCGCGTCACCCGCGGCGGTGGGCACCAGCCCTCTGCTGGAGCGCTCGAAAAGCGTGCTGCCGAAGATGTCCTCGACCTCGTGCAGCGCCTTGGTGATCGCTGGCTGGCTGAGCTGCATTTCGGCGGCGACGCGGCTGAGGGTGCGATGCCGGTCGATGGCCTGCAGCAGCGAGAGTTGCCGCAGCTTGAGGCGTGAGAGCAGTGTGCGGTGCAACTCGGCGGCGGGGTCTCGGGCGGTGGGCAAGGCCATAACTCCTGGGTTATCGAGCTATCAGAAATTATTTCACTTTGGTGAATTGCTGGTCCTAGACTTTTCCCCATGGACACGCCCACTGCACCGAAGACCACCGCCATCACCGCCGGATTTCTGGACTCGCTGGCCGAGGCGCCGAACGCTGTCGAGGCGCTGCGCCGCATCGACAGCCGTCGTTTGCTGATCGCCCCGGGCAGCATCTTCAGCATCCAGCAGAACGTGACGACCGGGCACGATGCGGCCGGCCAGGTCCTGTTGCGTCGCTTCTATTCGTCGGAGGCGTCGAGCTTTCCCGTGAACGGCGCCAAGCGAAAGACCATGACGCGCTGGACCGAATGCCTCTTCGTGCAGGGGCGTGTGTTCGTCGGCGAGGGCGAGCATGTGCTTGCGCAGACCTTCGACGATTTCGAGCAGATGCAGGCCTACGCGTTGCGCAGCGTGATCAACGTGCCGCTGATGCAGGGGACGCTCTGCTACGCCACCTTCAACGTCTTCGGCACCCGCACCCGCTGGCAGCCGGAGGAGGTGCTTGGCATCCGCTTGCTGGCGCTGGCCGCCGCGCGCTGGGTGCCTTCCGTGCCCGGGCTCGCCTACAGCTTCGAGGAAACGCCATGCCTGTGACTGCCTTGCACCACTTCACCATCCGCTGCACGCCGGACGAACTGCCGCCGCTGGTGGACTTCTACACCCGGGTGATGCGACTCACGGTCGGCGCGCGGCCGGAGATCCCGGCGCCCGGCGCATGGCTGTATGCCGACGGCCAGCCCATCGTGCACCTGTACGCGCACCTGTCGGCGCCGGACCGGCCGGGCGAGCCGGGCGGCCCTGTCACGGGCCACGTCGACCACATCTCGTTCCGCTCACGCGGCCTGGCCGAAATGCGCGCGCACCTTCGCGCACTGGGCGTTCCCTTCGTGGAGGCGCCGATCCCGGGCTGGGCGATTCACCAGCTCTTCCTGCAGGATCCTCGTGGTCTCAAGATCGAGATGACGTTCTGGATGGATCAGGAAGAAGGAGGCGTCGCATGACGGACTTCGTCCAGGTCGGCGACCAGCGCATCGCCTTCGACCGTGAAGGCGAAGGCCCGCCGCTGGTGCTGATGCACGGCGCGGAGGCGTCGCGGCAGATGTTCGCGGCGCTGGTGCCGCGGCTGTCGGGGCAGTTCACAGTGATCGCCTATGACCAGCGCGACTGCGGCGAGACCGAGGGGCCCGAGCACGCCTCGACGCTCGCGGACCTGGCGGACGATGCGCAGCAGTTCATCAAGGCCCTCGGCTTCAAGCGCGCCCATGTCTTTGGCTCGTCCTTCGGCGGGCGGGTTGCGCAGGCGCTGGCGGTGCTGCACCCGCGCTCGGTCGACCAGCTCGTGCTGGGCAGTACCTGGCCGCTGCCCAGGCCCTACGAGGAGCTCTGTCCGGATGCACGGCGCCTGGCTGAATTGCGACGCGGCCTGCCCGGCACCGCACAGGAGCTGGCGACCTGGTTCTTCCCCGAGGCCTTTCTCGATCAGCACCCGGATCTGCGTCGCATGTTCGCGAAGGCGCGGCCGGAGTCGCCACGGTCCGCGCGGCGCGCAGCGACCGTGCAGACCGCGCTCGAGCGAGGCGTGGCAGACATCGTCGCGCCCACGCTGGTGCTGGCCGGCGAGCTCGACCGCGTGGTGCCGCCGAGCGTGACGCTGTCGATGGCCGGCCGCATTCGCGGCGCCGATGCGGTGCTGCTGCCCGGCATCGGCCATGTCACCGCGATGCAGGCGCCGCAGGTCCTGGCGCATCACATCGTCCGTTTCCTGAGTCCCGAAGGAGCCAAGCCATGAGCATGAGCAGCACGAAGCATCAGCGCGCGCGCGGGCGCCCCGACTACATCCGCATCGAAGGGCTTTCGAAGCACTTCGGCGATGGCGGCGAAGGCGTGCTCGCGCTGAAGGACATCGACTGCGCCATCGAGGAGGGCAGCTTCGTGACCATCGTGGGCCCCAGCGGCTGCGGCAAGAGCACGCTGCTGCGCATCCTCGCGGGGCTGCTCGACTACGGCACCGGCCGCGTGGTGCTCGACGGGCAGCCGATTCAGGGCACGCGGCGCGATGTGGGCGTGGTGTTCCAGAGCTCCATCCTGCTGCCCTGGCGCACCATCCTCGAGAACGTCATGCTGCCGGCCGAGGTGCTGGGCATTCCGGCGAAGCAGGCGCGCGAGCGCGCCATGCAGCTGCTGCACATGGTCCGGCTCGACGGCTTCGAGCACAAGCTGCCGCGCCAGCTGAGCGGCGGCATGCAGCAGCGTGCCTCGATCGCGCGGGCGCTGCTGCACGACCCGAAGATCCTGCTGATGGATGAGCCCTTCGGTGCGCTCGATGCGATGACGCGCGAGCGCATGAACCTTGAACTGCAGCGCATCTGGATGGAAAGCGGCAAGACGGTGGTGCTGATCACGCACTCGATTCCGGAGGCGGTGTTCCTCGGCGACAGGGTGTTCGTGATGTCGCCACGCCCCGGCACGCTCGAACGCGTGCTGCCCATCGACCTGCCGCGTCCGCGGGCCATGGACGTGATGTCGCACCCCGCTTTCGCCGCCGCGTCGCTCTCTATCCGCGAACGCTTCTCGCACGCCGCCTCGTTCGACTGACAGGAAGTTCCAGATGACCACCGCCATGCTCGCCAAGACCGATTCCGTTGCATCGCCCGACGACCGCGCCCCGCTTGCCGCCACTGCGGCGATCAAGGCGAACCCGAAGCGCCGTGCGAACCCGCTCGCCTCGACGCGGGTGCAGTCGATCCTTCTGCTGGCTGCGCTGCTCGGCGCTTGGGAGGCGGGCGTGCGCCTGTTCAAGGTGCCGCAGCACCTCGTGCCGCCGGTGAGCGACATCGCGGTCGCGCTGTGGCGTGGCCTGGCCACCGGGCCGCTCGCGAAGGACGGCTTCTGGTACCACGGCGGCGTGACGGTGACCGAGATCCTGCTGGGGTTCCTCATCGGCAGCGGCATCGGCCTTGCGATCGGCATCGTGGTGTCGCAGATGCCGAAGGTCGAAGCGCTGCTGGCGCCCTACGTCGCCGCGTTGCAGAGCGTGCCCAAGGTGGCGGTCGCGCCGATCATCGTCGTGTGGCTGGGCTTCGGCATCGGCTCGAAGGTGATGATCATCTGCCTGCTGACCTTCTTCCCCGTGCTGGTGACCAGCATCGCGGGCTTCAAGGCGGTGGACCCGGACCGCATCGATCTGCTGCGTTCGCTCTCCGCCACGCAGTGGCAGATCTTCCGCAAGGCCAAGTTCCCGAGCGCGCTGCCCTATATCTTCGCGGGGCTGAATATGGCCGCGGCCTTCAGCGTGGTCGGCGCGGTGGTGGGCGAGTTCGTCGGCGCGCAGGCCGGGTTGGGTGTGCTCATCCTGCAGATGGAGGCCCAGGCCGACACCGGCGGCAGCTTCGCGGTGTGCGTGGTGCTCTCGGTGATCGGCATCGTGCTGAGCGACCTGCTGCGCCGCATACAGCGCCGCGTGCTGCACTGGATGCCGGCCGACGCCTCGCAGCGGACGGTGAACGCCTGAGCCCCTGCATCCCCGCATTTTTTTCCGTCTGAAGGAGTGAGCGATGTTGACGCGACGTGATTTCGGGCTGGGCCTCGGTGCCCTGGGTTTCGCTGCAAGCCTGCCGGCACTGGCGCAGGGCGTGCGGGTGATGAAGGTGGCGAACACCGCGGCGGTGAACGATCCGCAGCAGTGCTTCGCCACCGCGGGCCAGCATCCCAGGCTCGACTTCTACAAGCCCAGGGGCGTGGATATCGAATACGTCAACATGTCGAGCATGACGCAGGCGCTGCAGAGCCTGCGCGCCGGGCACGTGGACTTCGGGCCGGCGGTGCCGGCCATCCTGCTGCCTGCGATGGCGAAGGATCCGTCGCTCGACCTGGTGAGCGTCTACAAGTGGCTGCCGCGCAATGCCAACGTGATCGTGGTCAAGCCCGGCAGCCCGATCAAGTCGGCCGCGGACCTTGCGGGCAAGCGCATCGGCGTGCGCAGCCAGGGCGACACCGGCATCGTCATCACCAGGATCATGCTGACCGAACTGGGCCTGAAGGACGACGGGTGCGAGTACATCGCGATCGGCGACGGCGCGCCGGCCGGCGCGGCGATCGACAACGACCGCGTGGACGCGATGGTGGCCTTCGACACCGCCGCCGCGCGCATCGAGCTGGTGGGGACCAGGCTGCGCTATGTGCCGCTCACTCCCAAATTCGCGCAGCTCGGCTCGGGCTGGATGTGCGTGCAGCGGAAGCTGCTGAAGGATGAGCGCAAGGCGCTGGTGGCGCTTTTCCAGGGCATCGCGAAGTCGACCATCTTCTCGAACGCCAACCTCGATGCGGCCATCGACCTGCACTGGGCCACGTACCCCGAGAGCCGGCCCAAGGGCCGCAGCGAGGACGAGGCCCGCAAGGAACTGGCCTTCATCCTCAAGGACCGCAAGAACAGCTGGATGCGCCGCAGCGACGATCCGGACCAGCGCATGGGGGCATCGTCGCTGGCCGAGTGGCAGGCGAACATCGAGATGAGCGCACAGAGCAGCAAGAACCCGAAGCTGGCCAGCGAGCTCGGCGACCCGAACCGGCTGTTCACCAACGAGCTGATCGACGACATCAACGCCTTCGACAAGCAGGCGGTGGTGCGCATGGCCAGGGAATTCAAGCTGTAGTCGGCGAAGGAGAAGCCCATGGACGTACTCATTTCCGGCGCCAGCATGGCCGGCCTCTCGGCCGCCCACTGGTTCGCCCGCCTCGGCCACCGGGTGACCGTCGTCGAGCGCGCCGACGGCCTGCGTCCCGGCGGCGCGCCCATCGACGTACGCGGGCGCGCGCTCGCCACCGCGCGGCGCATGGGCGTCCTGGCGAGGATCGATGACGAGAAGGTACGGTTCTTCGACCCGGCACCGGTGCTCGACGGGACGGGGGCGCAGGTCGCGACCCTCGACCTGCGATGGTTTGCCAACGAGACCGACGAGGACGTCGAGATCACGCGCGACCGCCTCAACCGGATCCTGATGAGCGCCATACCCGACGGGGTCGAGTTTCGCTTCAAGGCTTCCATCGCATCGATCGCCGATGGCGCGGGCGGAGTGGAAGTCGGCTTCGCGGACGGCTTGCAGGGCCGCTACGACCTGGTGGTCGGCGCCGACGGCCTTCATTCCAACGTGCGCAGGCTCGCCTTCGGACCCGAGAAGGAATATGTCCGTCACTTCGGCCACTACGTCGCGCTCGTCGATCTTCCTGCCGACCGGCACTGGCACCGCGCCATGCTCAGCGTGCCAGGCCTGACGATCGCCGTGCGTGACGCGGGCGATGGTCCGCAGGGCCTGATGCTCGCCGCCAGCCCCGAGATTGGCTATGACTACCGCGACTTGGATGCCCAGCGCGCACTCATCGATCGGCTGCTGTCCCGTGTCGATGCGTGGCAGGTTCCTGCGATGCGCGCGGCGTTCGCCGACCCTGCGGCCAAGGGCTTCTACTTCGACTCGGTGAGCCAGACCCACATGCCGAGCTGGATACGCGGCAACGTCGCGGTCATCGGCGACGCGGGCCACTGCGCTGCACTGCTGTCGGGCATGGGGACGACCCTGGCGATGGTGTCCGCGGAGATCCTGGCGAACACATGGACCGAGCATGGCGGACGCATGGAGGCGGCGTCCGCGGCCTACCACGCGCAGCTGCGCCCTTATGTGGCGCAGTGCCAGGCCTTTGCAGCGGAAGGGGCACCGATCATGGTGCCGCCGACGCAGGAGGCGCTCGAAGAGCGCAATGCGATGTTCCGCGCCTATGCGGCCAGATTCGCGGAAACCGGCGCCTAGTGAAAGAACAGGGCGATCAGGATGATGACCGGGATCGGCACGCCGAGAAACAAGAGCAGAAGCGAACGCATGATGAGGATCTCCTAGGAAGTGTGTTCACGCAGGCCGGTCGCTCAGAGGTCGCGCCGGCGCCCGCCGTAGGTCGCGGCGAAGCTGGCGACGAAGGCGCCGATCAGCATCGAGACCACCAGCCACAAGGCGGCATACGCCGATGCCTTGCGGGCCGCGTCGGCGGCTTCCCGGGCCTTGGCCTGCGCGTCGCGCAGCGCGGCCTGTGCCTTTGCATAGGTGTCGTTCACGCGCTGCTCGGCGTCCTGCTGGCTCAACCCCGTGCGCTGCGCCACGACCTGGCCGACATACCGCGCATCCTCCGGCGGCAGCGCACCGGTGCGGATGCTGTTCAGGAAGATGCGGCTGACTTCGGCGTTGGCCGCGGCCGTGCCGCGTTCCGGCATGGCGGGCTGTCCGGTGCCCGCGTCGCCGGTCGCGGCGGCAGGAGCGCTGGCGTCGCGACGGAACAGTGAGTCGATGAAGTAGTTCATCGGGCCGGTGCCGTCGTCCTGTGCCGACTGCGATGCTGCAGCGCCTGCGCCAGCCCCCGCCATGCCCACGGCCGTGGCCGCGCCGCTCGCGACAGTGGCACCAGCCTGCGCACCCGCGCCCACGATCGAACCCACCACGGAACTGAGCAGCGCGGCGGTCAGCAACGTCGCGACAGACCAGGCCAGGAAGCCATGGGCCGTGTCGCGGAAGTAGACCTCGTCCGTATGCACGCCGGCCCACTTGGTACGCAGCCGGCCTGCCAGATAACCGCCCATGCCAGACGCGGCGATCTGGGTGAAGCTCAGCCACAGGATCGTCGCGACGCCGATGGCGCCCGCACTGGCGCCCTGATGGGTCCACGGGCTGACGGAGGACATGCCGAGGCCGGTGCCCAGCATCAGCAGGATCAGCGACAAGGATGCGGCGCCGGCCGCGCCCGCGAAGATCGCGCCCCATGAGACACCGCTTCGGCTGCCCTCCGCGGCGAGCACGCCGGAGGGTGGTGTATTGACGCCATATGAGCTCATGGTCGCTCCTTGTCTGCTTGTTGTGGAGCTCGCACTTTTTGGCTTGCGCCGCGGCGCTTCGGTCGGTGGCCGGCGCTAGCGGGGGTAGGCAATGAGCCCGAGCGGGGCATCGCTTTGCCGCAGCAATGCGCGGCCGTCAATTCAAGAGCTGATTGATTTGCGAATCAATTTGTGGAAATTTTGATCGCGTGGCGGGCTTGGCAATTGACTAAATAAAGAATTGGAGATCTGGTGATTTTACAAATCGTGATGCCCAGACGAATTGGTTTTTTGCCTGGATCAATTGATTTTTGGATTGCGATGTCCGGCTCGGGAAGCGCTGCGTTGCATGCCGGGCGGCCTCTACGCGTCGCCCTTGTAATCCACGTCTAACTAATTGCTAACTCTCACCTAAGTTTTAAGTCAGCTCCTGGTCAGTCGATAGCGCCGCCGGAAATTCGGATGAAAAAACGCGCGTGAGATTCGACGATGTATTGCGGTTTGACACACAAATGTCACCCGCGATTTCTACATTTCTCCTCGATGCGGCATTTGTTAATACAAAAGCAGATGCCTCTGTTGCCGCTTGCAGGCCGCAAAAACCATCCATAACTCTCAGCCCCAAGATTCATATGAACATTCTCAATAGAAAAGCCCTGTTCACGTCCTTGACGACGGTCGCGGCTTGCGTGCTCGCCGCCTGCGGGGGAGGAAACGGCGGGCCCGGCGCCATCGTCTTCCCGGTCGGAACGACGCCCGCCGCCAGCCCCACCACCTACAGCGGCGTGGTTGCCGCCAGCGGCTTCGTGCCGGGAAGCGCCACGGGCAACCCGACCCTCAAGGCCGGCTACTACCAGAAGGCCACGGTCTTCGTCGACACCAATGGCAACGGCGTGCTCGACAGCGGCGAAGTGTCGGCCGTCACGGACGCCAGCGGCAAGTTCACGCTGACCACGACCCAGACCGGCCCGCTGGTGGCGGACATCGGCACGGGTGCGATCAACACCGCCACCGGCACCGCGGTGGCCAGCCACCTGATCCTGCGCGCTTCCGCCGCCCAGATCGCGGACCAGGGCGCGGGCAAGGTCGTCATCAGCCCGCTGTCTAGCGAAGCGCAACGCCTGGTGGAAGCCAACGGCAGCAGCTACGCGGCAGAGAAAGCCAACCTCGTCGCGCGCCTCAACGGACCGGCGTTCAATCTCGGCACGGCCACGGTCGCCGACCCGCTGGCGGACGTCAACACACTGAGCGGCGCCAGCCAGTACGCGGTGCTGTACGAAGACAACCAGCTGACCAACCGCTACACCTATGCGACGACCAAGCTCGACCGCAAGGACATGTTCCCCGACAACCTGGCCGTCGCGGGCGGCGACCCGCGCCTGGTCGGGCTGTCGAGCGTGACCATCACCAACAGGGACGGCAGCAAGGTCACGCCGTCGGTGCCGACGCAGAAGCAGGCGCCCATCACCTTCGCGCAGGCGCAGCAGGCGGCCTTCAACGTGGAAGGCGTGCCGGCCTACGACAACATCTTCGTGGTCGTCGAGGAGAACAAGTCGACCGACGTGATCGTCGGCAACTCGCGGGCCGTGAACATCAACTACATCCTGAACAAGTACAACCAGCTGACGACGTACTACTCGACCGGCAATCCGTCCGAGCCGAACTACACCGCACTCGGCGGCGGCGACGACTTCGGCATCAACGACGACAACTGGTTCGGATGCGGCGTGATCGCCGGCAGCGCCAACGCCATCACCGACGTCGCATTCACCGGCGGCACGGCTTCCGACGGCCAGCCGCTGCCGGGTCAAGGCCCGCTGCCTCCCGCCGGCAGCGCCACGCGCGCCGGCTACAGCGCGGCCAGCACCACCTGCGGCGACAACCCGACCAGCGGCACCGTGCACAACGTCCTCGGCGACAACCTGTTCACGCTGATGTCCAGGACGGGCCGCACCATCCGCACCTACAGCGAATCGATGAACCCCGGCCAGGACGTTCGCGCCGACAGCATCGCCGACGCGTCCGTCACCGCCACCTACGACGCAGGCAACCGCCTGAACGGCTTCACCAACCTCGACGGTTCCACCCCCAGCCTTACCGGCACCGCCAACTTCGGCGTGGTGAACGGCCTGTACAAGGTCAAGCACGGCCCGTCGATCGCCTACCAGAGCGCGCGCAACCTGCCCGAGTTCGTGGCCACCAACCGCACCATCTTCGGCACCCAGTACCAGGAAGCGGATTGGCTCAAGTCCTCGGCCTACCCGATTCCGAACGGCTGGGTCTATGACCAGTTCAGCAAGGACCTGGCCACGGGCGACGTGGGCAACATCAACTTCATCGTTCCGGACCAGTGCGACGACATGCACGGCGTCGGCAGCGACACGAGCTGCGTGAGCAACAACAACGGCCAGGCCAACGGCGTCATGCGCGCCGACATCTACCTCGGCATGGTGGTGAAGAAGATCCAGAACTCCGCGCTGTGGAAGAACCCGCAGAAGCGCGTCGCGATCGTCGTGATGTACGACGAAGGCGAAGGCGGCAGCAACGGCTCGTGCTGCGGCTGGAACGCCGGCGGCAAGAACTCGGGCGCCGCACCGGTGACCGTGGATGCGAACGGCAAGGCGACGGCCACCACCGCACCGGTCAACTACAGCTCGGGCAACTTCGGCCACGGCAACTCGATCTTCGGGATCATCTCCAACCAGCAGGACGTGGGCACGGCGAAGAAGAAGATCGCGGACAGCGACTCCTACAGCCACTTCTCGTTCGTGCGCACGCTGCAGGACATGTTCCAGATCGCCGACCCGGCCGTGGATGCGACTTACCTGAACCGCGCCAAGTACACCGAAGCCTTCATCACGGCCAACATCACGGCGCTGCCGGAATTCGCGGGCAGCGTGGACACGCACTTCGACTCGGTGCGGCCCATCAACCATGCCTACGTGATCCCGGGCAACTACACGCAGAAGCTGTATGCGGCCGACATCGTCGGCCAGGTCGACACGCTCACGGGCAAGCTGGAAGGCCAGATCACCCCGCAAACGGGCCCCGACGCAAGCCAGACCAACGTCTGGGCAATCAAGTAAGCCGAAGGCCGCCCCGGGGAAACGGGGCGGTGTTCCAGGCGGAACTCCTTGCGGGGCCGCCTGGAACAGCTTTTTCCGGCCTTCGAGCAACGGTGAATGATGAATCTGGCAATGGAAAAGACGCTCCCCCTCGTCGTGGCGCTCTCGGTGGCGCTTCTGGCTTTGGCGGGCTGCGATGGCAAGGGCACGGCGATGGCGGCAAGCGCCGGCCCGCGCGCGCCGGCCCTGAGCCCGGGCGCGCAGGTCGGGCAGATGTTGTTCTTCGACAAGAACCTGTCGAGCGGAAAGAACATGTCGTGCGCGAGCTGCCATGACCCGCAATACGCCTACGGGCCGCCGAACAGCATCTCGGTGCAACTGGGCTCCGACATCACGCAGGCCGGCGCGCGCGCCGTGCCCTCGCTGCGCTACAAGGAATCGACACCCGCCTTCGACGACGACGCGCCGAACCCGGACGGCGTGACCTCCAACTCGCCCGGCGGCGGCTTCATGGCGGATGGCCGCGCGGCGACGCTGGCGGCGCAGGCCGCGCTGCCGCTGCTCAATCCGCTGGAGATGAACAACCCCTCGAAGGAAGCGGTCGTGAAGGCGGTGCGCAACGCCGCCTATGCCGGCCTGTTCAGGCAAGCCTTCGGCGCCGACGTCTTCAACGACACCGACAAGGCCTTCGACGCCGTCGGCACCGCGATCCAGGCGCTGGAGACGGAGGACCTGAGCTTCCACCCGTACAGCAGCAAGTACGACCTCTACGTCTTCAACAAGGCAGGCGGCACGCTGACGCCGGCCGAACGGCGCGGCGAGGTCGTGTTCCACAGCAGCGGTGTTGCCAACTGCTCCGGCTGCCACTACACGGGCGCCAACTTCAACGGCAACTCCGGCCTGATGACGGACTTCACCTACCAGGCCCTGGGCGCGCCGCGCAACGACAGGTCGATCCCGAACAATCCGGATCCGATTCCCGCCAACGACGATCCGAAGTACTTCGACATGGGGCTGTGCGGCCCCTACCGCACCGACCACATGCCCGCCACGCCGCAGACCCCCAACCCCTACTGCGGCATGTTCAAGGTTCCGGTGCTGCGCAACGTGGCGACGCGAGGCGCCTTCTTCCACAACGGCGTGCTCCATTCTCTGGAGCAGGTCGTCAACTTTTACAACACGCGCGACACCAACCCGGAGTACTGGTATCCGGCCGACAAGGACGGCACCGGCGCGCCGCAGGCCAACCCGGCCTGGGCGCTGCAACCCACCCATGTGCCGGGGGCGACGGTCCGCAAGTACAACGACCTGCCGCCTGCGCAGCAGGGCAGCATCGACGAGGAAGTGCCGATGGGCACGGGCGAGGGCGGCGACAAGACGCTGGCCAGCGGCACCAGGCCGCGCGCGCCCGGCTCCCCCCCGGCCATGACGCCGCAGCAGGTCGCCGACCTGGTCTGCTTCCTGGGCGTCCTGAGCGACGGCTACCAGCCTGCCGCCAAGCCACCGGCCACCGGCAAATGCGTGAACTGAAGACGGCTCGTTGATTCGATGACGCAAACAACCTCATTCCTCGCACGCCGCGTCGGCGGCGTCGGCTTTCTTCTGGCGCTGCTGGCCTTGCTGGCCGGCTGCGACAACGAACAGGCGCGCTTTCCGGACCGCGACAACTTCACGGCGACGGTCAATGACTATCTCGCGCAGCGCGGCCATGTCTGCCTGGCCAAGTACACATGGCCGATCACGGTGGCGGCCGGATCACACGAACCCGATGCGCAGCAGATGCCGTTGCTCGAGAAGCTGGGCCTGGTGACGGGCAGGGATGTCGCGGCCAGCCAAGCGAACGCGCCGGCCCGCGAATACGCGCTGACCGACGCGGGCCGCAAGTACTACCTGCAGGTGCCCGTGGTGATTCGCACCACGACGCAGACCGTGACACACCCGGGCGACTTCTGCGCGGCCACCCTGAGCCTGGACCGCCTGGTCGGCTGGGATCCGCCGCAGACGCGCGACGGCCGCACCGCGACCTCCTTGCTTTTCACCTACCGCATCGCGCCCGACCAGTGGGCCGGCACACCTGAAGTGCAACAGGCCTTTCCGCTGCTGGCGCGCGCCATCCAGCGCGAAGGAACCATGCAGGTGCGCCTGGGCGTGCACCTCACGCGGCGCGGCTGGGTCGCGGACGAGCTGGACATGCACTGAGTCCGCGATCGCCCTTGCTCCTGAAAACAACCACAGACCCCATGAATCTCTTTTCCATCTGCCCGAGCCGGGGCCCCCGGGCCTCGATCAAGACTCTGACGGGCATTGCGCTGATCTGCGCACTGGCCGCATGCAGCGCGAGCCACGACCCCAAGGCCCCCACCGCGGAGAACCTCGCGCCCGCACTGGATGAGCATCTGGCCCAGCGCGGCGACATCTGCCTGGCCATGTTCGACTGGCCCATCGATCTGACCGAGGCCGAGGCCGGCTCCGGCGCGCGCCATGCCATCCAGTTCCCGGTGATGGAACAGCTGGGCCTGGTGCACAGCACCATCGTGTCCGTGCCGAAGAGCAGCGAGAACCCGGACGGCGCCGTCAAGCGGTTCGAGCTGACGGATGCCGGGCGCAAGTTCTACAAGCCGCATCCCTACGTCACCCGTGGCGCCGAGCACGCCAACGATTTTTGCGTGGCGCATCTCAAGCGCGAGAAGATCGTCGACGTCAAGGTCGACACCTCCGACGCGAAGCATCCGATGGCGGTGGTGAGCTACACCTACCAGATCGACACGGCGCCGTGGATGCAGAACGCCGACGCGCAGCGCGTGTTCCCGATGATCACGCGCATCGCCAACGGCGCGGGCGGGCAGCTGCAGCTGCGCCAGGGCTTCACGCTCGGCGACAAGGGCTGGGTCGCGCGGCTGGGGCCCGTGTGAACCCATGAGCACCGTCGTCCGCTTCTCGCCCGATCTGGGCCGCTGGCTCACACACAATCTGAATGCCGGGCGGGCGCCGCAGGCACTGGTCTCCACCATGCTCGGGCAGGGGATGAACGAGCGCTCGGCGCGGGCCATCGTGTCGGCCTACGTCGATGCACGGCAGCGCGGTACCGCGATGCCTGCCGATGCCATCGAAATACCGGAAGAGTCCCCCGGCAGGCCCGTGGCGCGGCTCGCATCGGGCACGCGTATCCCGACCACCGATCGCGAGGTCGTCGTGCATTCGCGCGGCGACGATCCGGTCTACGCCGCGCTCGGCAATGTCGTAGATGCGCACGAGTGCAAGGCCGTGATCGAGATGGCGCGTCCGCGCCTGAAGCCTTCCACGCTGGTCGATCCGATGAGCGGGCGCGACGTGGTGAGCGACAAGCGCACCAGCTGGGGCATGTTCTTTCGCCCGGGCGAGAACGAGCTGATCGCGCGTCTCGACCGGCGCCTGTCCGCGCTGATGAACCTGCCACCGGAAAACGGCGAGGGGCTGCAGGTGCTGCACTACCCCACCGGCGCGGGCAGCGAGCCTCACCACGACTACCTGGCGCCCACCAACGCCGCCAACCGCGAATCCATCGCGCGAAGCGGACAGCGCGTGAGCACCCTGGTGACCTATCTCAACGACGTGCCGGACGGCGGGCAGACCGTCTTCCCGCAACTCGGCCTGGCGTTCTCGCCGATCCGGGGCAACGCCTGCTACTTCGAATATGGCGACGACGGAGGGCGCGTCGATGCGCGCTGCCTGCACGCCAGCGCGACCGTGGACCGCGGCGAGAAGTGGGTCATGACCAAGTGGATGCGCGAGCGCCGGTTCGTGGCGGCTAGGTGACGGCAGCGAGCAGGCTGGCCACGCCCAGTCCCACCGCGGCCAACGCGTCGCCGGCGATCAGGCCGCCGCCGAACAGGGAGGCGCTGCTCATGTCCTGTGGCGCGTCCCCGCGCGCGGGTGCGCGGGCGGCCCACAGGCTGCCGGCCACGCCCCCCGCAGCAAACCACAGCGACGCCGACAGCGGCACGAAGCCGCCGAACGACAGCGCATACGGCGACGGCAGCACGATCGCGTCGAGCACGAAGCCGCGCGGCCGGATCCACTTGCGCAGGCCCTCGATCACGAGGCCCGCGGCGATTCCGATGCCGATCGCCGTGCGCTGGTAAGGCACGTCGTCGGTGAGGCTGCGCAGCACGCCGACGAACTTGTAGGTCATGGCCGAGGTCCAGCCGCCCGGCTGCTGATCGGCCTTCAGCACCGTCTGGTCCTGCAGCAGAACCGGGTAGGCCGCCATGAACAGGCCCGCGAACACCACCGCGAGCACGGCGCCCACCACGATGCCCATCACCTGGTAGCGGAACTGCAGCGTGCGCGAGCTGCCGAGCCTCCAGCCCGTGGAGCGGTCCTGCTGCATGTCGCAGGCCACGCCCGTGGCCATGAGCAGCACCGCGCCGGCCATCAGCCCCACCGTGGGGTCGCGCAGTCCGAGCGCGGCGAGGATGACGACGGTCACGACGAATGCCGACGAGATCGGATTTGAATCGCTCACGCCCACCGAGATCCCGTTGACCAGCGCGAAGACGAACACCAGCGCCACGGCCACCACCAGATAGAACACCGGCTGCGCCAGCAGCCAATGCCCGCAGGCCACGGTGGCGGCGCCCCAGAACAGCACCCAGAGCGCGAGACCGCGCGTGACCCCGGGCCTGGGCATCTCGTCAGGCGCTGCGGCCTGCCGCCGTGCGCCCGGCAGTGCCCGCCGGAAGATCAGCGCCATGTCCAGGATCGCCGCGCCCATGATCGTGCCCAGCGCGATGAGGAACATGACCTTGCGCGGCGCGTCGTCCGCCTGCAGCCAGCCGGCCGAGACGAACCACGGCTTGAGCGCCAGTCCGATGAGGCCTCCGGTCAGCGCCGGGACGCCGATGCGCGCGCCCACCACCAGCCCCGCGCCCAGGGTCGATGCCGACATGCCGATGGCGCCCAGCACCGCCAGCCGCGCGGTGGCCAGCCCCGCCACCAGCCCGATGCCCATGCCGCCGCCGAGCTGCTTGACCGAGCGCCGCAGCAACGCCGGATCGGTCAGCGCGCGCAGGATGTTGGCCACGGCCAGCCCCGACGGATAGGTCAGCCGCATGCGTTCCACCAGCACCGGCGTGTAGAGCATGCCCACGCCCGCGCCCAGCATGCCGATGCAGCCCAGGTACAGCATCAGCTGCCATGCCGGCGGCTGCGGCATGCCCATCCATGCCATGGCCTGCAGCAGCACGCCCAGTCCGCTCATGGCGGCCACCGAGGCGGCCGCCGTCTGGATGTAGTTGGCGCCGTGCCGTCCGCTCGCGCCGTAGCCCGCCGTCACGGCCGAGCCCAGCAGGCCGGCGAGCACCTGGCCGCCGACGAAAAAGCCGAGCGAGAAGTTCATGTAGGCCGCCGTCACGCCGGCCAGCGGCCCCAGCACGAGGGCACCCGCGGCCACCAGCAGCAGGTGGTAGCGCCAGCTGCCCTCGGCCGGCAACCAGCGCCGGCGGGCTCGCGGGGAGGCTTGCGAGGGCGGCATCAGGCGGCCGTGTCGAATTCGAGTTCGCGTTCGTAGAGGTGCAGCGGCTGGGGCCGTCCGAACAGGTAGCCCTGGCACACGCGGCAGCCGTGGCGCTCGAGGAAGTCGCGCTGCGCCTGTGTTTCCACGCCCTCGGCCACGATCTGGAGCTCGAGGTTGCGCGCCATGCCGATGATCGTCTGGATGATCAGCTCCACCTTCGGGTTCAGGCCGATGCTGTGCACGAAGAACTTGTCGATCTTGATCTGGCTCAGCGGCAGCTGCGTCATGTACGACAGCGACGAATAGCCCGTGCCGAAATCGTCCATCGAGAACTGGATGCCGAGCGCCGCCAGGGCGTTCATCTTGCCGATGGCGTCGACCACTTTTTCGTGCAGCAGGCTTTCGGTGAGCTCCAGCTTGAGCTTGCGCGGGTCGGCGCCGGTGCGCTGCAGCACCCGGCTCACCTGGTCGACGAAGTCCGCCTCGCGGAATTGCCGCGCGCTCACGTTCACCGACAGCTGCAGGTGGCCCAGGCGCGGGTCGTCCCGCCAGGCCACCAGCTGCATGCAGGCGGCCTCCAGCACCCACAGGCCGAGCGGGATGATGAGCCCCGTGTCTTCCGCCACGTCGATGAATTCGTGCGGCAGCAGCAGGCCGCGCACCGGGTGGCGCCAGCGCACCAGCACCTCCGCGCCCGTGACCTTGTTCTCGTCGGTGACCTGGCTCTGGTAGTAAAGAACGAACTGCCGGGCGGCGATGGCCGCGTGCAGCTCGCTCTCCAGCGTGGCGCGCGCGGTGATGGTGGTCTGCATGCCTGCCTCGAAGAAGCGCAGCGCGTTGCCGCCGTCGGTCTTGGCGTAGTACATCGCGATGTCCGCCTGCTTGAGCACTTCCTCCATCGATGCGTTCCCCGCATCGAAAAGCGCGGCGCCGATGCTGCAGGTGCTGTGGTGCTGCTGCAGGCCGAGCTGGTAGGGCTGGCTCAGCCGCGCGAGGATGGCCGCGCCCATGGTCTCGGTCTGCGAGGTGGCGACGACGTTCTGCGTGTCCAGGTCTTCGAGGATCACGACGAACTCGTCGCCGCCCAGGCGTGCCACCATGTCGCCTTCGCGCAGGCATTCCTTCAGCCGCTGCGCCACCTGCTTGAGCATGACGTCGCCGATGTCGTGGCCGAGCGCGTCGTTCAGCGTCTTGAAGTTGTCGAGGTCGAGAAACAGCAGCGCGCAACGGCGCGAGCCCCGCGCATTGGAGCCCATGGCCCGCTTGAGCCGGTCCAGCAGCAGGCGGCGATTGGGCAGGCCGGTGAGCGTGTCGTAGAAGGCAAGGTGCTCGATCTCCCGCGCGGCGCGCTTGCTCTCGGTGATGTTGCGCAGGATGACGATGAAGCGCGCGTCCCGGCCGTCGCCTATCGATTTGCGCGAGGCCGAGATCTCGAACCAGTCCTTGTCCCCCGCGTGGCGCAGCTCGAACTGCCGGCCGGCCGAATGGCCCTTGGCGTCGGCGTCGTGCAGCGCGCCCATGACTTCGGCGGTCGCCTCGGCGGGCAGCAGTTCGGACAGCAGGTGGCCGACCGGGTCCGCGATCTCGATGGCCGGGAACGGCACGCGCGGCGAGTGGCAGCCGTGGCAGCGGCCGTCCAGGCCGACCTCCAGCAGCAGGTCGGGCAGCGCATCCAGCGTGGCCTGCAGCTGTGCCTTGCTCTCGATGATGGCGGCCATGTGGCGGCGCTTCTCGGTGATGTCCTGGTAGACGCAGACGATGCCGCCGTCGGGCGTGCGGCTGCGCGCCGCGCGGATCACCTGGCCGCTCTCCAGCAGCGCCTCCTGCTCGGAGTAAGGCTGATCCATCTGCGGCGTGTTCAGCGCCGTCCAGCCGGCCGGCCCCTGGTCGTGCACCACATGCCGGGCGGTCTCGTCCATGATCTGGCGAAACGGCAGCTGGGGCGCGATCATCGGCGCGACCCACGGGAACATCGCGACGAAGCCCCGGTTCCAGGTGAGCACGCGGTTGTCCGAGTCGAGCAGGATGAAGCCGTCGATCATCGACTCCAGGGCCTGGTCGAGCGTGAACTTGGAGCGCAGCAGCTCCATCTGCGCGAGCCACTGCCTTCGCAGCTGGATGTGCGTGAAGCAGGCCACCGCCAGGATCATCAGCCCGATGGCGACGGCCGTCCAGGCGATCAGGTCGCGCTCGCGGCGCCACTCGCGCAGCGCCGCGGTCAGGGGAATGCTCGCGACGATCAGCAGGTTGCGATGCAGGGTCGGGCGGGCCACCACGATGGCCGGCAGCCCGCTCAGGCGCGCCGCCATGCGCGAGGGCTTGCCGTCGCTGGTCCTCTCGTGCAGGGCGGGCTCGATCTGCCGGCCGTCGAGATCGTCGCGCGGCGGCAGGCTCGCCAGCAGCGGGCCGCCGTCGCGCTCCAGCGTGACTTCGAGCCCGTAGATGCCGGCGCCCTGGGTCATGATGGTGGCCAGCAGCGAGAGCTGCACCTCGGCCACCGCCACCATGCGCGAGCCGTCGGCCAGCGTCGTGGCGCGCGCGAAGAACAACACCCTCTGCGAGGTGACCAGGCTGGTGGCCGGCTGGCTGATGGCCAGGGTGGACACCGGGTTGGCCAGCACGCTGTCGATGAAGCCGGCGGGCAACACCAGCGGCAGCTGTGCGCCGCGCCGGTCGGAGGATGCCACCACGGCGCCGCGTGCGTCGACGAAGGCGACGTGGCGCACCAGCAGGTTCTGCCGCACCACGGTGTCCAGCAGCCGGTGGTCCTCGAAGCGGCCCATGTCGTTGCCGGCGCTGCCGACGGTGGAGCTGCGCAGCAGTTCGTTGGCGCCCGCCAGCAGCATGTCGACGCTCAGCAGCGAGCGGTTGAGCGCCGCCTCGGAGCCGCTGACGAATCGCACGGCCAGGTTCTCGTGGTCGCTGATCGCCTTCTGGCGCCCATCCCAGACGATGAGGCTGGCCATGGTCACCACCGTGGCGAGGAAAAGCACGGCCACGCCGAAGACGATGGCGGTGACGCGGCGCGGGAAATGCGGCTTCACTGAACTGAAGGAGCGCGCAGCCCCACCACCGGCGCCAGCGTGTCGTTCCAGGCCTTGGCGCACTCCGGGCCGCAACGCCGCACCCAACCGGGCAGCACGCGGTTCGCGAAGATCTCACGGCGGCGCGCTTCGTCCTGCGGCGACGGCCGGACGGCCGTCATGCGGCCCTTGGTGGGCTTGGTGCAACCCGCCGCACCGGTGTTGCAGGCGATGCCCTCGTCGGTTTCCCGCTCCGACTGGGTCCATACCGCGTTTTCGAGCTTGGGCAGTTCCTTGCGCAGCAATGCCTGAAGATCGGCCGGCAGCGCGTTGAAACTCTCGCGGTTGGCCGCGAACACCGCGACGCCCCAGCTCAGCGGCAAGGTGTAGATGGTGCTGGTCACCTCGTACAGGCCCAGCGTGTGGCCCGACATGGTGCCGGTGACCGCGCAGTCGGTGTTGCCGGACCTCATGTTCGCCATGATCTGCGAGAACTCGGTGTAGACCGGCGTGCCGCCCACCGCGGCGATGAAATCCGCCTGCGTCGAACTCGACACCCGCGTGCGTCGGCCCGCCAGGTCCGACAGCTGCTGCAGCGGCTTGTTGCAGAACACCTCCTGGGCCGGGTAGATGTACACGGCCAGCAGTTCGGCACCATAGCGTTCGCGCAGCGCGGCGGCCAGGTACGGGCGAAATGCGCCGACCGTGCGCCGCAACGTGGACACGTCGGGGTTCAGCCCCGCCATGTCGGCGGCGCCCAGCTCCGGATACTGCGTCGATACCTGGCTCAGCAGCGCCGTGCCGAAAGGCACCACGCCCAGCTGCATGAGGTTGAGCATCTCCTGTCCCGGCACGCCGGCACGGTCGAAGGGCACGATGCTGGCGGTGTAGCGGCCGCCCGACAGCGTGGCCAGATCCCGGGTCCAGAACTGCTCTTCGTGGCCGGTGTACTGCGTGACTCCTCCCAGGCCGCCGACGATGCGCAGCCGTTGCTCGGGCGCCGTCTGCGCGTGGCAGAGCAGCGAGGCGAAAAACATCAGGAGTCCGGCGAGGTAAACCAACATAGGCCCTAAGCGAGAAGGGTTTCAAATCATTACACAGGTTTCACGGACGGCGATGAGTGAACGCCCTCGGATGTTGTAACGGGCTCGGCGCCGGACGGGACGGCTTGGTGTCCAATGCGCTGCACATCGTCACTCATCACCGTCTCGCATGGAATTCTCAGCATGAAGCTTGGCAAGATCGTTCTCGGGGGGCTCGCCGTGCTGGCCATCGCCGGGGCGGCGGGCTGGTACAGCCTGGACAAGGAAACGCGCGGGCTGCTCTCCACGCTGCCCACCAACAGCGATGTGCTGTTCTGGAGCCAGCGCCAGCGCGACGCTGGCTTCCGGGCCCTCGACCGCTTGCCGGTGCTGGCCAAGGCGCACGTCGTGGCCGCTGGTGCCGCGCCGTCGGCCTTGCCGCCGGGGCCGCCGTTGGCGCTGTCCCTGGACGTCGATGCATACATGGCGCAGCAGCGCAGCGCCGCGCTCGTGATCCTGCAAGACGGGAAGCTGCGCCTGGAGCGCTACGGCCTGGGCTTCGACCGCGAAGGGCGCTGGACCAGCTTCTCGGTGGCGAAATCCATCACTTCCACCTTGCTCGGTGCGGCCGTGCGGGACGGCCACATTCGCAGCCTCGACGACAAGGTCAGCGACTACATCGTGGAGATGAAGGGCTCGGCATATGACGCTGTCAGCATCCGCCAGCTCCTGACGATGACCTCCGGCGTGCGCTGGAACGAAAACTACGGCGATCCGCAGTCGGACGTGGCGCGCTTCAACAACCATCGGCCGGAGCCGGGTGCCGACGCGCTGGTGAGCTACCTGCGCCAGCTCCCCCGGGCGGCACCGGCGGGCACCCGCTGGAACTACAGCACGGGCGAGACCAATCTAGTGGGGGTGCTGGTGGCACGGGCGACGGGCAAGCCGCTGGCTACCTATCTGTCGGAGAAGATCTGGCGGCCCGCGGGCATGGAGCAGCAGGCCACCTGGATCCTGAACCGCTCGGGGCAGGAGATCAGCGGTTGCTGCATCCAGGCGGCCACGCGCGACTTTGCCCGCTTCGGGCAGTTCGTGCTCGACGGCGCACGCATCGGCGGCCAGCCGATCGTGCCGGACGGCTGGCTGGCCGAGGCCACCACGCGGCGCACGGACATCGGCCAGCCGGGCCGCGGCTACGGCTATCAATGGTGGACCTACGACGACGGCAGCTTCGCGGCGCGCGGCATCTTCGGCCAGGGCATCTTCATCGACCCGAAGCGCAGGCTGGTCATCGCCTCGAACGGCAACTGGGCGGGTGGGGCGTCGAACCGCGCCGACAGCGCGGCGCGGGAGAGTTTCTACAGGGCGGTGCAAAAGGCCATCGACGACGAAGGCGTGGGGAAGCCCGGCGGCTAGCGGCGGCTGTGCGCCCGACCCGGCATGGCTGCGCGACCCTGTATCCTGCTGGCGCCTTGAACAACCACGAGACCTTTGCATGACGAGACTCGCATCGGCGGCCGAACTGCGCAGCGAACACCTGATCCCCGATCAATTTCCGGACAAGTGCCTGTTTCTCGTGCACGACGGTGACCTCGAACTGGACAGCGACCTCTCTCTCGACTGGGCGCGCTGGCAGGATGGCTTGGCGGGCGGCCTCGAGCATCTGCAGGAAATGCCGCGGGACTTGCCCGCCGACCTTGGCGGCTTTCTGGTGACCGGGTCGCTTCGCCTTTCCGGCGCGCTGCTCAATGCATCAGCGGAATCCGGCGTCGCGCTGATCGTGCGCGGCGACATGAACTTACGGCAGGCGAGTTGTGGCGGCGCATACATCCGCATCGACGGCCGACTCTGCGCACAGGAGGTGATCTACGCCCATTACAACGATGGAGAGCTTCATCTGCGCGGCGGCCTGTGTGCCAAGGCCCTGATCCGGGACGATCACTTCGTCGACCTCCAAGGCCCGACCCAGGGGCATCCCTCCGGCCCGCTGACGGTGATCGATCTGCGCGAGCAACGCGATCCGGATGACGACGAACGTCTGCCCAAGGCCCTGAAGAAGCTGCTCGGCAACTCGACACTGAGCCTTTCGTCGGTGCGCGATGGACTGCGCCAGTGCGTGCCGCCGGCCGGCCTCTCGCGTCCCGAGACGCCGCAGCAGTGGCGCGACGCGGTATGGAAAGACCATGCTGCTGTGCGCAAGCTGCCCAAGCCGCTGCGTACCGAGTCGACTTATCTGCTGATGCTGGACCCGGCCTGTCCGCTCCGGGGTGCCGAGATCGCGGACCTGGTTGCGAGCATCCCGAACGCGGCGCTCACCGAGCGTGTGCGGCTCGCCGCTTTCATGTGCTCGCCCAAGAGCCTGCTGCGCCTGCCCGTAGCGTTCGACCTCCAAACGGAGTACGCACGCTGCCTGGCCGCCGTGGCGGACCCAGCTCTGTATTTGAATGAAGTGCCGGAGAGTTTCCGGCCCGCGACGATGCAAGGCGCCGACCAGCGGATTGCAGCGCTGGGGTGACAACATGGTGGCGGCCCGCGTTCGCTGCTTCCGTGCACGGCTGCCGGTCCTTGCGAGCACAAGTAAAGCTCTGGTCTCAGCCCACCCGCATTGACAGTTCCACGTCGGCGGCGAAGGGGACCGACAGGTATCCGCCGTCGGACGCACGCACGCGTGCGAGGTACTCCGGGCTGTGGTCGGCGTTGTCCGCCACGATCAGCGCACCCGGCCGCAGGCGGCTCTCGACCAGCGCCAGGATGTCGGGGTAGAGCGCCTTCGCGCCGTCCAGCAGCACCAGGTCGATGGTCTGGGGCAGGTCGACGGCCAGCGTCTTCAGCGCGTCACCTTCGCGGATTTCGACCAGGTCGCTCACGCCCCCTTCAGTCAAGTGCTCGCGGGCCTTGGCGATCTTCGATGGCTCGAACTCGCTGCTGATGAGCCTGCCGCCGCCGTTGTCGCGCAGCGCGGCGGCCATGTAGAGCGTCGACAGGCCGAACGAAGTGCCGAACTCCACGATGTTGCGCGCGTTCATGCTGCGTGCCAGCTGGTAGAGCAGCACGCCGGTCTCGCGCGACACCGGCAGCCAAAGATCCTTCATCCGGCCATAGAGGTCGAGGTACTCGGTCTTGCTGTGCATCAGCCGTTCGCGTTCCTCGCGGCTGATGCTGGCAATGGCAGGGCTGGTTGCCGCGGCGGCCTGCAGGAACAGGCGGTCGAGCAAAGGGGCGAGGGGAGGGGAGGTCAGGGTCGTCACCGGGTTCTTTCGTGTGAAAAAGCAGATGCGAAATAATATGAAGAACCCTTCACGTTTTCCATTCGCGTTACGGATCCTGCCCATGACCGACCGCCCGAGTGCGTCCATCTCCTCTCGCCGAAAGCCCAAGCAGGCGCGCTCGGCCGACCTTCTCCAGGCCATTCTTCAGGCAGCTATTCAGGTTTTGGCGAAGGAAGGGGTGGGCCGTTTCACCACCACGCGCGTTGCCGAGCGGGCCGGGGTGAGCGTCGGTTCGGTCTATCAGTACTTTCCGAACAAGGCGTCGATCCTGTTTCGTCTGCAGAGCGACGAATGGCAGCAGACCACGGAAATGATGCGCGGCATTCTGGGGGACATGCAGCGGCCCGTGCTCGAACGCCTGCGCATGCTCACGCACGCCTTCATTCGCTCGGAGTGCGACGAGGCGCAGGTGCGAACGGCGCTCGGCGACGCCGCGCCGTTCTACCGTGACGCGCCCGAGGCCCGGGAAGTGCGCGCCGCCGGCGGCGAGATCGTGCGGGTGTTCATGAAGCAAGCCCTGCCCGTGGCTTCCGATGCCACGCGTGAAATGGCGGGCGACCTGATCGTGAGGACGCTCAGCACGGTGGGCAAGGATTTTTCGGAGAGCCCCCGGACCGCCGCCGAGATCGAGGCCTGGGCGGACGCGATGGCCGACATGCTCTGCGCCTACCTGGAGAGCCTCGCATCGCGCTGACCCGGGCGCCCGGAATCCACACCGTTCTACCTGTTCTCGGGGATGGCTTCGGAAAGGCTCCTTCGATAGCCTGCGCGTTCGTCCAAAAAAACGCCTCACTCGCCGACCATCCCGATGACGCTGCATTCCGCCTTTTCGCGCCGCGCTGGCTACGCCCTTGCCACGGCACTCACCCTCGTGCTTGTTGCCTGCGGCGGAGGAGGAGGGGGCGGGGAGGGCGGCTTCTTCCCGGTCATCCCTGCTTCTTCATCGACGCCACCCGCATCGACGCCACCCGCGTCGACGCCTGAGCCCTCGCCGCCGCCGGCTGCACCGACTTACGCCGTGAGCGGCACGGTCACCGGGCTGCTGGGCACGGGCCTCGTGTTGCAGAACAACGCCGGCGACGACCTGCCCATCACCGCCAACGGCCGCTTCAGTTTTGCGACACCGCTTGCCGGCGGTACGCGCTATGCGGTGTCGATCAAGTCGCAGTCCAAGATCCTCACGCGCGTATGCACCGTCGCCAACGGCAGCGGAACCATCGCGGCGGCCGCGGTGGACGACGTGCAGGTCGTCTGCGCCGAGCCTCCTTCGCGCTTTGCCTATGTGTCGAACGGCGACAGCAACAGCGTGTCTGCCTACACCGTCGATGCGTCGACAGGAGCGCTGCGCGCTGCGACGACGCTGTCGGTGCCGAGTCCGTACGCGCTGACCGTCGATCCCTCGGGCCGCTTCGTCTACGTTTCGAGCACGTCGGGCGCCGGCGTGTCGGCGTATTCCATCGACCGTGCGACAGGTGACTTGACTGCCATCGGCGCGCCATCCGTGGCAGTTGGTGCTATCTCGGCAGGGATGGCGGTGGACCCCACCGGCCGCTTCGCCTACTTCGTGAACCTGGCGGGCGACCGCGTGCTGGCTTTCGACGTCGATGCGAATACGGGCGCGCTGAGTTCGATGGCGGTGTCGTCCGTGGAGACCGGCGGATCGCCTTACGGTATAGCGGTGGACCCCACGGGCCGCTTCGCCTATGTGGCGAACACCGGCGACGGTACCGTGTCGGCCTACAACATCGATGCCACGTCCGGAGCGTTGAGCCCGATGACGATTCCCACCGTGACGGCCGGATCCGGAGCCCGCGACATTGCCGTGGATCCCTCGGGCCGCTTCGCCTATGTTTTGAACCAGGGCGACAGGACCGTCATGGCCTATTCCATTAACCCGGTGTCGGGCGTGCTGACGCCGCTTGCAGCAACGCCGCCCGCGACAGGTGGCGGTCCATTCAGCATCACCGTGGACCCGAAGGGACGCTTTGCCTACGTGGCAAACCTGGACAGCCACAACGTGTCGGCCTACACCTTGAACGCCTCGACCGGCGTGCCGACGCCTGCGGTGACGCCGACGATTTCCACCGGCAATCGTCCCGCCTCCGTGGCGATAGACGCGAGCGGCAAGTTCGCCTACGTGGCGGACAACACGGACGGCAAGGTGTCGATCTACACCATCGATGCGGCGTCGGGTGTACTGAATCCGCAAGCGGCGCCGACGGTTACGGCTGGACAGGCGCCGAACAGGATTGCCTTGTCGAGGTGAACTAGGGTCCGCACCCGGTGAGGCTCAGGCACGAAGCGCCCCGGCTGGCGCCGCCGCTCGCGCCATGCGCCGCAAGGCCTGCGGCGGTTGGCCATACACGCGCACGAACGCGCGCCGCATGCGCTCCGGGTCCTCGAAACCGGTGAGCCGCGCAACCGCTTCGATGCTGCTGTCGCCGCCTTCGATGTGCGTGCGTGCAACTTCGGCACGGATGCGCTCCACGGCCTTGGCGGGCGTCTGTCCCGTCTCTGCCTTGAAGGTGCGCATGAACTGGCGCGGGCTCACGCAGGCCACTTCGGCGAGCCGGTCGATGTCGAGGTCGGCCGTGAGGTTCTCGCCGATGTGTGCGAGCACGGCGCGCATGCGTTCGCTCTGCGGCGCGAGGTCCTGCAGCGCGGAGAACTGCGACTGGCCGCCCGTGCGCCGGTGGTAGACGACCATCTCGCGCGCCACCGCGCCCGCGATGTCGGCGCCGAGATCCGCCTCGACGAGCGCCAGTGCGAGATCGATGCCGGCCGCGATGCCCGCCGAACTCCACACATGGCCGTCGCGCACGAAGATCCGATCGGCATCGACGGTGATGGCGGGATAGTTGCGTTGCAGCAGCGCGGCCTGGCGCCAGTGCGTGGTGGCACGGCGCCCGTCTAGCAGGCCCGCCTCGGCCAGCAGGAACGCGCCGGTGCACACGCTGGCCACGCGCCGCTTCGCCGCCAGCGCGGCGCGCAGGTATTGCACCAGCGCGGGCGTGGCCGCGCCGGGCTTTCGTGCGCCCTGGCCGCCAGGAACGATGACGGTGCCGGCCTGCGAATCGCGCCACGAGCGCGTCTGCATTTCGAGTCCGGCCGAACACGCCACGCGACCCCCGCGTTCGGAAAGCACCGCTATTTCGTAGGCCGGGCCACGCCGGCTGCGTCCGATTTCGGCGGCCACCTGAAACACCGACAGCGGGCCCGCCATGTCGAACAGTTGGAACTCCGGAACGAGCAAGAAGGAGACGGAGCGGGTCATGTCGTTTAACGAGGGAAGTATGTCATTCGTGCCGGAGTGTCGTTGCCTAGAGTTCAGGCTGTCAAACCCGCTCTTTCGCTTTCATGACCGACACCGCCACCATCTCCACCGGCCGCCGCGATGCGCGGGTGCTCGCGATCTGCCAGGGTCTCTACACGGCGGCCGTTTCGATCGACCTCACGCTCACCGCGCTCACGGGCCACATGCTTGCGCCCGACAAGTCGCTGGCGACGCTGCCCTTTGCGCTCATCACGGTAGCGGGGGCGGTGGTGACGTGGTTCGCGTCGCTGCTGATGCAGCGCATCGGGCGGCGTGGCGGGTTCGCACTGGGCGCGCTCGCGGGCACGGCGGGCGGCCTCGTGTCGGTGTGGGCTGTCTTTCACGGCAGCTTCTGGGTGTTCTGCGCCGGCACGGCATTGGTGGGCGTCTACCAGGCCTTCGCGCAGTTCTACCGGCTGGCCGCGGCCGACGGCGTGGCGGTCGCCGACAAGAGCCGCGCCGTGTCGACGGTGCTGGCCGGCGGCGTGATCGCGGCTGTCGCGGGGCCGGCGCTCGCGGCCTGGAGCAAGGACCTCTTTCCGCCAGCTCTGTTCGCGGGGGCCTACCTGATGGTGGCGGTGCTGGGTGCAATCTCGGTCGTCTTGATCGTGGCTCTTTACCGCGACACGCAGATGCAGGCCGCGGCGAGCGGGCCTGTCGACACTCGGCCAGCCCGCCCGCTGGGCGAGATCGCAAGGCAGCCCATCTTCATCGCCGCGCTGGCCAACAACGTGGTGGGTTCGGTGTCGATGATGTTCGTGATGACGGCCGCGCCGCTCGCGGCCGTGGCCTGCAACCACTCCATCGACGACGGCGCGGGGATCATGCAGTGGCACCTGGTGGGCATGTATGCGCCGGCGCTGTTCGCGGGCGCGCTCATCCAGCGCTGGGGCTTGCCGCGTGTGGTGAGCCTGGGCATGGTGCTCAATGTCGTGTGTTCGGTCGTCGCGATGAGTTCGACCACGCTGCCTGCCTTCTACGCGGCACTGTTCTGCCTGGGCGTGGGCTGGAACTTCATGTTCGTCGGCGGCACCACGCTGCTGGCGCAGTCATATCGCCCGCAGGAGCGCGGCCGTGCGCAGGGCGCCGCCGAGTTGCTGCGCAACGTGTGCACGGCTTTTGCGACGCTCGCCGCCGGCCCCGCGCTCGATCACTTCGGCTGGGCGCCGCTCAATGCAGCGATGCTGCCGGTGGTGCTGCTCGCTGCAGCCATGACGTTCGTCTGGGCGCGTTCCACGCGCGCTGAACGGCTACCGAGCCTTCGCGGGTGAGCCGTTTCCATGGCGTTAGGGCGATCGGCGAGGTCAAAAAATCCATGCAATATATCTTATGTTAACTTAAACCGCTCGCAACGGAGAGTTGCGGTTGGAAGCGAAGCACGAATTACGAATTTCCCTGCGTACACCTGCGCGGACAATATTCCGCTAACACTTTGAGCGATAAAGTGCTTCCAAGTGGACCAAAAACGCAAGATTGGCGCGAAAATTTGGACAACAAATGCGAGACACGCGCGGACGCGCCCTGACGCCGGACGCACGCTCAGCCCAGTGGCGCCTATCCTGCGGCGACGAAAAAGTCGCTGACGGTTTGACGAAAAACTGAGGCCGGCTGGAGAACAAACCGTGCAACTCGAGGACGTTTGCTTTTTCGGACGGCACCTCCCGAATCAATGGCAGCAAGTGATCGCAGCCATCCCGTTCGCCCCACCGAACGCTATGCGGCCCTGCCTCCCGCGCTTCGCGTGGGATCACCGCGGCTTCAATCCGCACCCGACAACGGGCTCGGTGCCTTTTCCTGATTGGTGACTCCGAACGGGATGTGCACAGATGGCACCACCGTGCTCGCCGATTGGAGGTGGCCCGATTGATCGTCAAAGAAAATGTGCGGCTTCAACACGGCGAGGACGCGCCCCTTTTCGATGCCGCCAAGAAAAAAAGCGTCGTTCGCCATTACGCCCCAGCTTTTCAGAGTCTTGAGCGCGCGCTCGTGAGACGGCGCATTGCGCGCGGTGACAATCGAGACGCGGATCCGGTTCTCGTAAGCTGGATTTTGTCGCTTGTGATGCTCTTCCGCGGACTGGATCTTGGCGACCCGAACTAGGAATTCCTTGAGCGGGCCCGGATGGTGCGGCTGCATGACATTCTTGACTTCGTGCGCATGGAACGCGCTCAGGCCGGACGCCTGCATCACCGACTCCGATTCATCGCCCGCCAGAACGCCGTCGAAGTCAAAAGCGATTCGAAGGGAGTTGTCGTCCTCGTCGTCATCGAACTTGGAGTCGAGCGCTTGTCCAGCCGGATGGTCCGCCTTGATCGCGGCATCCACGTCCGACTTGTTACCCGAGAGAAAAAGGGCGATGTTGAGCGCCGGAATGTATTCGTAGGGCGACCTCCCCTGCATGAATATCGCGCGTGTCATACCCAGTTTGTAGTGTTCGATGGTTTTCATCACCCGCAGCCCGGTGTCGGGGTCGTTTCTGGAAAGAAGCACCACTTCGACAAAGGGATCGTCGGCGTCCGCGCGAAGGTCGTTCAGTGCGAGCAGGCGCTTGATGAACGGAAAGGCGATGCCCTTGGGAAGCGGGTTGTAGAGGTTCTCCTCTTGGAACTTGCGGTATTCCTCTTCGCCGTGGCTCTTGAAAATGGCGTCCGAGTCGGTGAGATCGAACACCGCGCTCGACGCAACGCCGATCACGAGGCGGTTCTCCAGTTCGTAAGGCAACTCGGTACTCCATGTCGATAGAAAAAGGATCGGTAATGCGCAGTCGGTTCTGACTTATTACGCGCACACTTCGACGGATCGTCCCTCATCCTGAGGCCATCAGATGCGGGCTCCAGGCGCCGCGAATCGTGCAATCGACGGGACGCCCTCAATTCGCGCCGCGCCAGTGTATGTGCACAAAGTCACTCGGGATGACGGAGCTCAGCGTGAGCTGCAGCACCATCGGCTGGCGCATGTTGCGTGGTGGCGGATCGGCCAGCGGACGGGCGGTGAGCAGCGCGCGCAGGTCGGCGTCGGCCTGCGCATCGCCGAGCGAGTCGAAAGCCACGCGCTCGACCCTGCCGCTGGAGGCAACCCACACGCGCACCACCACCACGGACGCGGGCGGGCCCGCTCGTCCGTCCTGGCGCATGCGCGATTGCATCGAGGCGTGCAAGCGCACCACGGTGTCGTTGGTGGGGTCGCCGAGCGAGGCCTGCAACTGGCTGCTCGCCAGGGTGGCGTAGCTGATCCAGTGCTGCGGCACCTGCTGACGCGGCTGCGCCGCCGCGGCCATAGGCAAAGTGGCGCTCGCAAGGCCCATGCCCCACCAGCCGAAGGCCAGTCGCAGGCGTGTCCAGCGAGGTGCGGGTCTGGCGGAAGAATCGTTCATGGCGGTCTTTCTGGATGGGGGACACAGGCCCCGCCGGCGAGCGGCACGCGGATCACTCTGTCGCGCCGGTCTCGTTCCGGCTGCGCACGTCGAGCGCACGCCGCGCCGCATTGAGCTCCGACATCGAGATGTGCATCTCGGCCATGGTCTGCGCCAGCAGATCGAGCAGCGCAGCGCGCTGCCGCTGGCGTGCGGTCTCGGCACGCCGCGCGCGCTGCGCCTGCCGTTCCGTGGCATGGATGGCACGGGCCGTCGGCAGGTCGTGGTCGTCGATCGACGGCACGGATCGGAGGCTGGAAGGCATCGCGCTTCGATGCATTCGGTGCACGCTCAGGCGGCCGCGGGCTCGCCCTGCGCGGCCACCGCGCCGGCCTCGGTGTTCGCTGCATCGCCGCGGGTTTCGGCGGCCGGCCCGTAGTTGCGCAGGTGCAGGAAGAACTCGCCCATCATCTGCATCCACAGCCGCATGGCGAACGCGAGGTACGCAGGGCTCACGCCGCCTGCGACGACCACGTCCATTTCGAGCACGACGAAGTCGCCGTGCTGCGCCACGCGGGCGAAGCGCTTGGTGCGGTGCCACGATGCCAGCACGGCATCGGGCAGCGTGCCGCCCTGCACGCGCAATGGGCAGCTCAGCGTGAAGTCGGTGAACTGGGTGGTCGTGACCGGGTTGCCCCACAGCACCTGGAATCCGATGCCATGGCTTGCGCTGTGCAAGCGCACAACGCCATCCTGTTCGATGGCCGTGACCGCGGCGCCCGCGGTCTTGATGGCGTCCGACACCTGTTCGGGCGTGACGGCGTCCAGCAGGTCGAGGTGCGGCGCCTCGATGGCGACGTCGTTGGCTTGGGTGTTTGTTGTCGATGTGTTGTTCATGCGCATGCCCCTGTTGTGGGAAAAGAATGGTTCAGTTCGTCTTCTGGATCGCCGCATCCAGCGCGGCGCTGTCAATGCTCAGTTGGGTCGGTGGCGCCAGCTGCGCCAGGTAGGCCTGCACGAGCTGTTGCTGGCGCTGCTGGCGCAATGCGGCGTGCAGCTGCGGCCGCATCTCGTCGAGCGTGGCGGTGCGCGCGGGCTGCACGTCGATCAGCTTCACGACATGGAAGCCCGCCTCCGCCTGCACCGGCTCGCTGACCTGGCCCGGCTTCAGCCGGGCCACCGTGTCGCGCAGTTCGGGGAGCATGCGCGCCAGCGGCAAGGTCGCGACCTCGCCGCCACGCTCCGCCGTGCCCTTGTCCTGCGAGTTGGCGCGCGCCCCGGCTGCGAAGTCGCCGGCGCGGGCCTGGCGGGCCAGCCTGCTCGCCTCCTCGCGCACCTTGGCGATGGCGACCGCATCGCGCCCGGGCGTGGCCAGGAAGATCTGCGCCACGCGATAGCCGGCGGGCAGATTGAAATTGGCCTTGCCCTGCTCATACGCGGCATTGAGTTCCGCGTCCGACGGAAAATCCGGCGGCACCTGGCTTACCGATTCGAGATAGCTGGCAGAAACGATGCGCGCGCCGACCTCGCGCACTGCCGCATCGACCTTCGCCTTCACCTCGGCCCGCTCGGCCCAGCCCTTGATGCGGGCATCGCGCAACAATGCTTCGCTCAGCAGCCGCTGGCGCAGCCAGCCGTCGAGGCTCGCGCGGTTGGCCTTCACCGCGGCGCGTTCCGCGTCGGGCAACGCCCGCAGCAATTTCTCGACCTCGTCCTGCCCGATCGAGATCTCGCCCATCCGGGCCACGACGGCATTGCCAGCGGCGGGTGCCTGCGCGGCGGCCATGCCAGCCGACGAGGCCAGCAGCACGCCCACAAGGGCAATCGCGGGCGACGGCAATGGGTACTTCATGCGCTTCATTGCTTCTCTCCTTGTGCGGGAGCGGCCGGGGCCGCGGCGGCAGGCGCCGGTGCATTCACCGCGCGCACGTCGAACTTGCCTTCGTAAAGCTTGTCGCCGTACTGCTGTGCGATCTGCTCGAACTTGACGCGGCTCTGCGCGGCAAAAGGCTGGCGCGATGCCAGCACGCTGCCCAGGTCCACCGTCTCGTAGGCGCGCAGGATCTCCTGGCCCACGGCATAGAGCTGTGCGTTCTTGGCCTCGCACTGCGTGAGCGCGGTGCGTTGCGTCGTCGCCTCGGCCGCGAACCGCTGGCGCTCGGCCTCGGAGGCGCGCGCCAGCTTGAGCAGATCGTCGTAGGCTCCACGGTACTGCGCGACCTGCGCGCCGGCCTTCTCGGCCGTGGCCTGCGCCTGCTGGCGCAGCTGTTCGCTGCCCGCACTCGCCTGTCCACGCGCATGGCGCTCTGCGGCGAGTTGCTGCTGGCTCTGTGCGAGCTCCCTCTTCAGCGCCTCGAGTTCGGACTTGCCGGCCGGCGCAGCGGCCGCGGAACCTGAGACCGCTGCGCCGTTGGGCTGCTGCCCGGCCTTGAGCGCGGCCAGCTCGTTCTGCGCCTGCTGAAGCTGCGAGGTCGTCACGCGCAATTGCGCGCGCAGCCGCTCTTCCATGCTCTGGCCCTGCTGCTGCGCGTGCGTCACGCCAGCCGTGGCGGCCAGCGCTGCCAGCACCAGCGCCGGGATGATTTTTGAGGGCACGACAAGCTCCTTAGAAACGCGCATTGAATTCGAGCTGCAGGGTGTCGATCGACAGCGGCGGGCCATAGACCTCCTTGGCGGAGATCCAGCGGGCGGTGAACCACATGTTCTTGTCGATCGCGTACGAACCGCCCAGGAAGTAGCCGCGCGCATTGGTGCCGCCGCCGTGGAAGGTTGAGTCGTTGTAGCCGTCGGGCATCGCATCGGGCTCGATCCGCTTGTAGCCCGCGAGCACGTTCCAGTCGCCGCGCGCCGCCGGCGCCGGCTTGCCGTAGGTAGCCTGGATCTGGTAGGCATTGCCGCCGCTCTTGAAATCGGACTGGCTGGTGCCGCCGCCGGGTCCGAAGTTGTTGACGATGGCGCCGCGCGTGCCGGCACGGTTCCAGATGTCCTTGGCGTCGTACGCAGTGTTCTTCACGAAGTTGGCGTCCAGGCGCAGGTTGTTGCCCGCCACCGCGGTGTCCCAGCGCAAGTTCAGGTCGATCAGGCGAAACTTCGAGGCCAGCCCCACGTACTGCGGCTGCGGCGTGCCAGCCGGGTTGAGCGGGTCCAGCGAGATGTCGCGCAGCAGCATGAGCGTGTTGCCCTTCTGCATGAAAGCCGGACGCGACCAGTCGGTGCTGCAGCCGTCGGCGCCAGCATAGAGCGCGCAGGGCTGCGAGACCTGGCCGGAGATGTTGCGGAAGTTGTAGTACGCGAGCGCGCCGCGCACGCGGTTGTCGTCGTTGATCTTCCAGTCGGCGCCGATCTGCGCGCCGAAGAGCCACTTGTTCTCGCTCTTCATCTTGTCCTGGCTGCGGCTGGGCGAATTGTCGGACGAGTACTCCAGCGGAATCAGGCCCAGCGTGCCGAACAGCGACAGGTCCTTGTTGCCCAGCTTCTTGTCGAACTGGGCGGCGATGCCGTCGAAGTTCAGGTCGTTGGAGAAAAGCACGTCGCTCGACATGAATGGGTTGCCGAAGCGGCCGGCCGTCACGGTGAGCCAGTCGACCGGCTTGTGCGATATCCACATCTGGTCGAGCCACACGCTCTTCTTGCTCAGGCCCCCGCCCAGCGTCTGGGTGGTCGACACCGGGCTCTCGTCGCTGCCCGAGGCCAGGCGCACGCCGGCCTTGGTGTTCTCGGAGAGGTCGGCGAACACGCCCAGCCGGGCGCGCGCGCGGAACAGATTGCGCCGGTCCTTTTGCGTGTTGAGGATCGAGGGCAGAGAGAGGTTGGTGTTGGGATTGACGTCGTAGCCGCTGCCCTTGTTGAGCTCGGACCAGTTGACCTCGATGTTGCTGTTGTTGCTTGCGTAGCCGCGCGATTCGTTGCGCACGCGCACATCGCCTTCCACGCGGATGCGCTTGCTCCACTCGGGCGTTTCGTTGGGCGCGGCCCAGCCTTCGTCCTTGGCCTGGGCCATGACCTGCGCCTTGACCTCGTCGCGGATCTGATCGCGCACGGTCTGCGAGATGTAGGGCACGCGCACATCGCCCGCTTCCAGGCGCAATCCGCCGGCCGTGGCAGCCGATGCCGCGGTGGCCGAAGCCGCCATGCGCTGCGTCTGCTGCGCCGCGAGCGCCTCGGTCTGGGCCTGGGCCAGCAGGGCCTCGCCCACGTCTTTGGCGAGGGTGCCACTCTGGATCAGGCCCCGGATCAGCTTGACCATGGCGGTCTCGGCGGGTGCTCCGCCCGTCTGGGCCGCGGCACCCGTGGCCGCGAAGACGAACGCGGAGGCCACGGCCGCCGCGAGCGCGCATTTGCGCAGGGTCGGCAAGGCGCCCCGGCTCGGAATGTTTTGAAGATGGTTCATCGCTTCGTTCACAAGATTGAATGGGACAGACAGGGCTGGGGGCACGGTCGCGGTCGTCATGGCCGGCGCCCCTTCATGGACACGCGCATCGGAAAACGCAGCGAGGCCGGCGGTTTCTCGTCGATGCGGTCGAGCCCGCGCACCATGGCGAGCACCGCTTCGTCGATGTCGCTCGTGCCGGTGCCGCGCACCAACTGCGCACGCGTGGTCTTGCCGTCGGGACCGAGCCACAGGTCGACCTGGATGTCGTCGAACACCAGTTGGCGCGTGCGCGGGTCGCGCGACAGCGCCTGCTGCAACATGCTCGAGACGTACCGCGCATACGAACCGCTGCCCAGGCCGCCGCCGGCACCAGTGCCGCTCATGCCGCCGCCGCTGCCGGCCTGGATGCCGAAGGCGTCGTTGCCGGCCTGCGCGGCGCTGTCCATGGTCACCGGGTCGCCCAGGTCCTTCGACGGGCTTGGCGGCGTGTCGTCCTTCGGCGGCTCCAGCGGTTCGACCGGCTTGGGCTCTTTTTCGACCACTTCGGGCTTGACCTTTTCGGGCTGGGGTTCCGGCGGTTTCTCGGGTTCGGGCGGCGGCGGGGGTGGCGGCGGAAGCATCAGCATCGGCGCATCGGCCACCACGCGCCGGGTGCTCGCGGTGTCGGCGAGCAGATGCCAGACCAGGGCCACCAGCGCGGCGAAGATCGCCACGCCGATGGCCACACCGCCCCAGCGGCGCCACAGCCCGCCCGCGCGCTGCGTGGGCGGAGAAGTCGGATCGCGAGGTTTCACGCTCCGCCCCTCACTTCTGCTTGCCGGTCACGAGGCCGATCTGATTCAGCTCGATGCGGCGCAGCAGATCCAGAACGTCGATCACCTTCGCGTACTGCACGCTGGAGTCGCCGCGCACGATCACGGGAAAGTCCGGCGACAGCGCCTTCTCGGTACGCAGGCGCTCCTCCAGCTCCGGCAGCGTGACCGGGTACGCATCGAGGAACACGTTGCCCGCGTTGTCGATGGTGATGGCCTTGGTCTTGGGCTTCTCCAGCGCCACCGAGGCACTGGCCTTGGGCAGGTCGACCTTGATACCGGGGATGCTGGCGTTGCTGGTGAGGATGAAAATCACCAGCACGACCAGCAGCACGTCGACGAAGGGCGTGATGTTGATGCCGCCGGTGCGCCTGCGCGCCGTGAACTTGGCTGGGGTTGCCATGGCGGTTCGCTCCTCAGGCCCGGGCCGACGGCAGCGAGCGGCCTTCGCCCTGCTCTTCGGCCAGGCGCGTGACGAACTCATCGACGAACACGGCCATGTCGGCCGTGATGGCGTCCGAGCGCGAGGCGAGCCAGTTGTAGCCGAACAGCGCGGGAATCGCGACGCCCAGGCCGGCGGCGGTACACAGCAGCGCGGCCGCCATGCCCGGGGCCACCGAGTTGATGTCCACCGCGCCGGCCATGGCCGCCACGACGAACACCAGCATGATCCCGATCACCGTGCCGAACAAGCCCACATAAGGCGCGCCTTCGATGGTGGTCGAGAGCCAGTTCATGCGCTTGGACATGCGCTCGATCTCGCGCACCATCACGCCGTCCATGGCCGCGCGGATGGCACCGATGGTGGCAGCCGACACGGCGCTCAGGTCATAGCCGCGGTCATGGCGGCGGCGCATCTCGCCGATGGCCACCTCATAGAGGCGCCAGAGCGACGAATCGGCACGCACGTCTTGCGGCACCGTGTTGCTCGTGGCCAGGCGGTCCAGCGGTGCACCGGCGGCTTCGCGGAAATGCTCGATGAAGGCTTCGTTGGCGCGCGAGGTGGCGCCATAGTGGCGGCCCTTCGCAATCATGATGGCCCACGAGACGACCATCATCAGGCCCAGCAGGCCCACCACGATCCACGCGTCCAGCGGCATCGCGGCCAGGATGAAGCCGAAGTGGCTCTTGCCGGCCTGCTGCTCGTCGGCACCGAACACCGTGAGGCGCGACTCCGCGCCCTGCGAGACGGCATCGGCCAGCAGCAGCGCATCGGCGCGCGCCACCTTGGACAGGCGCACTTCGTCGATGGCGCCGGTGAACGGTGCGAAGGCTGCGGCAGGCTGTGCGCCCGGTGCGGCCGATGCGCCGGGTGTGGCGGCCGGCGCATCGGCGCCGAGCGCCGCCGCCGTGTTCAACGCCGGCAGCTTGCCCGCCAGCGACACCGTGGGACGTCCGCCCACATACAGCGCCACGCTCTCACCCTCGGCCTTCACCGCCAGGTGCGACCACTGGCCGGCCTGGATCGGCTGACCGGGCGTGCTGCGCTGGCCGTTGACCTGCACGAAGGGCACGCCCTGGTCGATGCCGATCACCAGTTCGCCGGCACCGTCGCGGCGCGCATAGATCGCCTGGCGCGCGCCGAGCTGGTCGGGCTTCACCCAGGCCGAGAAGGTCAGCGTGCCGCCGGCCTGCACGGCGAGCGACGGCGTGGCGGGCAGCATCAGCGCACCGGTGCCGAGCTGAGCACCCTTGCCGATGACGGTGCCTTCGACCGGCACGGCCGGCGTCTGGCCGTTGTTGCCGTAGGCCGTGGTGTCGCGCGGGGGCACCGCGCCTTCGGCGAAGTGATAGACCAGCGTGTAGTCGGGGTCGAAGCTGCGCTGGCCGTTGCCGGACGCGGGCGCCTTCGGGTTGCCGTAGTACATCCACAGCTTCTGCGGCGTGCCAGCCGACACGTTGGGCACGTCGACCCAGATCAGCGCCATGCCCAGCAGCGGATCGAACTGCTCGATCTGGTGGTTCAGCACGGTCTTGTCGTCGGCCGCGACGAAGCGCAGGTCGGCGCCGGTCTCGCTCACGCCTTCGAACTTGAAGTTTCCCGTGTGAAGGCGCACCAGCACCGGCACGCGCCCGGCATCGCTGCCGATGGCACCGGCCTGCGGGCCGCCGTCGACGGTGACGGGCTTGCGGTAGGACCACTCGGCTTGCCACCAGGCGTGGGCCATGCCGGGCAAGAGCGTGCTCAGCAGCGTGAGCACGATGAAAAGAATTCGTCGCATGACAGGTCTCCGGAAAACTCGTAGAGAGAGAAAAAAGTGAATGAAAAAAGGGGATGCCGCGCGAATCAGTAGTTCGCGGTGAGACTGAAATTCACCCGCGGGTCGTGCTTCTTCGTGCGCGGACCGTCGATGAGCGGATAGCCGATGTCGACGCGGCCCGCGAGGTACTGGCCGACCTTGAAGGTGGTGCCCACGCCCACCGAATACAGAGAGAAGCGGTCGTCCTGTTCGGGCAGCGGGCTCTTCAGCCGCAGCCGCGCGGCGTCGGCGAAGGCATAGACGCGCCAGTTCTCCACCGTGCTGCCCAGAAATGTGAGTGGCTTGCTGCGCAGCTCGACCGAGCCGACCACGCCGTAGTCGCCGGTCGCCTCGGCCGAGAGATAGCCGCGCACCGAATTCATGCCGCCGCCTGCGATCTGCTCGCTGGAAACCAGCGGCGAATCGGTCATCTGCCCATTGAAGCGGAAGGACAGCTGCGAGCCGCCGTCGAAGGTGTGCGTGCCGTTGAGGTCGGTCTTCAGCACCATGAAACTGGGCGAGGACTTGTAGCGCTTGTAGTCGAACTCGGCCTCGTTGCTGCCGTACTTGAAGGAGCTGCTGGTGCCCACGACCAGCGATATGCCTACGCCGTACTGGCCCTTGTCCGACTGGCGAAAGCCCGTGTACGACAGCGTGATCGGCGCGTACTTCAACGGCACGGTGTCGCCGCTGCCCTTGAGCGTCAGCGCTTCCTTGTTGTTCTTGAAGTCGATGCCCACGTTGAACGCGTGCCACCAATCGCCGGCATTCGGCACGGTGTAGGTCGCCTTCAGGCCGATCGAGTGGCCCTTGCCCAGCACGTCGGTGCCACCCACGGTGGCCACGTTGCTGTCGGACACGAAGGCGTTGGCCTCCACGCTCCAACTGGAGCCCGGGATCGGCGCGGCGTACGAGGCGGAGATCACCTTGGTCTGGCTCAGGTCCTGCGGCGCGCCGAAGAAGCTGATGGACGCGCTGTGGCCCAGTTGCCAGAGGTTGTCGTGCCCCAGCGAGGCGCTGGCGCGCAGCTTGCGCGTGTCGGCGCTGTAGTCGTTGTTCAGGCCGACGCTCGCGCGCCACGGACTCTGGTCCTCGACCTTGAGGTCCACGTCCATGGTGCCCGGCATGCTGCCCTGGCGCACCAGCGGCATCACCTGGCGCTTGGGGCCGCGGTTGAGCGCGCTGAGCTGGGTCTGCGCCTTGTTGAAATCGGGCACGACGCCTTCCTTGAGCGCCGGCACCTGGTCGCGCACGTCCAGCGGCGAGTTGTACTCGGCGCCCACCACGCGCACGCGGCCCACGCGGGTCTCGTTGACCTGCAGGAACACGATGCCCTGCGTCACCTGCTGTTCGGGCAGGTCGACATAGACCGACTGGTAGCCCGCCGCCTGGTAGGCCGCGAGCAATGCGTCGCGCGCAGCCTCCACGTCCTTGAGCGTACGTTCGGGACCGAGAAAGGGCGTGACGGCCCTCTCAATCGCACGCGCATCGAGCACGGTGTTGCCGCGCACGATGTACTCGGCAATGTCGACCTTCCGGGCGGGCTCGGCCGGTGCCGCCGGTGCGGAGGCACTCGCGGGCACAGCGGGTGCAGCGGACGGGGCCGCGGGCGTCGGCGCCTGTGCGATAGCCGCTCCCTGCGCGGCCATCGCCATCGTTGCCAGCCACACCGCTCTCCAGCGGGTCGGTGGGCCGTTCTTCTTCATTTCATGCATTTGCAGCTCGGTTCTCAAAGATGAAGCTCGCGTGGCAGCGAGTTCATGATGGAGAGCCTTCATGTCGCTGCTGCGTACCTGTATCTAGACGGGCAGCGCGCGCGGCGACTGTCGTTTGTCACGAAAACTTCATCAAGAAATCAGGCAGCGGTCCTGTTCGGCCGGTTCTGCGCACATAAGAAGAAGGGCCTCCGCGCGGGAGGCCCTTCTTCTTTCGGATGACGCGCGAGGTCAGTCGTTCATTGCTTCAGGCCGCGCTGCTCGCGCGGCGTCAGCGACTGCATCTGCGCTGTGGTGAGCGCGCCGGCACCAAGCACCTGCACCACGCCCTTGGGATCGTAGGCCGCGCCACTGTGCTCGCGCCGCGTGCCGCTGTCGCTGCTGCCCGCATCGCCCGCGCCTTCGTTGCCGAAGCCGAGCACGCGCACCGTGAACACCGACGGCAGCGCCTGACGCTGCGCCGCGCGGTCGCGCTGCACCGCGTCCTGCGCGGCGGTGGCCGCCTGCGACGCCGCGGCGCTGGCGTTGGTGAGCGCGCCGACGTTCACCGCCGCGATCACCGGAATGCCCACCGACTGACCCTTCACCTGGATATTTTCCGCATTCACCACGCGCAGCGCCGCCAGATTCACGTTGCCCGACACGCGGATGCCGGCCTCACCTGCGTCGCTGGTGCCCAGCGGTGCGATCAGGTCAATGTCGCCTGGCGGCACTTCGGGTAGCGGGTTGAGCGTGGCGATGCCCGCGCCGGTGTTGGGCGCGGTCGGCGACAGGCTCACCAAGCCCACGTCGTCGTAGGCGCGCCGCTGCGGCGTGTACACCACGGTCGACTTGGAGCCCCGGCCCGCGTTGATGTCGCCCTGGGCCGACCAAGCAAGGATGTTGCCGCCGAAGGTGGTGAAGATGCGGCTTTGGCCCAGGAGGATGCTGCCGTTCGAGAAGATCTCGATCTCGCCCGCGCCCTGCGTGAGCACGCCCGAGCCTTCGCCCGGCACGAAACCGCCGTCCACGCCGACCAGCGTGCGCCCGCCCGGCACCATGAGGCGGATGTCGCCGCCGAAGTCGGTGTGGATGCCCGCGTCCTGCACCTCGTAATGCGGCACGTCGTAGCCCGGGCTGCCGATGGCGATCCACTCAGCCTTGGTGAGGTACTTCACGCCGGGCTTGGGCCGCGTCGTCGGGATGCCGTTGACCACGGTCTCGTAGTACAGCGCGCTGCTGAACATGGTCAGGTCGCCCTGGCGCTCGATCGCCTTGCCCTGCGCGTCGTGCGTGGGGAACAGCGTGGCGATGGCTTCGCGCCCGCGCAGATAGCTGCCCTCTCGCGGGCCGCCCGCGGCGTTGTACTCGCGGCCCGCGGCCTTGAGCTCGGCGTAATACACGGGCCGCAGGAAGGCGCGCTGCTGCTCGGCCGGCAGCGCAGCGAAGAAGGCGCGCGCATCCGTGGACGCGGCGTCGAAGCGCAGGCCCAGGCCGTTGCGCTTGCCGTCGCCGAAGCGCTCTTCCAACCAGTTGACCAGATGCAGCTGGCTGGTCAGACCGTACTCGCGCTGCAGGTCGCGGTTCGGCGCACCGCCGCTGGCACCGCCCGCCGACTGCTGGTAGGCACTGTCGATCTCGGCCTGCTTGCTCGCGAGGTAGGCCGGCGCGCCGGCCTCGTCACCGCCGTAACCGAATTGCGCCTGCAACCAGCGCGCCAGCGTGAGCCGGTCGCCATACACCACCACGGCCTTGCCCGGTTGATCGGCCAGCGGCTGACCGGCGGCAGCGAGGTTGGCCGGATCGAGGTAGCGGGCGGCAAAGGCCGAAAAGTCAGGCCCGTTGCGCCCCACGCCTGCGGCCACCGCGATGCCCGCGCCGCTGCTGCGATCGCCAGGCTTGATGTTCGCGACCGCGCCGATGCTCTTGAGCTCGCCCTTGTCGGCCATGTACACGTCGCGCCCCGCGGTCACTTCGAGCAGGCCGGGGCCCGCCACGTAGAAGCTGCTGTAGCGCACGTCGCGCCCGGCGGACACCACGGACACGTCGTCGGGGTTGTTGTGCACGATCAGGTTGCCGCGCGCGCTGCCGGACTCCATCGCGATGGGCTTGAGCGGCGCGCTCGCATCGGCGCGGTTGACCTGCGTGGTCCATCCGAGCGCTTCGACGGGCGCCATCTCGTACTCGCCCAGGCCGGTGCCCGAATTGACGATGTCGCGTCCCGCGCGCAGCGCCACCGGCCCGCCGCCTTCGTACCAGGTGGGCAGTGCGCCGGGAATGCCGCCGTTGCTGCCCGCGCCGCGGTACACGATGGCGCCGGTGCGCACGCCGATCACGTCGCCCTCCACCGCATAGAAACGCGCCGGCTGCTGGCCCGGCACGCTGTCGCCCGAAGCGCTCGGCGACTCGAGGCTGAACAGCGGATACCGCTGGTTGCCCTCGCCTGGCCTGTAGGTATCGAGGAAGACGCTGGGTGCCAGTGCGTCGGGGCTGACGTTGCTGAGCTTGCGCGGGCCGAACCAGGTGCGCTCCAGGCTGCCGCTGAAGCCCGGGTTGAACGGTGTCGGCAAGCCGGCAGGGTCGGCGCCCGACTGCGTGAACGCGTAACCGCCCGCATAGATCGAATCGCCCGCCATCAGCTCCAGCTGGCCCGCGCCCGCATGGGTGAACTGCGGCCCCACGGGCGAAGGCGCCAGCATGACGCCGACTGGCGACTGCACGGCCTTGTTGCTGCCGTCGACGGCGCCGCTGATCGAGTTGCCGTAGTACAGGCTGCCGCTGGCCGCGACCGCGCGGAACATCGAAGGCACCATGTAGCGGCCGTCCGTGGCCTGGCCGTCGGCGCGACTGCGTTCGCCGACGATGGCGGTCGACGGCGCAAGGTTGCCGCCGGCGCTGAACAAGTCGATGCCGCTGGCCGGGGTCCACAGCGAGAACCAGCTGAAGCCCTCGCCCGCGCGCTGCACGCCCTCGCCCACGAACGGCGTACCGTTGTTGACCTGCGCAACCCGGCCCGGGTCACCCACGCTGCCGAGCACGAGGTCGCCGCGCGCATCGATGCGCACGGCCGCGTCGCCGGGCACCAGCAAGGGCCCGCCACCCGCGATGGACGAAGTGGCGGTGTAGACCTGGTAGGCGCGCGACTCCTCGGGGTCGGCGCGGTCGAAACGCAGCTCGATGCCGCCGACCGCGCCGGCCTGCACGCGCAGCGCGCCGCGCAGGTTGACGAAGGTGCTGTTGAGGTCGGGGCGGGCGCCCTGGTAAATGGTCTGAGGCGTGGGGTCGTTGGTGTTCGGGAACGAGCGTAGCTCGGCCACCGGGTTGAGCCGGCCGCCGATGCGCACGTCGAGGTCACCGCCGCCGGCCAGGGTCAGCTGCTGCCCGTCTGCCGACACGCGGCCGGTGCCGCCCACCACCAGGTTCAGGCCGGTGCTGCGTGACACGAAGCTGCCGGCCAGGTCCATGCGCCGGGTCAGCATGCCGGCGTCGCCGCCCGCCTCCAGCACGAGGTTGCCGCCGCCGAGCGTGCCGATGCCGGTGAAGCCCGTCATGAACGGCGCCGTGCCGAACAGGTCGTAGGCGCTGCTCGGGCCGGACACATAGCTGCCGAAGTTGATCCACCACGCGGTGGGCACGCCCTCGCTGCCGGACACCGCGCTGCCGGTGCCCTGGCGCCACAGCCAGTTGCCGACGTCGGCGCTCGCAGGCATGGGCCTGATGTTGCCGATGGCATCGTTGCGGAACTGGCTGCCTCGCTGACCGATCAGGTCGCCGCGCACGTCGCCCTGCGCGCGCACCAGCACATTGCCGCCGTGCTCCGGGTACCAGGCGCGGTACAGGCTCTGTGCGCCGCCGTCGACGAAGGGCTCGTAGGCCGCGCCGTCGGCGCCGAGCACCGTGCCGTCGATCCGGGAGCGCGGCAGGTTGTAGGCCGCGGCAACGCCACGGGCCTGCGTGCCGGCGGTGTACACCCCGTACGGCGAGCTCATGGTGAAGTCGCCGCCCGAAAGCAGGTCGAGGTCGCCGGTGCCGGTGCGCAGCACGCTGAAGAGCTGCTGCGTGGCCGGCACCGGCACGGTCTTGGGCATCGACCCGAGGGGCGCCCAGGTCACGAGATTGCCCAGGCCCATGTCGTTGAGGGCCCACAACGCGTCTTCGCCGCCCCAGTCGTCGGGGTTGGCGAGCGTGCCAGGCGCGGCGCCGATCTGGTTGAGCGAGTCGCCCATCCAGTAGTACTGGCCCGCAACGCCCGCTACCGGCGCCTGCAGCGCCAGGCCGCTGCCCATGCCGTAGTGCGTGTCGGCCATCAGCAACTGGCCCTGGAAGCTGCCTGCGCGGCGCGGGCGCAGCGCGCGGCTGTCGGCGGCCTGCGTGTCGGCGCCGGCCACCAGCCGCATCGACCACGACTGCGAGCCCTCGGCCAGCATCGGCGCCAGGGCGAGGTTGCGCCCCTGGTTGCCGTTGGCGTCGGCCGGGCGAAGGTTCACGAAGACCGCGTCGTCGGGCAGCTTGACCAGTGTTTCGGCCGGCACCACGGCGCCCTTGGCCAGCTTGAGCGAGCCGGCCAGGATCACGCCGTTGGCGGGAACGTCGGGCAGGCCGTCGCCGTTGTAGTCGGGGCTGGGTGTATCGTTGACCGCGCCGACCGGGAACGGCAGCGGCACGCCGGCCGGCCAGGTCATGGCCGCCACGCGCGCATCGCCCGGCAGGCGGTTGCCGGCGTCGAGCTTCATGCCGGCACGCAGTGTGACGGCCTGCGCCAGCACTGTGCCGGCCGCGTGCAGCACGTTGCCCGCCGCATCGCGCACCGCGCCGCCGAGCACCGTGCCCGCGGGCAGCACGAAGTCGTCGGAGAGCGTGGCGGCAGCCGCCAGCACGGTGCCTGCACGCAGGCTCATGGCCTGCATCGGCAAGGCGTAGTTGAGCGTGCGGCCCGACTGGAAGAACGTGCCCTCGGCCAGTTCGGCCATGCCGCCGTGCGGCACGACCACGTCGCCGCCCCACGGCACGCGGCCCCTGACGAGCACCCAGCCGTTGTCGCTCGGCGTGGGCTGCAGCACGGAGGTGTCGAAGCCGTCGGCGATGCTGCCGTACACGTTCAGGTTGCCGCCCGCGCGCAGCACCAGTGCGCCGGACTCGCCCGAGCCGTAGGTGCCGGTCTGCTGCGTGCGCGGGTTGACGCTCGCATAGCGGTAGCCCGACAGGTCGATGTCGCCGTCGACGTGCAGGTCGCCGTCGGGCGTGGCGCTGACCACGGCCACGCCGGGGCGCAAATGGAAGGCGTCGCCGTAGGCGCGCAGGCCCGCCAGGCGGTTGTTCACGAGGTCGCCGTTGGCCAGCACGTTGCCCATGAAGGCAACGCTGTCCGCATGCTTGGCGTCCAGGTAGGCCTGGTCCACCACCTGGTAGGGGCGCCCGTCGGCCGCGGCGTCGGTGCCGACGGCGGCGTCCTTGTAGGTCCAGAAGCCGTTCACGGTGACGTTGCGCGCACCGTCGATGCGCACCTGCCCGCTCGCGTCGATGGCAATGTCGTTGCCGCGCGCGCCACCCAGGCGCTGCGCACTGAGCTCCACCGTGCCCAGCGATTGCGCCGCGCCGTCGGTGCCCGCGCGCACGTCCATGCGCGCGCCGTTCTCCAGCACCAAGCGCCCGCTTCCCGCGTCGATCTCGATGACGGCGCGGTTGGGCGCCTCGATCGGCTGGCCGTAGCTGTCCACGCGCAGCACGCGGCTGTGGGCGTCGAGCACGGCCGCGCCGCCGATGGTCACGCCGTCGCGCGCGGCCAGGCGGATGCTGCCCGCCTGCTCGTCGCTGGCGTCGATCGTTCCGTTGACGGCCAGCCGGCCGCCGTCGACCGACACGCTGACTTCGCGCGCCTTGAGTTCGTCGCCCACCGCAAGGTCGCCCTGCTTGAACTGGAAACTGCGGCTGCCGAAGACGCCGCCTTCGGTGAGGCGGCGGTTCAGGCCCACGAAGTCGTCGATGTGCTGGCCGCGGATGTCGGCGCCGCCGGCCGCGTACGGCACCCGCGTGCCGCCCGCGTCGTAGCCGCCGCTGCTCGCGCCCGCGATGGCGCCGTTCAGCGCGACCGTGCCGGCGCCTTCGCCCAGCGCCAGCACCGTGAGCTTGCCAGCGCGGTTCTGCTCGGCCGAGATGTCGATGCGCGAGCCGGCCGACTGGCGCACGTCGCCGGCGCGGCTTTCGAGCACCACGTCGCCGCCCCAGCTGTACTTGGGCACGTCGAAGAAGTCGATGCGGCGGCCCGCGAGGTCGAGCTGCGCGCCGTCGTCCAGCCGCAGGTGGCGTCCGGCCGAGGCCGTGAGCTTGCCGCTGGGCAGCGCGATGCGGCTGGCCAGCGTGAGGTTGCCGCCGGCGTCCAAGCCGATTTCGGCGCCGAGCGCCTGGGCCAGCGCCTGGCCCGAGAGCGCGGGCGCCACCGCGCCCGCCGGGGCGCCCAGCACGATGTCGCCGCCCGCCTTGAGCTTGTTGACCGAGCCGGCCTGGCCGGTGAGCAGCGGTGTCTGGATGCGCAGGTTGCCGCCGGTGAACGCGTAGCCTTTCAGCGCGTCGTCCCACGCGCCCTGCGACTGGTAGACCGACAGCGACCCGGTGTGGTTGGCCGTGATGCGCTCGCTGGCGTTGAGCGCCACCTCGCCGAAACCGAGCACCAGCCGGTCCATGCCGTGCAGGGTGTCGGGCCGGCTGCCGGGGCCGTAGCCGAACTCGATCTGGTTGGCGTCGATCTGCAGGCGGCCACTGCCGCTGCCCGCCCCGCCCGCGGCCACCAGGCCCGGCGACGTGGCGGCGCCGTTCCACACCAGGATGCCGGTGTGGATGCGCGCGAGCGCATCCGCACCGCCCGCGCCGTAGATGGCCGGCGTGCCGAGCACCAGCCGCTCGAGCGACGAGCGGCCGGTGGCGGGGTCGATGGTCGAGAGCTCGACCGAGTCGTGGAAGTTGACGGCGTCGCGCGCGGTCAGCACGAGGTTCTCCAGCGCGGGCGCGCCGCTCGAGGGGTCGCCGCGCAGCAGCCGGTCCAGGATGCCCTGGTTCAGCGTGAGGCCCGGCGGCAGGGCGTTGCGCGCGGCGGCGGCGGCCAGCGCGGCCTCGCTGCCGACGTTGATGCCACCCACCGACAGCACGAGGTTGCGCGTGCCGTAGCGCGAGGCGTCGCGCAGTTCGAAGCTCTGGTCGGTCGAGGCCGCGATGGTGCCCTCGGAGTAGAGCTGCGTGATGCCATGGCACAGCGAGCCGCTCGCGCAGCCACCGATGTCGATGCGGCCGGCGCCGGCGTCGGGCGAATTGCTGAAGCCCGGCGCCAACAGGTCGAGCCAGCCGTTGGACACCGCCAGCACGCTGGATGTGCCCGGCGCGTAGACGAAGCCGTCGCGCGAGTCCCAGGCCGCGCGGCCGCGGCCCAGCGTGTTGATGCCCGCGCCCTGCTCGATCACGATGCCGCCGGCCTTGGTGTTGGTGACGAAGAAGACTTCGCCGGCACGCAGCACGGCGCCTTCGCGCAGCACGATGTCGGCCGCGCCGGTGAGGAAGCTCGCGATGTTGGCGCGCTGCGAGGTGCCCGTGTAGTCCACGTAGCTCACGCTCGGCAGCCCGCCGATGCCCAGCCGCGGCGCGGCGATGGCGTTGAGCGCGCCGGCATGGACCGAGACGCCCTTGAAGTCCGGCGTGGGCGCGGCGCCATCGGCCAGCACTTCGTAGCGCTTGCCGTAACCGCCGACCAGCAGCGCGCTGCCGCCGAAGCCGCCCGCACCCGGCGTGTAGTCGACCTGGCCGGCAAAGCGCAGCGCCGGGGCGTCGCTGGTCGCGCCGGCACTGGCAGGCGCGGCCAGGTCCAGGCGCAGCATCTTGGCATCGCGCTCCAGCAGCGGGCGCGGCACGCCGTCGCGCTGTGCCCGCGCGATCGCGAAGTCGGCGTAGGAGGTCTCGTTGTACTGGGAGTAGCTGCGCAGCGTGTCGGCCGGCGTCACGAACACCTGCGTGGGCAGCGTGTCGCGGATGGCGGTGTTGGCCGTGCCGAGCTGCGCCGCGGCGGCGTAGGAGCCGTTGCGCATGGGCACCGTCACGCCCGAGGGCGGCAGGTTCGGCGCCAAGCCGTTGAGCTCGACGCGGAACGCGCCGGGCAGCAGCGCGAAGGTCGAGGGCAGCAGCGTGTAGGTGCCGGCGGGCAGGCCGGGCACGCCTGCGGCGACGGTGATCTGGCGGCCCAGCGCGGGGTCGCCCGCGCCATGCTCGGCGACCAGCGGCGCATAACCGGCCTGCGCCCCCGGGACGATGGCGTACACCGGGTTGGTGGCCAGGCCAGGCAGGGTGAAGGTGCCGCGCGCGGTGGTCTGCACCAGCGGGTTCATGCGCGCGTCGGTCGAGCCGCCGCGCCCTGCGAGAAACGCCGCACCGGTGAGCTCGCCGCCGCCGCTCAGGTCGAGCACGGCGCCTTCGCGCACGCTCACCGCGTGCGCGGCCAGCGTGACCGAGGGGTCGTTGCCCACGCCCTTCCACACCACGTCCTTGCCATCGTGCATGTAGCTCAGGCCGTCGAGCGTGCCGCCATAAGGCATCGTGAGGCCGTTGGCACTGACCGAGGTGACGCTGCCGGGCAGCAGGTTGACCTCGCCGGTGAGCGAGCTTCCCCCGATCGCGCCCAGCGTGATCTCGCCCAGCGGCGCACGCACCACGCCGCCCTGGTTCACGGTGGCCGCGGCGAACCTCAGGCTGCCGAACACCGAGTAAGGCTGCGCGGGTAGCGGTGCCGAGGGATCGATGCGCTCGATGGTCAGGCTGCGCGCCGGATCGAACTCGCGAACCAGCGTGCCGTATGCATCGACCCCGCCGCGCTCGCCCACGAAGAAGCTGCCGCTGTCGTTCATTGCGGGGTAGATCTGCGAAGCCGCCAGCGTCAGGTTGCCGGGCGTGTAGAAGGTGGCCGCCTGCGACAGGCGAACGTCGCCGCCGCTTCGCATCGCGATCTGGTCGAAGGCCTTGCGTTCGACCACCAGCGGCTCGGCCGCGTTCTGGACGATGGTGCCGCGCGCGCCGGTGTTGACCACCCCGACGATGTCGATCAGCTGCGCGTCCAGCGACAGGCGCGAGCCTTCGGCCACCAGCGGCAGGCCGAGCGCGCCGCCGCCGGTGCCACCGTTCTTCGAGCCGCGCACCGGGTTCGGCATGATGTAGTTGTCGGCCTGCGTGCGCGTGCTGCCGGCCAGGCGGATGTAAGGCGCGGCCAGGTTGACCTGCGCGCCGGGAGCGGCGCCTTCGGCCAAGTCGATCGCGCTGGCCGTCAGGCGCAGGCTCTGGCCCAGGCGCAGGTCGATGTTGCCGTCGAAGCTCGCGAGGCCGTTGGCCATCAGCGAGAGGTTGTCAAAGCCGCCCGCGGCGATGCGGTCCACGCCGATGCGGGCGTGGCCGTAGGCCAGCGCTGCCTCGCGCTCGCCCGCCTTCAGGCCGGCCGAAAGACCGCTGTCGCCTTGCGACTGCGCCAGCACCAGCTCGCGCGGCACGCGCACCGCGTCGTCGACGTTGATGCCCTTCAGGTCCTGGCTGCCGACCACGCCGTAGTTGGGCGTCTCCAGGCTCAGCGCCAGCGTGCCGCCGGCCGCACCCGCGCCGCCGGCGGCCGCGCGCAGGCTCCCGTCCAGGAACATGCCGCGGTACGAGGCCAGTGAGATCACCCCGCCGTCGCTGGTCACCTCCACCGTGCCGCGCCCCGGCAGGTCCAGCCGCGCCGCGGCACCCGATGCATCGAGCCGCGCGCCGGGCCGCAGCACCACGAAGGCGTCGGCCGCGTCCACCAGGCGCGCGTCGGCGCTGTAGGCCGCGCCGATCTCGATGCGTCCGCCCTTGCCCACCCGGCCGTACACGCGGCCCTTCGAGTCGACCGCAGTGTCGGCGCGGCCGGCGGCGTCGAGCACCGCGTGGTCGCCGATCCAGATCGAGGTGGCATTGGCCGCGCCGGACGGCCGGTTCACGTCGTTGCCAGTGCCAAAGGCGCCCGGCAGCACGCCGATGCGGCCGCCCCATGCGTTGAGCGTGCCGTCGATGGTGATCTGCCCGTTGCCCGTGAGCGTGAGCGCGCGGCCCGGATCGACCGAGATTGCACTGCCCTGGCCCACCGCCAATGGCGCCTGGCTGTAGACAGAGCCCGCGTTCAGCGCCAGATCGGCGCCGGCGCGCTGCGTGAGCACGCCCTTGAGCGGATCTTCCTGCCACAGCGGCGGCAGCCAGCGCTGCAGCACCGCCGATGGATCGGCGCCGGTGGCCGTGGCGCGCGCCGCGGCCACGTCGGCGCGCAGCACGGGCATGGCCACGTCGATCCGCGCGCCGCCGGCCACCTGCACGCCCTGCTGGGCGCTCACGCTGTAGCGCGAGAAGCCGCTTTGGAAAAGGCCGTCGTCGAGCACCAGCAGCGGCTTGACCGCCACGTCGACCGGGAGCCGGTTGCCGGCCATCAGCAGCGCGCCCGCGCCCAGCACCACATCGCGCGCGAACGGCGTGCCCGCAGCCACGGTGGCGGTGTAGTCGGGCACCGGCATGCCGTTGGGGAACGCGGCGGCGGGCACCACGTAGCCCGGCGCCATCTTGCCGGAGATGTTGACCAGCTCGGTGCCTGCAGGCACCGTGCCGCCGCTCGTGTAGATGTTGCCGGCCTTGCTGTAGACGACCACGTACTCCCAGGCCACGGTCGCGGCGGGCACCACCCAGTCGGCGGGCAGCGTGTAGGCGCGGGTGGGCGAGAACACCGGCATGACCTTCAGCGCCTCGCCCGGCGCGACGGTGTTCGCGACGTAGCTGAAGTCCTGCGGCAGCACGGTGCCCGCGGGAATGGTGAAGGCTTGCGCCAGCGTGAGGTGCACCGGCACCGCTTCGCCCGCCGACAGCCGGCCCGGGTTGGCGAGCACGCCGCCGCCGATGGCCACGCCGATGCCGGTGTCGATGCTCAGCGTGCCGCCACCCTTGACGCCGTGGCCGCGCAGCTCGCCGTCGAGCAGCAGCGCGCCTGCGCCGCGGCCGGTGGCGTCGTACTGGTTCGACTTGAGCGTGATGTCACCGCCGCGCCCGCCCTGCAGCGACGCATCTGCCATCATGGCGGCGCCCGAGGAGGTGTCGATCACCGTGCCGGCGTGCAGCCGCACGTCGCCCGTGCTGCTGATGGAAACGCTGCCGCCGTTCACGTACGGCAGGCCACCGATGTCGGCGGCGTTGCTGCGCAGGTTGGTCCAGAGGCCGCGCGTATCGAGCACCACGCCGCCGGCCACGTCCACGCCCGGCGTGTAGCCCTTGGGCGGCTCGGCGGCAATCGGCTGGTCGAGCCAGCTGGTCGTGCTGCCGGACTGCAGCCGCCCGACCATGTTGCCCAGCGCGATGCTGCCGCCGCGCGCAGTGAGGTTCGCCTTGACGTCGACCTGCGTCGCGTGCAGCGCGATGCTCCCGCCGCTGCCCACCGCCACGTCGGCGTCGACCGTGATGCCGCCGGTGGCATAGGCCTTGAAGCCGCCGAGCGCCAGGCCGTTGAGCCAGCCGGCGTCGATCTTCAGCTTGCCGTTCAGTTCGTCGGGCAGCGCGTCTTCCAGCCGCAGGCTGTTGGCGATGCGCGGCGCCGCGCCGATGTCGATGCGTTCGGCCGCGGCCTGCGGGCTGTCCCGCAGCATGCCGGTGCCGGTGTCGAACACCGGGCGCAGCTGGCCGATGACGAGCTGGCCCGCGCGCGGTGCCGCCGTCTGCAACTGCCGGTAGCCGTCGAGCGCCGCGTCGGGCGCATTGCGCTGGCGGTCGCCCTGGAACACGGTGGCCTCGACGTCGCCTTCCAGCACCGCCGACGTCGTGCCCACGATCACGCGGCCCGCATCGCGGCCCACGGTGTAGCCGTTCTCCAGCAGCTCGCGCGCGCCGATCAACGGGTTGTAGAAGAACTCGGTGGTGTTCTTGCCCCAGCGCGCGTGCGGGTTTTCGAAGCCACGGTACACACCGGTGTAGAGCATGTCGCCGGGCGCGTTCGACAGGTTGTAGAGCCGGCCGTCCTTGCCCATGAGCCAGCTCTGCTTGAGCATGCCGGTCTGCACGTCGAGCGAGCCGCCCGACACGTTGATGGCCGAGCCGGCGCGTGTCACGAGCTCGCCGCCGCCGAAGGCCACGGTGCCGCCGGACGCGGCCCACTCGCCGATGCCGTGGCCGCCAGTGTTCAGGTAGCCGCTCACCTCGAGCAGCCCGCCGCCGGTGTACCAGCGCTCGGTGGCGTAGCCGTTGGTGCCCGCGGGCACGCGCACCAGGTAGCGGCGGTCGATCCAGAGGTTGGCGTTGTTCAGGTTCTTGCTGTCGCGATTGCCCGGTGCATCGCGCTGCTCGTTGCCCTGGACGTTCACCTCGATGTTGTTCGACGCCATGGCCACGCGCACGCCCACCGCACCCGCGACGTCGATGGCCGCGCGCTCGGCCAGATGGACGCGGCGCGTTGCATTCACGTTGACCTGGCCGCCGGTGGCCAGCGTCATCGAGTCGGACTGGAACTCCACGTTGCCGCTGGACGCGATCTGCACCAGCGACAGGTCACGCCGGTTGTACGCGCCGTCCGAGAGGTTGGCCGATTCCTTGATGAGCGCATCGCGCTGCACGTCGAGCGCGGTGGCCTTGCTGTCGTCCAGCAGCACGGCACTGACGCTGCCGGGTGCGAGCGTGACGCGCGCATCGGCCTCGCCCGCATTGCCCGTGGCGTTCAGGTGCAGCGTGCCCCGCGTGGTGACGCTGGTGCTGGACAGCAGCACGCCCGATTGCTCGACCGTGCGGCCAGTCAGCGTGATGTCGCCGGTCAGCGCTTGGATCAGGCCCGAGTTGGAGACGCTGCCGGCGGTGCTGTCCTTGTTGCGCGCGGGGGTGACCTCGTTGCCGCGCGTGCTCGACTGCTGGTTGCTGTCGGTGCCCAGGCCCTTGCGGATCACGAAGCTGTCGCCGGCGGCGAGTGTGGTCTGCCCGCCCGGCGTGAGGATGGTGCCGCGGTTGTGCGCCTCGCGTCCGGCCAGCAGCACGTAACCCCCGCCCTCGGTCACGGTCTGCGGCTGGCGCGTGGAAATGCGCGCACCGGGTTCCACGATCACATCGCCCGTGGCGTTGCCGCTGGCGACGGCGGTGGCGCTCGCGGTCAGATCGTTGGCCAGCGTCGGCACGAAACCGGTGCCGAGTGCCTCGCTGTAGATGCCGCGCTTGAACTGCGCATCGGTCATGCCCACGGCGGAGGCCAGCAGGTTGCGCGTGTCGACCTGGCTGCTGCCGCTGAACACGATGCCGTTGCGGTTGACCACCATCACCGTACCGTCGGCCTGGATCTGCCCCTGGATCTGCGAGGGGCGTGCCTTCGGGTCGTTCACGCGGTTGAGCACGGCCCAACTGGGCTGCTGCTCGAACCGGAGCGTGGTGTTGCGTCCGACGTTGAAGGTCTCCCAGTTCAGGATCGCGCGCTCACCGGTCTGCGTGACGGTGACCTGCGTACGGCCGCCGTTCTGCGTCTGCACCGGCGCATTGGCATTGGCCCAGCCGGCCGTGAGGCTGGCGGTGTCCACGCGCAGGCCCCCTTCGGC